>JBJEKT010000187.1:0-26413 GCA_051878775.1 Bacteroides sp. | reverse complement strand
CCTCACGGGCTTTTCAGACCTCCTCGCCAGCGAAAAGAGTAACGGGATAGTAACGAAACTCTTGCTTCAACTGACTTTTTTGTGGCATCTGTTGTCTTCACAGAAAATCCAACTAAATCAATTAATCCGCTCATTCTCATAGATTTTTCATCATTCTGCCCTCATTCTCAGTTTTTTGTTGTATCTTTGCATACGAAATAATGGATGTTACGATGGAATTTAACTACGATGTGATTGTGATTGGTGGTGGACACGCCGGGTGTGAGGCCGCTGCTGCGGCAGCTAACCTCGGTTCGAAGACCTGTCTCATCACCATGGACATGAATAAGATTGCTCAGATGAGCTGCAACCCTGCCGTGGGCGGTATTGCCAAAGGACAGATTGTGCGCGAGATTGACGCTTTAGGTGGATACATGGGCTTAGTAACCGACCGCACCGCCATTCAGTTCCGCCTGCTTAACCGCTCAAAAGGTCCGGCTATGTGGAGCCCACGTGCACAATGCGACCGAGGTAAGTTTATCTGGGCCTGGCGCGAAATCCTGGAGAATATCCCCAACCTACACATCTGGCAAGATACGGTGCGTAGGCTGCTGGTCAGCAATGGCGAGGTAACTGGAGTGGAAACAGTATGGGGTGTAACCTTCCGCGCACGATGCGTGGTACTGACAGCAGGAACCTTCCTCAACGGCTTGATGCACGTGGGGCGTACCATGCTCCCTGGAGGACGCATGGCTGAACCCGCCTCCTACGAATTGACCGAATCCATCGCAGCCTGTGGCATCAGCTACGGCCGCATGAAGACGGGAACTCCTGTACGTATCGATGGCCGTAGCGTACACTATGAAGAGATGGAAATACAGGATGGCGAACAGGACTTCCATAAGTTCTCCTTCATGGATACCCCACAGCGCACGCTCAAGCAGCTACCCTGCTGGACCTGCTTCACCAACGAAGAGACGCACGAGATTCTACGCCAAGGACTGCCGGAATCTCCCCTTTACAACGGACAAATACAGAGTATAGGCCCCCGCTATTGCCCCAGCATCGAGACGAAAATCGTCACCTTTCCCGACAAGAACCAGCATCAACTCTTCCTCGAGCCCGAGGGAGAAACTACACGCGAGCTCTACCTGAACGGCTTCTCCTCCTCCCTACCTATGGAGATCCAGATTGAAGCGCTGAAGAAGATTCCCGCCTTCCGCGATATGGTCATTTACCGGCCAGGCTATGCCATCGAATACGATTACTTCGATCCCACGCAGCTCGCCCACACCCTGGAGAGCAAGAAGGTAAAGAACCTCTTCCTGGCTGGACAAGTCAACGGAACAACAGGATACGAAGAAGCAGCAGGGCAAGGCATCATAGCCGGCATCAATGCTCACATCAATTGCCACGGCGGCGAGCCCTTCACCTTAGCTCGTGATGAGGCCTATATCGGCGTATTAATCGACGATTTGGTTACAAAAGGCGTTGATGAGCCCTACCGTATGTTTACCTCTCGTGCAGAGTATCGCATCCTGCTTCGCATGGATGATGCAGACATGCGACTCACCGAACGGGCATACCGTATCGGACTTGTTAAACCTGACCGGTACGAATTGCTCCGCAAGAAGCGCGAAGCCGTTAATCGGATTATCACCTTCTGCCAAGAATTCTCCATCAAAGCAGCCCTCATCAATCCAGCGCTCGAAGCACTCGGTACTACCCCACTACGCCATGGCTGCAAGCTTGTGGACCTCATCAACCGTCCCCAACTTACGCTACAGAACATGTCGGACCACATCGATGCGCTCAAGCGAGAACTGAACCGCATCGAAGAACGACGCGAAGAAATCATCGAAGCTGCCGAGATTCAAATCAAATATAGTGGATACATCCAACGCGAACGAATGATAGCCGACAAACTGGCCCGACTGGAAAGCATTAAAATCAAAGGAAAATTCGACTACAACACTTTGCAATCCCTCTCTACCGAAGCCAGACAAAAGCTAACCAAGATAGACCCCGAGACGATCGCGCAAGCAAGCCGTATCCCAGGAGTATCACCTAGCGACATCAACGTCCTCCTGGTACTCTGCGGAAGATGAGAAAAGGAGTGTTCCACGTGAAACAAAAGATTTATATAACTCTATAAAAAGAACTGATTATGAGCAAAGAGACATTAATTAAAAGCATTCGTCAGATTCCGGATTTTCCCATTCCAGGAATCCTATTTTACGACGTAACTACCCTGTTAAAAGACAGCGAGGCATTAAGAGAACTGAGTGATAGCCTGTATGAGATGTACAAGGACAAAGGCATAACCAAAGTAGTGGGCATAGAAAGCCGTGGCTTCATCATGGGTCCAATGCTTGCGGCAAGATTAGGTGCGGGATTCGTGCCTATCCGTAAACCAGGAAAGCTTCCTGCAGACACGATTGAAGAGAGCTATACGAAAGAATATGGAACGGATACCATACAGATACACAAAGATGCCATCAACGAAAACGACGTTGTGTTAATCCACGATGACCTGCTGGCCACAGGAGGCACGATGGTTGCGGCATGTAATTTGGTAAAGCAGCTTAAACCTAAAAAGGTGATGGCTAACTTCATTATTGAGCTGAAAGAACTAAACGGGAAAGCCCTATTCACCGAGGATATCGAGGTAGAATCTGTCTTGTCGTTGTAAATCTACAGGCTCGTTTGTCAAATGGAAGAACTAAAAGCAAACTCTTACCTGAAGGGTATAGTGCAAAACTTGCCTGATAGTCCTGGCATCTACCAATACCTGAACGAGGAAGGAACGATAATCTACGTTGGAAAGGCAAAAAACCTGAAGCGCAGGGTGTCGTCATACTTCAACCGGGAGCATGAATCCGGAAAGACCAGGATACTGGTAAGCAAGATTGCCGACATACGTTATATTGTGGTGAAAACTGAAGAGGATGCGCTATTACTGGAAAACAACCTCATCAAGAAGTATAAGCCCCGCTATAACGTATTGCTGAAGGATGACAAGACCTATCCGAGCATCTGCATACCCAACGAGCACTTTCCACGGGTAATGAAGACACGGCGTATCATACGTAACGGCTCACTCTACTTTGGCCCCTACAGCCATGTACCTACCATGTACGGGTTGCTTGACCTCATCTTCCACCTATACCCACTCCGTACCTGTGCATTGAATCTTAATCCGGAACAGATTAAAGCAGGAAAATATAACGTTTGCCTGAAATACCACATCAAGAATTGTGCGGGCCCATGTGTAGGGAAAATAAGCGAAGAGGATTACCGGAAAAACATCGAAGAAATCAAGGAAATCCTCAAAGGGAATACCAGAGATTTGAGTAAAAAGCTCTTTCATGAGATGCAAAAGCTGGCCGAAGAGATGCGCTTCGAAGAGGCGGAACAGATTAAGCAGAAATATCAGTTACTGGAGAACTACCGATCGAAATCGGAAGTAGTAAGCCATATACTTCACCATATCGATGTCTTCTCCATCGAGGAAGATCTCGATGAAAAGGTAGCTTTTATCAACTACATGCACGTGACGAATGGAGCTATCAATCAAGCCTTCACTTTTGAATACAAGAAGCGGCTCGACGAAAGCAAAGAGGAACTCCTTTCGCTCGGTATCGTGGAGATGAGAGAACGCTACAAAAGCTGTTCGAAAGAGATTATCATCCCATTCGAACTCGATTTGGAACTGAAGGATGTAACCTTTACAATCCCTGCAAGAGGAGATAAGAAAACGTTGCTGGAGCTTTCACAGCTCAACGTGAAGCAGTATAAAGCCGACCGCCTGAAGCAGGCAGAGAAGCTCAATCCTGAGCAACGAAGTGTTCGCTTGCTCAAGGAGATCCAGGATCAACTCCATTTAGAGAAGCTGCCCATACGGATAGAGTGCTTTGACAACTCGAATATACAGGGAAGTGATGCGGTAGCAGGATGTGTAGTCTTTGTAAAAGGAAAGCCCAGTAAAGTGGATTACCGGAAATACAATATCAAAAGTGTGGTAGGTCCCGACGATTATGCATCGATGAGAGAAGTGGTGTACAGACGTTATAATCGGGCCAAAAACGAAGGAACTCCCCTGCCCGACCTTATTATTACCGACGGTGGAAAGGGGCAAATGAGCGCCGTGCAAGAGGTACTAGATGAGCTTCAACTGCAGATACCTGTAGCAGGATTGGCCAAAGACGGCCGTCACCGCACGAACGAACTGCTTTTCGGCAATCCGCCCGTTAGCGTAGGCATGAAGCAGAATAGTCCCCTATTCCATCTCTTGACACGCATCCAAGACGAGGTACATCGCTACGCCATTACCTTCCACCGCGATAAGCGAAGTAAACGACAGACAGCCTCAGAGCTCGATGAAATCAAGGGTATCGGAGCTAAAAGCAAGGAGTTACTGCTCAAGACATTCAAGAGTCTAAAACGCATTAAAGAGGCGAATGAAGAGGAACTCACAGCTTGTATAGGAGCAAGCAAAGCTCAACTGATTAAGAACTATTTTATAGAAAAAGAAAAGTAATATGAGAATCGTAATACAACGAGTAGCCCATGCATCAGTTACCATCGACAGTAACATCAAATCAGCTATTGGCAAAGGATTCATGATCCTCGTAGGAATAGAAGAAGCCGATAGCATGGAGGACGTGGAGTGGCTGACGAAGAAGGTGGTCAACTTACGCGTTTTCGAGGATGAACAGGGGATAATGAACCGTTCTATCCTCGATGAAAACGGCGAAATCTTATTGGTTAGCCAGTTTACGTTGCATGCCTCCTACAAGAAAGGGAATAGACCCTCATACATCAAGGCTGCAAAACATGAGACGGCTATACCACTCTATGAAGCCTTTATCAGAAGTCTGAGCGAGGCTTTAGGGAAAGAAATCGGGACGGGAACGTTTGGTGCAGATATGAAAGTTGAGTTACTGAACGATGGCCCTGTAACCATTTGCATGGATTCAAAAAACAAAGAATAAAAGCTATGGAGAAACGTGAGATTACCATCAAAGAGGCACAGGAGTTGGTCGATCAGTGGATAAAAAATATCGGCGTAAGGTACTTCAGCGAACTGACCAATATGGCCATATTAACCGAAGAAGTGGGTGAACTGGCACGCGTCATGGCACGCAAGTATGGCGAACAATCCTTCAAATCCGGAGAGAAAGACAACCTGGATGAGGAGATGGCTGACGTGCTATGGGTACTCATCTGCTTAGCCAATCAGACAGGTGTAGACTTGACCGATGCCCTCCTGAAGAGCATCGAAAAGAAAAGCAAAAGAGATAAAGAAAGACATATGAATAACCCCAAACTCATGAATCATGGAGAGTAACGAAACAAAAAAGAGCAAGTACGACGAGGCCTTATCGAAGTACAACACCAGGCTGGATGACGAATCTGTAGCCAAGCAAGTGAAGAGTCTGCTGGAGACAAAAGCTGCAGGCAATCGCAAAGAAGAGGTGCTGAAATTCCTCTTCCATTGCATCGACCTGACCACGCTGAACACAACCGACAGCGATGAGAGCGTGATGCGCTTCACGCAGAAAGTGAATCGTTTTGAGGAAATCTATCCCGATCTGAAGAACGTAGCAGCTATATGCGTCTATCCCTGTTTTGCCGAGATAGTGAAGGATACGCTGGAAGTGGAAGAGGTTAAGATAGCTTGTGTATCGGCTGGATTCCCACACTCTCAGACTTTTACTGAGGTGAAGGTTGCAGAGACATCGCTGGCCCTGCTCGATGGAGCAGACGAGATAGACATCGTGCTTTCTGTAGGCAAATTCCTGGTGGGCGACTACGAGAATATTTGTGATGAAATCGAAGAACTGAAGGCCACATGCAAGGAGCATCACCTGAAGGTAATACTGGAAACAGGTGCGCTTAAGACAGCCGAAAACATTAAAAAAGCCTCGATTCTATCGATGTATTCGGGAGCGGACTTCATCAAGACCAGCACAGGAAAACAGCAACCAGCCGCCACACCTGAGGCAGCTTACGTGATGTGTCAAGCCATCAAGGAGTACTACGAGGAGACAGGGCGTAAGGTAGGTTTTAAGCCAGCTGGAGGCATTAACACGGTGGATGATGCCGTGGCCTACTACACGATTGTGAAAGAGGTTTTAGGTGAAGAATGGCTTAACAACACGCTGTTCCGCCTCGGTACAAGCCGCTTGGCCAACCTGCTGCTAAGCGAAATCCTGGGGCAGGAGACGAAGTTCTTCTAAGGAAAAATAGTATGGAGCCAGTTTACTTTGCTCGGTTGATGACGCAGAGCAGATAGGCATATAAGGCTTGCCTTACAGGCGAATCGGGATAGGTTGCCAGTAAGTCGCAAGCCTTTTTTTCTAACTCGCACATCTTCCGTTCGGCATAATCTATACCACCTTGACGTTTTGAAAACTCGATTAATTGGGCAATTTCTGCTGCAGAAGCCTCACCATGCTTCACCTTTACGGCCAGCTTAGTGGCCTCAGCATCGTGCGTCGTATTCAAGGCATAAAGCACGGGGAGAGTCAGCTTACCCTCCTTCATATCGTTACCGGTTGGCTTGCCAATATCATCATTGAAATAATCGAAAATATCGTCGCGTATCTGGAAACAAAGGCCTATGTACTCTCCCAAAAGACGTGCTTTCTCTACATCCTCCTCGGATGCTCCAACTGACAGGGCACCAGCCTTGGTACATGCCGCAAAAAGAACGGCAGTCTTCTTACGTATTACCTCATAGTAAATATCTTCGGAGAAGTTATCGTTAGCTACATTAGCCAGCTGAAGCAATTCGCCGTCAGCTAAATCCTGGCCAAGCTGGGATACGATACGCACAATCTCCAATTGACCAGTAGCAGCCACCTGAAGGAGTGAGGATGCCAGCAGATAATCCCCTGAGAGAACGGCCACCTTATTATTAAAAAGTGCATTGACCGATTCCTGGCCACGACGCTCATCACTATCATCCACCACATCATCATGCACGAGGCTGGCATTATGAAGCAACTCCAGAGAGACCGCGGCACGATAAGTGGCCTCATTGACGTCACCAAAGAGCTTAGCAGTGAGCATAACCAGCATAGGACGCATCATCTTACCACTCTTCCGCATAATATGTTCAGTTACAAGATTGAGCAACGGGTTATTGCCAATCAAAGAACTACGAAAAAGAGTGCGAAAATGCGCCATTTCTGCAGCTATAGGCTCACTAACAAGGTAGATTGTCTCCATAAATCGATTATTTTTGGCCACAAAAATAGCAATAAAAAGGTTATTATCGTATTTTTTTGTACTTTTACCAAGAAAAAAAGAATGAAATAGAGAAAAATATATGGATAAACTGTTCTTATTGGATGCATATGCCCTCATTTATAGGGCCTATTATGGCTTTATCAAAAGCCCTCGCATCAACTCAAAGGGGCTGAACACTTCAGCCATCCTGGGGTTTGTCACTACCCTGGAGGAGGTATTGAAAAAGGAGAACCCGACCCACATCGGAGTAGCGTTCGACCCATCAGGGCCCACCTTCCGCCACGAGGCCTACGAGCAATACAAAGCGCAACGCGAAGAGACGCCGGAGGTGATCCGTCAAAGCGTACCAATCATCAAGCAGATTATCGAAGCCTACCGCATACCTATCCTGGAGGTAAGCGGCTACGAGGCGGACGACGTCATTGGCACACTGGCTACGCAAGCTGCCCAACAAGGCATCACGACCTACATGATGACGCCCGACAAGGATTACGGACAGCTGGTAAGCGATCAGGTCTTCATGTACCGCCCCAAGCACAGCGGCGGCTTTGAAGTGATGGGCCCGGAAGAGGTGAAGGCTAAGTATGGGCTGACAGACACCAGGCAGATGATAGACATCCTCGGACTGATGGGTGATGCAAGTGACAACATACCAGGTTGTCCGGGTGTGGGCGAAAAGACCGCACAGAAGCTGATTGCCGAATTTGGCGGTATAGACCAGTTGCTTACCCATACCGACCTACTGAAGGGAGCACTGAAGAAAAAGGTGGAAGAGCATGTAGAACAGATACGCTTCTCCAAATTCCTGGCAACCATCAAGACCGACGTTCCCATCTCACTTGATATGGCAACGCTGGTGCGCGAAGAGCCCGACTCCCCTACCCTACGCGCACTGTTCGAAGAGCTGGAGTTCCGCACCCTCATCCAACGGAAGTTTGAGGAGAGCAGCTCATCAACTACAGCAAAGAGAAATCAATCGGCAGGACAAGCCAAGAGCACTCCACCCGTAGCCGACCTCTTTGCAGGTACCCTCTTCGCTACCACCGTGGACGAGCCACAAAAACAGCAACCTGTTCAAGGCGATTTGTTTGCGATATTTCCCGACGAGGGGGCAGGCAACGACGAAAATCAAAATCTCAAGCGCTTAAAAGATCTCCATACAGACTATCAACTCATTGATTCAGAAGAGAAAAGAGATGAAATATTTCAAAAATTACGGACAGCAGAAATATTGGTTCTAGACACAGAGACCACGAGTACGGAGCCAATGAAGGCAGAACTCGTAGGAATCAGCCTCGCTGTAGAGGAAAATAGAGCATATTACATTCCCATTCCTTCAAATCGTGAAGAAGCCATAAAAATTGTAAACTCTATCAAACCGCTCTTTGAAAACGAGGAAACACTCAAAGTAGGACAGAATATCAAGTATGACATGATCGTACTGGCCAACTATGGAGTAGAGATAAAAGGTCCACTCTTCGATACGTTACTTGCTCACTACGTGCTTCAGCCCGAACTGCGGCACAACATGGATTACCTGGCGGAAGTCTATCTCAACTACCAGACCATACACATCGACGAACTGATAGGCGCAAAAGGCAGAGGGCAACGCTCCATGCGTGACCTGCAGCCCGAAGAGGTCTATCTCTATGCCTGCGAAGATGCCGATGTCACGCTTAAACTGAAGAACGTGCTCCAGGAGGAGCTGAAGAAAGCCGAAGTGGAGCAGCTGTTCTACGAAATAGAAATGCCCCTGGTTCCCGTATTGGTGGAGATGGAGCGCAACGGGGTACGTATCGACACCGACTCGCTCAAGCTCTCGTCACAGCATTTCAACGAGCGGCTCCAGCAAATCGAACAGGAGATATACAGTCTGGCTGGAACCACCTTCAACATCAGTTCGCCCAAACAGGTAGGTGAAGTGCTGTTCGACCAACTGAAGATAACCGATAAGGCCAAGAAGACCAAGAACGGACAGTACGTGACGAGCGAGGAGGTACTCGAAGCCCTGCGCAGCAAGCACCCCATCGTAGGCAAGATACTCGACTACCGAGGTGTGAAGAAGCTGCTCAGCACCTACATCGAGGCGCTTCCGCTCCTCATCAATCCCGAGACAGGACGCATCCACTCCTCCTTCAACCAGGCCGTGACCAGTACAGGACGCCTCAGCTCCAGCAATCCCAACCTGCAGAACATCCCCATCCGCGACGAAGACGGCAAAGAGCTGCGCAAAGCCTTCATCCCTGACGAGGGGTGCAGCTTCTTCTCTGCCGACTACTCACAGATTGAGCTCCGCCTGATGGCCCACCTGAGCGGTGACCCCCACATGATAGAGGCCTTCAACCACGATGATGACATCCACAGCGCCACGGCAGCCAAGATATATAAGGTACCTATCGAGGAGGTGACGAGCGACATGCGACGTAAGGCCAAGACAGCCAACTTCGGCATCATCTACGGCATCTCCACCTTCGGCCTGGCCGAGCGGATGAACGTGAGCCGCGGCGAGGCCAAAGAGCTTATCGACGAATACTTCGCCACCTACAGCCGCATCAAGGAGTACATGAACGAGAGCATCGAGCAGGCCCGCGCCAAAGGCTACGTGGAGACCATCTTCCATCGCAAACGTTACCTGCCCGACATTACGTCGCACAACGCCACCGTAAGGAGCTACGCCGAGCGCAATGCCATCAACGCACCCATCCAGGGCAGCGCCGCCGACATCATCAAAGTGGCCATGGTACGCATCTATCAGCGCTTCAAGAGTAACAATCTGAAAGCAAAACTCATCGTACAGGTCCATGACGAACTAAATTTCAGCGTTCCTGCAGAAGAAAAAGAAATTGTGCAACAAATTGTAATCGAAGAGATGGAGCACGCTTACCGCATGCAAATCCCTCTAAAAGCGGACTTTGGATGGGGAAAGAACTGGCTTGAAGCCCACTAAAAAGAGCGGTTTGCATTATTTAACTTACAATCAGAAAGCAAGGATATCAAATCGTAAATAACACAAGATGATACAAGAAAATAACCGGCAAAGGATTTGTCGGTTATTTTTTGATTTTCACACGAGCAAAAAGAAAGGGAAGGAGAGGATAGAGAATTGACATAATGACAAATAAATCAGCTAAAACTATTGCTTATTAAGAGAAATCACGTACCTTTGCACCGCTTTTCAGAAGAAAAGTTAGAAAATAGAAAGTAAAATCACCAAGAAATAAATTTAAAAGATGAAATCAATTATGTCATTCAAAGCAATTCTTTTCGCAGTTCTCGTAATGGTATGCAGTGTTAACGCCATGGCCGATAACAAGAGCAATCTGATTTACAACACCGAAGAGGTGAACGGATTGAAAGTAGGAGAAATTGTCTACAAGTCGGACAACGGTATGCTGAGCAATTACATGAAGTACAACTACAGCTACGATGCACAAAACCGCATGACCGAAAGCGAAGCTATGAAGTGGAATGGCATGGAATGGAAGAAGGATATGTGCATCCGCTATGCTTACCAGGGCAAGAGCATCACAACGACCTACTACAAGTGGAACAGCCGCAAGGGTGAATACACGTTGGTTCCCGATATGACCATCACTATAGACAACCCCAACATGTAATCCCCTCCCCCCCAACCTTTATTCCTTCTGAAAACCTCATAACGAAAAATACAATCCTTTTTACTTAGGGGCCGGAACGCAATAAGCATTCCGGCTTTTTTTCGTTCATTAAGAAGAAGTTTTAGCCTATACAAGAGAAGTTTTAGCAGCTTTATAACGAAAATACAGCCGATTTATCGTACTTTTGCAGCCTGAAAAGCAGGCTGAAGCCTCCGGACAACGTACGGACAGCCTCCGGACAGGATTATAACAAGATTAAAACGAAATAGATTATGGCATTAAAAGCAGGAATTGTAGGACTGCCTAACGTAGGTAAATCCACCCTTTTCAACTGTCTGAGCAGCGCCAAAGCCCAGGCAGCCAATTTCCCTTTCTGTACCATCGACGCACAGTTAGGTCAAGTGTCTGTACCCGATGAGCGCCTCACCCGTCTGGCCGAACTGGTTCACCCGGGACGCATCGTTCCCGCCGTCTGCGATATTGTGGATATTGCCGGCTTGGTTAAGGGAGCCAGCAAGGGTGAAGGATTGGGCAACCAGTTCCTTGGCAACATCCGCGAGTGCGACGCGATTATCCACGTGCTGCGCTGCTTCGACAACGGCAACATTGTACACGTGGACGGCTCAGTCAACCCCGTGCGCGATAAGGAGATTATTGACACCGAACTGCAACTCAAGGACCTGGAGACGGTAGAAAACCGCATCAAGCGTGTGGAGAAGGTAGCCAAAGTAGGTGGCGATAAAGCCGCCAAGGTGGAGCTCGACCTGTTGTTGCGCTATAAGGAGGCCTTAGAGCAGGGTCGCAGCGCCCGCACCGTAGCGCTTCAAAACGAAGATGAAGAGAGTGCCGCCAAGCAGATGTTCCTGCTCACCACGAAGCCGGTGCTCTACGTCTGCAACGTGGACGATGCCAGCGCCGCCACCGGCAACGCCTACGTGGAGCAGGTTCGCGAAGCTATTCAGGGCGAAGAGGCCCAGCTGATGGTCATCTCAGCTCAGACCGAGGCTGATATTGCCGAACTGGAGACCTACGAAGAGAAGCAGATGTTCCTGGAGGACCTGGGGCTGAAGGAGAGCGGTTGCAATCGCCTCATCAAGGCCATCTACAGCCTCTTGAATCTGGAAACCTTCATCACCGCAGGCGAGATGGAGGTGAAGGCTTGGACCTACCACAAGGGCTGGAAAGCGCCTCAATGCGCCGGCGTGATTCACACCGACTTTGAGAAGGGCTTCATCCGTGCCGAGGTCATCAAATACGATGACTACATCAAATATGGTAGTGAGGCCGCCGTGCGCGAGGCCGGTAAGATGGGCGTAGAGGGCAAGGAATACGTGGTGCAAGATGGCGACATCATGCACTTCCGGTTCAACGTCTGACTAAATAAACAACAAGAATGCCAGCATCCAGTTACACAGGAAATTGGATGTTGGCATTCATTATTCAGCCATAAGCTTTATATGTCTTACAAGAACATCGTCATATAGACCGGTAGATACTCAACACCTTTTTCCCTCCGATAATCTTCCGTTTGAAGCAAATCTGTTTCTCTTCCATGGAACCAAAAATTTTGTGAAAATTTAGGCTAACAACTAGTCTCCATCAAATTTTTTCAGCCAAAATGCCGGTTTCCACCAAATCTTACCAGATAGAGAAGTATCAGATAAAACAAAAACAGGTAACAGAATAAAGTGGTTGAGGAGAATAAGGAGGGATCATTTGCCGAAGTGACCTGGGACGGGGAGGTAGATGGGCTGCTGACGGGTACCTTCGTTCCTGAGGAAGCCTTCATCAAGGAGGCGGCGCAGCAGACGTACGGCGGTCGTGGTACGGATGCCGCAGAGGCCCTCCAGTTTGCGGCGGGTGAGGTACGTTTGCGTGGAGAAATAGTCGGTGAGCTTGGCTATAATCTCCTCGTCGCTGGGCAGGCCTGAGGAGTCGCCACGGTGGATGAGACTAAAGCTGATAGGACCCATGCGACCCTGCAGTTCGCGATCGGCGCGGAAGCTAATGCCCTTGAAGCGAACCTTGCGGCTCCGTTCACGCAGCGGCATCTCCTCAGTCACCTTTCCTTCCGTAGTTAGCGTGGGCATAAAGTAGCCCAGTCCGTCGAGATGCACCTGCTCGCCTTGCGCCAACGAATTGCCCACCGCACGGCTCAAAGCCATCAGAACCGCCTTGACATCACTCTCGGTGAGCGAAGTGGCATTTTCAATCTCCTTAGCCAGACTATCAGTATCCGCCATTCCATTAAACAAGGGGCGTGGATGCAGCCCTTCTCTCTCCTCACCCGCCTTGGGCAGAGGATTTTTGTACCAACTGTAACGTATCGACATAAGCAATCATTTAAGGTAAGACAATAGCACTCAGAAGGTCAAGTATTAGACTTTAAAACCTTCAGTAGCCGCTCTTCCAGGCTATCCACATCAGTGGGTAAAGCTATCCACATCAGTGGATAACTCTATCCACAGGAGTGGTTAACTCTATCCACAAAAGTGGATAACCTAAAAGATAACGTACAAAGGTAACAAGAAAAGGGTAAATCAGCAAGCAAATGCAAAGAAATCAGACGGAGTAAGCCCATTTTCTCGCATCAAACCACCCGTTTGGCGAGTACAATCAGCGTTGCGAAGCTTTGTAGTTGGTCAAACCCTCACGAAGGAAGCTCGTGTAGGCCGCGACATCCTCATTGTAACTGTAGGCACCATTCAGTGGTTTGCCCTCAGCATCGAGTAGCACATAGAAGGGCTGGGCATTGGCACCAAACTTATAGCGTTGCAGGTAGCTCCATTTGTCGCCCACGGTGCGCAGTTTCACCTCTTTTCCCTGTTCGTTGACTACCTCTACGCGCTCAAGGGCCGTTTTATCATCCACCATCAGTTCAATCAAGATGTAGTTCTCCTCAATCAGCTGCTTCACCTCGGGGTGAGTCCAGACTGCCGCCTCCATCTTGCGACAGTTCACGCAGCCGTAACCTGAAAAATCAACCAGCACGGGCTTGCCGCTACGACGGGCTGCAGCCATACCTTCCTCGTAATCGTGATAGGTCGTGAGTTGCTGTTCGCCCAGTTGGAAGTCCTGTGTATTCATAGGCGGAGCGAAAGCTGAAATAGCCTTACAAGGCGCTCCCCAAAGGCCAGGCACCATGTAAACAGCAAAAGCAATAGATAGTAAAGCCAACATCAGCCGGAAGACTGAGACGCGATCAGTAGGTTGAGGATCATCATCATGGGGTAAACGGATAAAGCGCAACAGATAGAGGCCAAGGAAGAGGAAGATGACAATCCAAAGTGAGAGAAAGGTTTCGCGGTCGAGAAGGTGCCAGCCATAAGCCAAGTCGGCAACCGAGAGGAATTTCAATGCCAAAGCTAATTCGCAGAAACCCAGTACCACCTTCACGCTGTTGAGCCAGCCGCCCGATTTAGGCAAGCTCTTTAGCATGCTGGGGAAGAGGGCAAAAAGAGTGAATGGAAGGCTTAATGCCAATGCAAAACCAAACATACCAATGGCTGGATAGAACAGAGAGCCCGAAACAGCAGCCTCAACGAGTAACGTACCGATAATGGGGCCCGTGCAACTGAACGAAACTAAACAGAGCGTAAAGGCCATGAAGAAGATACTGAGCAAGCCTGTAGTAGCATCGGCCTTGGCATCCATTTTACTGGTCCATGATGAAGGTAGAACCAGCTCAAACGCGCCAAAAAAGGAACATGCAAAGAGTACCAGCAGCAGGAAGAAGAGGATATTAAACAGCGCATTCGTTGCTAGGCTATTAAGGGCTGAAGCACCAAAAAGAGTGGTTACCAGCAGACCTAAACCGACATAGATTACGATGATAGAGATGCCATAGGTGTAGGCATCACGTATCGATTTTTTGCGATCTTTTGTCCGCTTCAGAAAAAAGCTAACTGTCATTGGAATCATAGGCCACACGCACGGCGTAACCAACGCTACAAAGCCGGCCAAGAAGCCCATCAAGAGGATATACCATCCGCTATGTGCAGTTGACGAAGTCGCATCGGCACCTCCGTGACTATAAGCCTGCAACTCGGCTTGCATAGGGCGCCAGATGGCACCAGTCATTCCATTTGATTCTGAAGTGGCTGTTCCTGAAGCCTCAGCAACCAGAGAATCAACCGAACCAGCAGCGGCCGTAGTCGCTGCTGGTTGCGGATTGCCTCCCTTCACATGAAACTCGAACCGTGTAGGAGGGGTGCATTGTTCATCGTTGCACGACATGAACAATACATAGCCTTGCAGCATGTAGTCGCTTGCAGACAACTCAAACCGCTGCTCGAATGTGGCCTCCTTTTCATAATATCCCAGTTTCATTCCAAAATTTGCATCTTCATGTATTATGGACTCACCACTGACTAATTTCACAGGCCCTTTGGGCTGAAGACCATGCATGGTCTCGTATATAAATTCCGTTTTTTGAGGTCCGCCATCAGCAATATCCATGGCATACAGATGAAAACCTTCATCGATTGATGCCTTGAAAGTCACTACCAGTTCTTGACTATTGACCTCTGATTGATACGACCACTTGACGGGCTCTACCATCTGTGCCTTTGCCGACAATATGCCAAGCATCACAAGCACCCATAAACAGCATGTTTTCATACACAATTGATTTTAGTATTACGGGGGCAAAAGTAATCATTCAAAGAGAAATAAATGCAATTCTAACGCTATGAGAATGTCAATTTTACGATAGCGGCAATTATTTCTTGCAGAACCGCTACTAAGAGACCTCCTTTAACTTGGCTCGATAGCGTGCTGGTGACATCCCAACCATAGACTGAAAAGTTGCATAGAAAGTAGAGATAGAATTAAAGCCTACTTCACCTGCTATTTGTTTCAGGGGTTTGTTGGCCTTAAGGTCTGAAATCTCAGCAATAGCTTGCCTGATACGATACTCACTCACAACCTGGGGAAAACTCTTGCCCGTTGATTCGTTGATTGCTTTTGAGAGATAGGTGCGATTGGTACCCAAACGTTCAGCCACTGTCGAAACTGTAATCGAAGCATCTGCATAGAGCTGTTGCTCCATCATCAACGTAGTAAAGCGCCCCATCAGTTCCTGTACCCGTTCCTCAGAAAACTGCGTCCCGCTTGATTGATTCTCAACGTGAGTACGCACTTGCTCCAACTGCTGCAACAACATCTGCTCCCGTTGCTGGAAACTTTGGTTTTGCTTTACAATGCTGCTTAATAGCTGGTCCTTCTTTTTGTAGAAGAAGAAGGTAAGCCCTAAGGCCACCAGCAGCACCAGCAACACCAGTAGCAGAATAGTGATTTTGTAACGATTCTGCAGCAACTCCATCTGCTGCTGACTGATACGTTGTTCGCGTGAATAGATGTCATGTTTGATACGTGTCTCCTGCAGCGCCCGCTCGTGTGTATCATTCACCTTTTGACGCTGGTACTCCTGATACCGTATTGCATACTCTAATGCCTTTGAATAGGCACCCTGTTCTTGATAGCAAACTAACAGTTCACGAAACAGACGCGACTTATGGATGATAACAGCCCCTTGAGCCTCAATACGGCTGAGGCCCAGTTCAAGCATCTCAATCGCTTGGTCAAGGCGCTTCATACGGCGTAGCAGCCGGGCATAATAAAGATAGACCATAGTGATAGAAGAGGAGTCGGCCTCACCAAACAGTGCCATAGCCTGCGCATAACAGTCTAAGGCTTTTTGATTCTGCCCCAACAACTCATGGTATCGGGCGCGGAAGAACCAGATATCTACATCCTCCTTGAGTTTTAACTGTTCATAGATCTGCTCAGCCTCATCAAGCGCACGCTTCACCTTCATGGTATCGGCCGTAAGAAGATAGTAACTGGTAGCCGTCAGCAGGGCATAATAGAGGGTGGCCTGTTCGTTGCTCTTGCGTGCCCATTCAATGGCCTCTTCGGCAAAACTCAACCCCGAGAGGTCTTCACGAATGATATAGGCCCCGGCAATGTTACTGAGATAAGCCGCATAACGTCTGTTATCTCCTATGAGCTTAGCCTCTTCCAACGCTTTGAAGTACCAGGAGATGGCGGTATAACTATCGTCGTTGGCAAACAGTACATAGTTTCCCAGGGCATTATAGGCAGCAGCCAAAGCATCGTGATTGTGCGATTGCTCAGCCAGTAGGAGTGCCTTATGCAGATGGGTAAAGCAGTCATAACCTTTATCACTATCCACAGTGGCCATACCAAGAAAGAGATGACCATAGAGTTCGGCAAAATAGCTATCTTTCTCGATGTTAGCTAATTGAAGCAGTCGCTTACCACAAGCAGTAGCTCCCTGGCTATCGCCCAGCATCAGGTAACGATAGCCCTCTGATCGTAGGGTCTGTTTGTCCCATTGATTGATTTCAGCTAACGAAGGATGGTCGGCAGCAGATAGCGACAACGAACTCAACAGCAACAACACGATGCCTAGTAATAACCGGAACGTTCTATTCATATAAGGTGCCTTTAACAATAGGGGGACAAAGATAATACAATTATGGAACTCCACCACTCCATACGATGAAAAAAAGCAAGCAGTAGCTCCTAAAGCGTACTGCTTGCTTAACAAAATAGAGAGAATTTAGAAATTCTGAGTCAACGAACTGTTATAGAGAACCGCATTCTGCGGGAAGGGGAAGACCCAAAGCGGTGAATTGGGTTTCAAAACCACCTGGCTTCCATCCATCTTCAGATGCACGACATCGGCTGCATAGGCGGGCTCAGAGTTCCAGCGTTTGCGGTCGAAGAAATTCTCGAACGTATTCAGAAACTCCAGACGCTTGGCGTCTTGCAGCAGCTGCATGGCTGAAGCTTCATCCAATGCGTCGGCCTGTGCGGCATAACTCTCATTATTTTCGATACGTAGATTACGTACACGATCAACCTGTGTGAGTCCCTCGCGCACCTTGCCGCTACGTATCAAGCACTCAGCTGCCAGATAATACATGCTCTCTGACCGGAGTCCCCAGATATTGAAGCGAATATCACTCACCGCACACTGTAGGGCGCCATCCGGCAACGCTGGATAGGGTGCTCCCCAGGCTTCCCAAACGTAGGCGTTGATATAATCATAGGGAGAGATGAGAGCAGCCACCTGAGGCGACACGCAGATACCGTAATAGTCGCCCAGATTCGAGTTATCGGCATAAATCAACTGATAGTTGTTAGGCGCGTCGTAGGAGAGCAGCCAGTTCCAGGTGTTAGCAATCGTTGAGCGATCTTCAATGGTAGGATTGACCTGTAAGGCCTTGTTGGCATAGGTCAGCGCCTCATCATAACGCTTCATCTGGAACAGCACGCGAGCACGCACGCCATAACCAAAGTCCAATCCAAAACGGCATGGATCATCCACATGGTGGGGAATAAGATCAGCCAGTACCTCATCGCTGCAGTCCTCCAGAATACGGCTGTAAGTTTCTGCCAGTGTCAGCTTGGTTTTCTGCTCGCCCACATGGGTATTATCCACATAGGCAATGCCGCCGAGTTGTTCGGCCGTAGCAGGGTCGTACTGCTGCGCATAGAGGTTGACCAAAAGGAAATGATACCAGGCTCTCCAAACCCGCGCCTCGGCCACCAGTTGCGGCTTACGAGTGGCATCACCGGCCGCATCGGCCATCTTTGATATGACCACATTCATGTAGTTGATATTTTCATACAGCTGAGTATAGCGGTCATCTGACGTGGTCAGATTGGCACGATCTACGGTTTCATCGCAATAATAGATGGCGTAAGTTAAACTGTTGGGATTACCGGTGACTTCGTCTAAGCCTTTCCAGTTGTGGTACATATTTCCACAAAGAGCCTCCATTTCGTTGAAGTCATCACCCACAGATAGTATGGGTCGCTGATTGAGCAAGCTCTCCAGATCCTCGACTTTATCTAATGTGGTTTTACCCAACGGCTTGATGTCAAGTTGATCATCACAAGCGGTAGCTGTCAGTAACAGACCTGCCGCAAACAGAGAATAGAATAGATGTTTCATATTATCGGTATTCACTTGGGGGGTTAGAGGTTGAATGAAAGACTCATCGTATAACTGCGAGGAGTAGCGTATGTAGGTGTACCCGTCAGCACGTTCATCGCTTCGGGATCGATGCCTTGGCTATTAGCTGCCCAGGTACAAACATTATTCATCTGTACGCGCAGACGGAGGTTATCCAACCCGATACGACGGCACAGTTTCTTGTCGAAGGTGTAACCCAACACGAGGTTGCGTAGCTTGATGTAGTCAGCATGCACCACGTTGGTATGGCGATAACGTCCATAATTCATGTTGCTATAATTGATGGCGGCATAACCATTAGCAGGCACATCCTTATCGCCCTGCCAGTAGCGCAGCAAGTCGCGCGAAACAGCTCCCTGACCGAAGGTACTGCGGTAGCCATTCAATCCACCGATATTCGAACTCCAGGCCTCATTGCCTACACGCATGTAGTGACCACCATAGAAGTTAAACATAGCTGAGAGCGAGAAGCCGTGCCAAGTTATCTCGGGCATCAAAGCACCGGTCACAGTAGGAGTAGAACTACCAGAATAGACGCAGTCATCGATGGTGAATGTTGCGCTGCCTACAGATTCGGTATGCACCTCTCCCTTTTTGTCTTTCCAACCTACAAAATAGGTGCCATCCTTCTCTACAATGCCTGCGTAATCGATTGAGAAAATGGAGTTCAGAGGATAACCTTCGTGCAATTGCATGCCCATGTATTCTGAACCCGACTTCGCCTCATGAAGCACCTTAGTAACCTTGTTTTTGTTCCAGGCGATATTGAAGCCCAGATTGACACCAATATCCGAACGGCGCTTGGCTGGCAAGATGCGACCGTCCAGCTGCAATTCAATACCGGTGTTGGTCATCTCACCGTTGTTGATTGTGAGCGAACTCCAGCCAGTAGTAATATCCAGGTCGGTCAAGGTCAGCAGGTCGCTACCGCTCTTATGGTAATAGTCAAGTGAACCATTCAGTCGGTAGCCAAAGAGGGCGAAATCGGCGCCAACGTTCCAGGTAGCGGTTTTCTCCCAACGCAACTGGTCGTTGGGTGGTGTCTGCAAGGAACCCATCAGATTACCATTGAGGCTGTTGTTACTGAGTTTAGCCGTGAGGTATGAAGTGGCTGATGAGTCGATGTTACCGGTCAGACCATAACTGACGCGCAGTTTCAAGGCATCAACAAACGACACCTGCTTCATAAAGGCCTCGTTGTGCATATTCCAGCTGGCACCGACCGACCAGAGGGGACGGCTGCGGAACTTGGGATCTGTACCAAAGAGGTCGGTCTTATCCACACGATACGAAGCAGAGAGGCTGTAGCGCTTGTCATACACATAGTTGGCGGTGAAATACCAGGAGAAGTAGCGGTGAAGCACGTCGGTGGTGTCAAAGTTGGTCGATGCGCCATAGACAGGATAGTCTGCTCCAAGCACACCAGTGGTAGGATTGTTGAGGAAGGCCCAGTCGGTCATCACGTTCAAATTGGTCTGCGTGTCGTGGTCATAGCCGTAACGCAGGTCATTATCCGATGTGCTATGCGTCTCTCGATATTCTAAGCCGGCCAAAGCATCCACCGCGTGACGCCCGAATTCGTGTGCGTAATGGGTCTGTGCTCTGAAGGTGTAGAAACGGTTCAAGGCATGATAGGTAGAGAGGAGTCCACCATCGGGGATAGCATGAAACACTTTGGTTTTGGTAATCTGCATCTGTCCCAGGTGATCCCAATCAAGGTTTGGATCAGACCAGTCGAAGTCGGGGTCAAACCAGTCGAAGTTGGGGTCATCGACCCACTCCTGTACCGATTCGGCCGTAGTGTACAGGTTGTAGATGTTTCTCATATGGTACGAGTCGGCTTCATAGAGCGTACGCGAACGGGCATTGATATCCTCGTATTGGAACTGAGTCTGAACGGTCCATCCCTCAACAGGGAGTTTGAAGAGTGCATCCACATGCGAACGGATGTTGGTGTAACGGTAGTTGGTAAAGTTACGGTTCATCTCCTCCGCCATATTAAAGCTGTGGTCCTTCAAGCCATAGGTGGCATCACCCAACGCCTCTTCACCCAGCCACACATCGCCCTCCATACGAGCCAGTGAACCATCTGCATTATACATGCTTTCGTAGGCCATGTAGGAGTTCATATCCGAGTAGGTTGACGAGACATGGCTGCGAGAGCGGCTATTGATCAGATTCACGCCGAAGTTAAGGTTCATCCAGGGTGCCACCTTCAACTCACCATCGTACTTGAAGTTGAGCGCACTGTCATGTTCCTTCTGTACGCCGCGGTTGCCGTAGCTGTAGTTTGCTACAATACTGCTGCTTAACGTCTTGCCCTGAACGCGAAGGGCCAGATTATACTGCTGATCGATCCGGGTGCGGTCGTGTATCTTCTGCCACTCTTTACGATAGTCATTGCGGCTCCATTGATTCAGGGTAGCATTCAGGTCGGCATCATTCAGCTGGCCCATATAGTTCTGCATCATCAAGCGCATCACGGGTGAATAGCTATAGATGCGTCCGCCTTCGAAGTCATTCACCATACCATCCATCACCGTCGAATTGGCCTTCTTGATGGCGTCAAAGTTATACTTCTCTAACTGAATAATCTCAGCGGCCGAAGCCCAGTTAAAGTTGTCGTATTTTTGTTTTTCCGAGATAATCAGGTCGGCGTTAAAATCCACGGTCAACCGCTCCTTCTGCGCCCGCTTCGTGGTGATCACAATCACACCATTCGAGGCCCTTGCACCGTAGATAGCTGCAGCCGCAGCATCCTTCAGTACCGTGATATTCTCCACTTCATAGGGGTTAACCGTCTCTAGTCCGCCCTCTATAGGCAACCCATCGACCACAATCAGCGGGCTGGTCTTGGCGTTGAAGCTGCTCACGCCACGAATGGTCAAAGCCTCCTCACCGCTTTTGGTCGGATTCATAACCAATCCGGCGATTTTACCTTCCAGGTTAGCAGTGATGTTACCCGTGAAACGTTTGTCCATATCTTCCGAAGAGATCTGCTGGTAGGCACCGGTAGCGTTCTCGCGCTTCAGATTCTGATAGCCGGTAACGACCACCTCACTCATCAGCGTCACCATCGGTTTCATCACGACCTTAGCAAATTTGGCACTCGGGGAGAGTTCCATAGTGACCGTTTCCATACCTACATAGGAGATAATCAACGTGGGACGCCGACCGCTGACCAAGATAGAGAAGTTACCCTCTGCATCGGTCACGGTACCGGTCTGTGTACCCTCCAGTCGAATGGTTGCACCAGGTAATGGCTCTTGGTTCTCATCGAGCACCGTACCGACCATCGTTTTTTTCTCAATTTGTTCTATCTCTTGCGAGACGCTTTTTTTCTGATTACTCTTTGTCTGCGCCGCCAGGGGCAACGACAAACAAAGCAGAGACAGTAAGATGACATGTTGTTTCATATATAACTTGTATTTATTCAGTCAATAATTGATTCAAGACGTTATGAACCTCCTCATCAGAAGGTCTGATTGCATCTATGGCAATCAGCCTACCATCCTTTCCTACAATCAGGAAACGGGGGATGGCATTGATTGACATGGCATTCAAGAACTCACGACCCGATTTCTGCTCGAAAATGAAATTAGGCCATTCGGGCTGTTCCTTTTCCATTTTGCCCTTCCACGCCTTGTGATTATCATCTTGCGAAATGCTGACGCAAATGATCTGGTCGTTTCCTTTAAAGTGTTGGGCCACCTTCTCCATATAGGGTATTTCGCGGCAACAAGGTGCGCACCATGTAGCCCAGATATCGATATAGGCCACTTTGCCCGCGATGACCTTTGACAGGGTCGTTTTGCTGCCATCGATAGCAATCAGCTGAGGGTCTGAGGGCAATTTATCCCCATCCTTGATTTGATTGGCGCGTTCATCCACCACCTGTTGCACCATGGCGTCAACCGATGGCGCTTGGCTCAGTTGAGTGGCCAATGCCGTACGGAAAGCCTGAATGCAACTGTCAGATGGTTGGTACATCAAGAAAGTCTGAGTCAACGTATTGAACAGACTCTTTTTATTTCCTTCGTTGGTCAGTGTATCATAAACAGCCTGAATCTGTCCTACAAAAAATTGGGTCAAATCAACGGCTTCACCACTCTTTCGGTTACCCAGTTTGGCCTGATTATACCAATACGTAATCAGTCCGCTTAAGCGGCTTTCATCCGCATTGGGATCAATTGTGGCAATCAGGCTATCTTTGGTTGCCCCCAATGTATTCATCTGAGCCTTCTCATTGTGATAATCCTTTCGTTGGCTCATGGCAAGGAATTGAATGACGTAGTACTTCTTACGTGCCTCAGTCAGTTTAATGTAGGCCTCACGTGCATTCTCATCGCTGACCCCTTGGGCTGCAGACATAGCTTGTTGATAGCCTTTCTCCAAAGTGGCATTCCACTCATCTGCATTGAAAGGGTGATCGGGGGTTGACTTAAAAAGCCAGGGAGAGAAGGCCTGATGGTAGGTATTATTCCATCGGCAACGATCGACATGATCACCCTCAAACTGCACTTCGTCGGCAGTAATCTGCATGCGCACCTGTTTGCCCTTTTCCAAATAGGCACCATAGAGGTCAGAGCCTGCGTAAATCACCACGTCAGTAGCAGGACACTTCAAGGGACCGTAAAAGGCAAAATGTCCGATGGAATCGGTGGTAATGGTCTCCACACAAACCTCCCCGTCAAGGTCGTAAACCAAAGAGAGTTCCTGCAAATTCGCTTGTTGGATGCTACCCTCCAGCAAAGGGGCATCTTGCTTGCTTTTACATCCGGCTAACAGCAGACAAAGCGCAAATCCGAATGACAAATAATGGAAAAAAAGTTTCATATCAGTCATGAATTGAGTTAATAATAAGTTGAATTCCTTTTTCGATGAAGCAAATGTAGGAAATTAGGATAATTGCCTCAAAATCTATCTTTTCCGAATTTGTCAAATTGATAAATCGATAATAATAAGTAGCAGAAATAGGTGTATGGAAGGAGAAAAACCATTTGAATTGAAAAAACAATTGCCTGATTGATGCCGTTGTAAAGAGAAAATCGCTACTTTTGTGGCGCAAGTTACAGACTTGCCAAAAGGAATATTTATATAAAGTAGTTATCAATATGAATACAAACGATAAGAAGCTGAGCTACCTGATTGTGGGTACAGGCGGCGTGGGGGGCTGTATTGCCGGCTTCCTGGCCCTGGCGGGCAAGAAGGTGAGCTGCATCGCCCGTGGCGAACACCTGGAGGCGCTGCATACGAAGGGCCTGCGCCTGCACAGCGACCTGAAGGGCGAACATACACTCCATATCCCGGCCACCACGGCCGAGGAGTTTGCTGATAAGGTGGATGTCATCTTTGTCTGCGTCAAGGGCTACTCCATCGGCTCAATTACGGAGCTGATAGAGCGGGCCTCTCATCCCGGGACAGTAGTCATCCCCATCCTCAACGTCTTTGGCACGGGGCCCCGCATCCAGCGGCAGGTACCCGGCGTGACGGTGCTCGACGGCTGCATCTACATCGTGGGCTTCGTGAGCGGCAAGGGCGAAATCTCGCAGATGGGCAGCATCTTCCGCTTGGTGTTCGGCGCCCACGAGGGCACAAAGGTGAGCCTCGAACGGATGGAGCAGGTGCAACGTGACCTGACAGAGAGCGGCATACGGGCAGAAATCTCGGACGACATCCGGCGCGACACCTTCGTGAAGTGGTCGTTCATCTCGGCTATGGCCGTAACGGGTGCTTACTACGACGTCCCGATGGGCGAGGTGCAGCGACCAGGAGCCGTGCGCGACACCTTTATCGGCCTCTCGCGCGAGAGTGCGGAGCTGGGCCGACGGTTAGGCATCCGGCTGGAGCGTGACCTGGTGAAGTACAACCTAAAGGTGATTGACAGCCTTGACCCCCACAGCACAGCTTCGATGCAGAAGGATATGGCCCGCGGCCACGAGAGCGAGGTGCAGGGCCTGCTGTTCGACCTGCTCGACGCTTGCGAAGCCGAGGGCATCGACTGCCCCACCTACCGCCTGGTGGCTGAGAAATTCCGTACCCGATAATCCAACCTACAAAAAGAGCAAGATATGAAGAAAATCACCATGTTTTACCTGGAGCACTGCCCCTTCTGCAAGCGGGCCTTCCAGTACATCAACGAGCTGAAGGCTGAGCATCCTGAGCTGGCCGCCATCGAAATCGAGACCATCGAAGAGAGTCAGCAACCCGAAATTGCTGACCAGTATGACTATTATTATGTGCCTACGTTCTACATCAATGGCGAAAAGGTACACGAAGCTGGTATATACAAAAACGAAATGGAAGAGGTGCTGCGGAAAGCGATGCTTTCTTAGTGATTAGTGTTTAGTGATTAGTGTTTAATATGGCGGTTTGCGATCACTTCGCAAACGCTCTAAATAAAGCATAATGATACATTGGAATCCCGACCCTGAGCTCTTTACGCTCATCGGCAAGCTGCCGATACGCTATTATGGCCTGCTTTGGCTGATAGGTCTGGCCTTGGCCTACCTCATCGTACAACGTCAATACCGCGACCGGCGCATCCCCACGGAGAAGTTTGAACCCCTCTTCTTCTACTGCTTTATCGGCATACTGGTGGGAGCACGCCTTGGCCATTGCCTCTTCTACCAACCCGATTACTACCTCCACCACATCGGGGAAATGTTACTACCCGTCAAGTTCCTGCCAGACGGTGGCTGGCGCTGGACCGGCTATGAGGGCTTGGCCAGTCATGGTGGTACGCTTGGCCTCATTGTGGCCCTGTGGCTCTATTGCCGCAAGACCAAGATGCACTACATGGACGTACTCGACATGATTGCCGTGGCCACACCCATCACGGCGTGCTGCATCCGCTTGGCCAACTTGATGAACAGCGAAATCATCGGCCGGCCCACCGATGTACCCTGGGCCTTCGTCTTCGAGCGTGTGGATATGCTGCCGCGCCATCCGGCTCAACTCTACGAGGCCTTGGCCTACCTCACTTTCTTCGTTGGTATGGTGGTGCTCTACCGCCGTGGCCTCAAGCGGGCTCAGGCTGAGGCTGGAATAACGCCCTCCGAAGCAGCTTCGAACGGCGTTCGAACAGACTTCAGTCAGAAGAAGAGCACCGGCTCAAACGGGTCAGGCACGGGAAAAGGTGCAAGTACCCTCTCCTACCTCAGCTCGGGATACCGGAAAGGTTTCTTCTTCGGCCTTTGCCTGACGGAGATCTTCACCTTCCGCTTCTTTGTAGAGTTCCTCAAGGAGAATCAAGTGAACTTTGAGGAGGGTATGACCTTCAACATGGGGCAATGGCTCAGTATCCCCTTTGTCCTCATCGGGATCTACTTTATATTCCTTTACGGGAGAAAGCAATAACTGGTATGTAGGAGCGGATTATCTTCCACACAAATATGCCTGTGATTACTTTCAAGCAAATAACAATCATTTAAAAACTAACCGAATATGAAACGATTCAAGTACATGATGATGGCTGCTGCCATGGTATGCGGCCTGACCACTTTGCTGGCTTGCGGACAGAAGAGCCAGCGTGAAGGCGATAAAACTGCTG
>JBJEKT010000186.1:0-6370 GCA_051878775.1 Bacteroides sp. | reverse complement strand
TTGTTCTTCTTCATGATTGTAACAACGATGCGTGAGGTAACTTTGAAGGTTGAGTTTAAGGTTCCGCAAGCTACAGAGTTGGAGAAACTGGAAAAGAAGTCATTGGTTACGTTTATCTACGTAGGTCGTCCTACGGCTGAGTTCCGCAAGAAGCTCGGTAACGAGAGCCGTATCCAGTTGAACGACAGCTTTGCTGAGACGGCTGAAATCCAGGACTACGTTATTGGTGAACGTGCCAGTATGAAGGAGTCAGATCAGCCCTTGATGCAGGTTTCTCTGAAAGTGGATAAGGACACGAAGATGGGTATCGTAACGGATATCAAGGAAGCTCTTCGTAAGGCTTATGCCCTGAAGATTAACTATTCTGCCCAGATGCGTCAGTAATAGTTTAATGATACATTAGTACAACAATCGGCTGCCTGAGTCAAATCAGGCAGCCGATTTTGTTTTATGCTTCATCTCTGCCCTCTACTCAAGTGTGCAAGCACTGAGTAGAGGGCATGTGTGCTTACTTGCGCTCATCCACTACGTGTACCTCCTCTATACCCTGAATCTGATTGATGTGGGCGATGACATTCTGTAGTTCCTTGAACGAATGTACCTCAAAGTGGATGGTGCAGTTCACAATCTCATCCTCGGTGACGGTGTTCAAGCTCGAGATAGAGAGCTTCATGACGTTGGTGATACAATCCACCAGGTCGATGAGCAGGTGGTATCTGTCCACACCCTGGATGCTGATGCACACGGGGTAGTGTACGTCGGGGTCATCAGGGAAGGTGACAGAGACGATGGAGTCACCTTTCTGTGAAGCCAGGCTTATGGCAATGGGGCAGTCGCGCTTATGGATGGATACAGTACCATCCTGTTCCTTGAAGCCAATCACTTCGTTGCCTGGCAGCGGCTTGCAGTGCTCGCAGCGGTTCTTAGGGATGGACTTCATCTGCTTGATGTAGGGGGTAAGGAAGCGCTTGGCCTTGTAAGTCTTGACGAAGTTCAGCCAATCCGGTTGCGGATGAAACTCCTCATTGACGCCCACCTCCACACAGTCGCCGTGGTGGAGTTCCGTCTTGATGGAGCAGAGCTTCCCGTTCACCTTGGCGTATTGTGCATGAAGGCCTATTTCGCTGTGTATCTCGAAGGCAAAGTCGAGTACGGTAGCTCGTTGTGGCAGGCTTATGGCCGTGCCTTGCGGGGTGAATACGGTGATGTCCTCGTTGTAGAGTGAGCTGACCACGCTATCCATGAATCCAATCTCCATGTTCTGGTTGGCCATATCCTGGAGCAGTTCGCGGAACTTCTCAATCCAGTTGTCCTTTTTACTTCCCAGTCGCTCCACTACACCCAGTTTGGAGTTTCTTACCATCCGTTCGGATGAGATATGTATTTCCTCCCAGATACCCTGCTCGTCGAGCAGGCGGACATGGAAGCTTTGGTAGCCATTCTCCTTGGGTGAGTCGATGTAGTTGACGATGCTTTCGGGCTTCTCCTTGAATACATCGGTCAGGATGGAGTAGATATGGAGGCAGATACGCTTCTCATCTTCTGGGCGTTCGGCTGGGAAGATGAGTCGGATGACGTGGCGGTAATCCAGGTGCTTGAAGTCGCGTCCAGTGGACTGAATCTTGCGCCAGAGGCTGTAGGGTTGGCGGTAGCGCACCTCGGTGCGGGTGCGGATACCCTTCTCACGGAGCAGCTCCACGATGCGCGTGGTGAAGTGGTTGAGTCGTTCTTCATTCTTCTGGATATCTTCGGCCAATTCCTCCTCCAGCTCTTTGTACTCCAGGGGGCAGCGGTAGCGAAGGCTGAGGTTCTCCAGTTCGCGTCGTATGCCGTAGAGGCCCAGTCGGTTAGCCAGAGGGGCGTAGAAGTAATCCGTCTCACCTGCTATCTTCATCTGCTTATCCGGAAGCATCGACTCCAGCGTACGCATGTTGTGCAGGCGGTCAGCCAGTTTAATCAGGATGGCTCGAATGTCATAGTGTAGTGAGTCGAGCATCTGCTTGAAGTTGTCCACCTGTTTTGACATGTAGTAGTGCTGCTTCTTGCGTTTGGTCACTACCCGTACCAGGAAGGCCACATCGCTCCCAAAGAGGTCCTTGATCTCTTCGATGGTGTGATCCGTGTCCTCCACCACATCGTGCAGGAATGCTGCAATCACGGGGTTGGGTCCCAGCTGCAGCTCTTCCGCTACAATACGTGCCACCGCCATCGGGTGGATGATATATGGCTCTCCGCTTTTCCGCTTCTGTCCTTCGTGAGCCTCACGGGCAAAGGCGAACGCTATCCTGATGCGGTTCAGCTCGTTCGCTTCCACACCTCGGGCGGCCATCTTGGTCAGCATCTCTTCCAGTTGACCATTCAGATACTCATTATACGCTTTCATGTTACTCCGTTGTATTAAGGTCAATTTGGGGACGAAATTAGTTAAAAATAGAATATATATGCGCTTTTTCTCTACTTTTTTTTATCGGAAGCGAACAAAATGGCCTTTAGGTAGCAAAAAAGCCCCGTGCAACCCACCTTTGCACAGGGCTTTCGCTCATTCTTATTGTAAATTACTTACTCTTTTTCTCTTATTAATTAGCAGCTTCGAGGGCTTGCTTAGCCACTAATCTCTGCAGTTGACCATTCAAGGTTTGACACATCGCACCGTTTCTCATTGCTTGATAGCGTTTAATACGGTACTGCAACATCAAGATTTCATTAGCATTCTTTTCCATAATCTTCTTACATTTTTAGGCCCTCCGCGTTTCGGAAGGCGGGTTAAACATCTTCGTTTCTTTCTCGTATTAACGCCGCAAAGATAGGCATTGTTTATGAAAAACATGTTGTACAACATAAAAATCGCTCTTATTTAACGTTAATTTTATGTTTTAGGCTCCAAAAGGGGGATGAGATGTCGTGTCTTTATCGCGTTTGGAGGGATTTTGATGCTTCAAATGCGCCACCTCCATGGGGAGTTCTTTCCTCCTATGCTTGTATCTCGCTACAAGGATAAGAAAGGTTACCGTAACAACCAAAATTTGGCGAAAAAAGGTTGTTGCAGTAACCATTTTATGCGGTATTCTTGAATAATCTACGGAATTTGCGCCTCCGAAGGTGCTCAAAATAAATTTTTTAACCTGATTGCAACTTTTGGAAGTTTTTTTGCGTCCAATAGACAAAGAATAATAAAACATGCAAACGCGATGATGAAATTCGTAATGACATTGAAGAGTATGATGCTGCTAGCGGCCTGCTGCCTGGTGATGCCTTTCTCCCTGCAGGCGCAGGATGTGATAATCAGTGGACGGCTGGTGGATGACCAGCAGCAACCGGTGGAGTATGCCAACGTGGTGCTGCTCTCTTTGCCCGACTCTGCCTTCGTGGCCGGAGCGGTGAGCAATGAGCAGGGCGCTTTCCGTCTTATTAATCCGGGCAGCGGTAAGTTGCTCCGTATCTCTTGCATCGGCTTTGGCGAGATCTACCGTACGTGGAGTGGGGGAGAACTGGGCGTGGTACAGCTGGAGCAGGACAGCCAGCTGCTGAGCGAGGTAACCGTCAAGGGTAACCTGCCCAAGACGCGGCTCAAGGGCGATGCCATGATTACCTCTGTGGCCGGTACGGTACTGGAGAAGGCGGGCACGGCGGAGAACCTGCTGGATAAGATTCCCAATGTGACGGCTTCTGACGGCGAGGTGAATGTGTTTGGCCGTGGAGCTGCAGAAATCTACATCAACGGACGCAAGGTGCGTAATGCCTCAGAACTCGACCAGCTCTCGGCTGACAACATCCAGCAAGTGGAGGTGGTGACCAACCCGGGTGCCCGTTACGATGCCTCGGTCAAGGCCGTGGTACGCATTATGACGAAGAAGGTGGTGGGCGAAGGCTTTGGCTTCAGCGATAGGCTGATGGTGAACAATAACCGCTACGCTGGTTGGGGTGTGCAGAATCAGTACGACTTCAACTACCGCCACAAGGGGTTCGACCTGACCGGTATGCTCACGGGGGCACAGATGCGCTACGGCATCCCGCAATACATCACGCAGACCACCTATTTAGATAAGGTTTGGGAGCAGAAGCTTGACGTAGATTACATTGGCCGATACAAGACGCTGGCTGGTGCACTGGCGCTCAATTACCAGTTCAACCCCAACCATTCCGTGGGCGTGCGTTACGACTACCTGCGCAACCCTTCGAGCATAACCGACTTGACGACTTCAACCGATGTCTTTGCCGATGGCCAGCTGACCGACCATAGCCTCAGCTTGATGTACACCTCATCGCCCGAAACCAAGCACATCCTCAACGGCTACTACAATGGTCGCATCGGGCAGTGGAGCATCGACTTCAATGCCGATGGCTTTTGGACTTTCAGCCGCGATATGCAACAGTCGGACGAGACAGCCGACCTCAGTGGCCAACGCACCATTCATACCTATAACCGCAACCGCAATAGCCTCCATGCCGCCAAGCTGGTGCTGAGTCGCCCTTTGTGGGAAGGCAATCTGGCCTTTGGGGGTGAATATGCCTACGCCCACCGCATCAACAGCTACCATAATCCCGAGGGCCTTATGGCAGATGACGACAGCCGCATCAACGAGCTGACCGCTTCGGGATTCATAGAGTACAGCCGCAGCTTCGGCAAGGTGAACGTCCAGGCGGGCTTGCGCTACGAACATGTGGATTTTGACTACTTCGAGCAGGATAAGCGCATGGATGAGCAGAGCCGCACGTACGACAATCTCTTCCCCTCGCTCAATGTCAACTTCCCCCTTGGTCAGGTGCAGATGCAGTTGACTTATGCCAGCAAAGTGACCCGTCCCAACTACGCCTACCTGCGCAATGCCACCTACTACGTGAACCGCTACACCTATCAGACGGGTAACCCGCTGCTGCGTCCCACCATGCTGCAGAACCTCTCGGTGGCTGCCTCCTATAAGTGGGCCAGCCTCTACGTGGGCTATAGTCACGTGAAGGACGAGATCAGCCAGCTCTGTGTGAACTACTCCGACGAAGACCCCACTATCGGTCTTATCGGTTGGTACAATCTGGATGCATACGACCAACTCGCCGCCTCCCTCACCTTGGCCCCTACCATCGGCATCTGGCGTCCGCAGTTCATCATGCAGCTGCAGAAGCAGTGGTACTCCATGCAGCTGCACGACGGCGTGATGCAGCTCAATCATCCCATAGGCAATTTCTCCTGGTGCAATAACCTCGCGCTACCAGCCGGCTTCCTGCTCGATGCCGACTTTCATTTCACCACCAAGGGGCACAGCCAGAACATCTATTCCAGCGGCGTCTTCCACAACGTCAACCTCACCCTGACCAAGAGTTTCCTCAAGGACCGCCTTACGGCTCGGCTCCACGTCTATAACCTCTTTGAGAGCACCGACCAGAAGTTCATGCTCTACAGCGGTATCCGACTGATGGACGGGGTCAATCCGCAGTACCGCACCGTGCAGTTCCACTTGACCTACAAGTTCAACACCGCCCGCAGCAAGTACAAAGGCACCGGAGCCGGACAGGAGCAGAAGAGCCGCATGTAAGGGGTGAGCTCTTTGGGAGTTTCTCCTATTACCCCATGGTGATCAATCGCAAAGAAAAGAAAATTATACCTCACAATAGCATAATATAAAAGAAAGCATGAATAAAATAGACGAACTCCGTAACGATTGTTCCCTGAAGCAAAAGAGGGGCATTCACTTTATTATTGCAAGTGTGGTAATCTGGGCAGGCATTACTGCCGTCCACATGTCCCCTTTGGACATCATGACGAAGAACCTGCTGACCTTTTGCCTCTCCGCACCCCTGATGCCCATAGCCTTTGCTGTTTCGAAACTGCTTAAAATCGACTTCCAGCACAAGAGCAATCCATTGACCCCGTTGGGCATCTTGTTTTCGGTCAATCAGATCGTGTATCTGCTCATAGCCATGTGGGTATATGGTGCCATGCCGGAGAAAATGCTGATGGTCTATGCCATGATATTTGGTGCCCACCTGATGCCTTACAGCTGGCTCTATCGTTCCCGCTCCTATCTGGTGTTATCCGTCGTGATACCCCTGCTTGCCCTCATCGTGGGCCTCACCTTCCCACCCTATATCCTGGCGGCAAGCATGTTTGTCGTAGAAGTCGTGTTTGTCCTTCTGCTCGCCTATGAGAACAGGCGCATTACCATTGAAAGGAAACAGGAATAGGCACCATGATAAAGTAGGCTGTCGAATAGTTGTACCACATAATCCACTTCAGTGTCGTTGCCTCAATGAATATAATGAGGACCTTACGATGGTGAAAGGTGTTTTTCCTCTAATTACGCATTTCTCAACAAGAATTTCTGTAAATTTGTTTTTGCTAACGCAACGGCAATGTCAACCACAATCCTGACAA
>JBJEKT010000185.1:0-6397 GCA_051878775.1 Bacteroides sp. | reverse complement strand
GAGCATCTGCCTTACAAGCAGAGGGTCGGGGGTTCGAATCCCTCAACGCCCACACTAAAACTCCTTTTCATAATTATAAGTTTTAAGATTGGACTTTGCTGTGAAGCTGAGTCCTTTTTTTATCTCGTCCTCAAACTCCGTCCTGAATTGATTAATTTCCCCTAATCTTACCTTGATTTTTTGTGTATGTGGAAAAAAAAGCGTACTTTTGCCGCTCGAAACTTAATATATTGCAATATATGGATTTGGATTTGCTGACGGCCATCTCGCCGATTGATGGTCGCTACCGCTCGAAGGCCGAACCGCTGGCCGCTTACTTTTCGGAATACGCGCTCATGAGGTATCGCGTAAGGGTGGAGGTGGAGTATTTCATCACCCTCTGCGAACTGCCTCTGCCCCAACTCAAAGGGGTGGATCATGCACTCTTTGATACCTTCAGGGCAATCTATAAAAACTTCTCAGAGCAAGACGCTGCACGTATCAAGGAGATCGAGAGCGTAACGAACCACGACGTGAAGGCCGTGGAGTACTTCATTAAGGAGCAGTTTGACCGTATCGGCGGACTGGATGCCTATAAGGAGTTCATCCACTTCGGTCTTACCTCGCAGGACATCAACAATACCTCTGTACCCCTCTCTGTCAAGGAAGCTCTCAGTGAGGTATATTATCCTCAGCTTGAGGAACTCATAGCGCAACTGCGCAGCTACGCTGAGGAGTGGAAGGAGATACCCATGCTGGCCAAGACTCACGGACAGCCCGCTTCACCCACCCGTCTTGGTAAGGAGGTAATGGTCTTTGTTTACCGTCTGGAGCGTCAGTTGGAATTGCTCAAGGCGTTGCCCCTTACGGCTAAGTTCGGTGGTGCCACGGGTAACTACAATGCCCACCATGTGGCCTATCCCACTTACGATTGGAGGGCTTTCGGCAATCGCTTTGTCAGCGAAAAGCTGGGCCTGGAGCGCGAGCAATATACCACGCAGATATCTAACTACGACTGCCTAGGTGCCATCTTTGATGCCATGAAGCGCATCAACACTGTGATGATTGATATGAACCGCGACTTCTGGCAGTACATCTCCATGGAGTACTTCAAGCAGAAGATTAAGGCTGGTGAGGTGGGATCCAGCGCCATGCCCCACAAGGTAAACCCCATCGACTTTGAGAATGCTGAAGGTAACCTCGGTATGGCCAACGCCATCCTGGAGCACCTCTCGGCTAAGCTCCCCGTATCGCGTCTGCAGCGTGACCTGACTGACTCTACCGTGCTGCGCAACGTTGGTGTGCCTTTTGGTCACACAGTGATTGCCATCCAGAGTTCGCTGAAAGGGCTCCGCAAGTTACTGCTTAACGAAGCGGCCATAAGCCGTGACCTGGATAACTGCTGGAGTGTGGTGGCTGAAGCGGTACAGACCATTCTCCGCCGTGAGGCCTATCCCCATCCCTACGAGGCCCTCAAGGCCTTGACCCGTACCAATCAGGCAATTACTGAAACTTCCATCAGTGAGTTTATCGATGGCCTGGATGTGAGCGATGCCCTCAAACAAGAACTTCACGCTATCACACCCCACAACTATACCGGCATCTGATAGAACAGAAAAAACAAATGATAAGCTGATAAAGCATAACTTATATACATAGAGATAACATCCGGCCGTGAGGCCGCCATTTTAAAACTTTATTCGAATAAGAAGAAAATGAGTACAGACAACGAGATTTGGAAGGATTCTTCCTCAGCTGAGAAGAATGGAAATGAAGGTTCTCGTGACGGGAACCAGTTTGAAGGAGATTACGGACGTCCTTCGTATTATAATAAGGAGCGTAGCGACCGTCCCCGCCGTCCGCGCTTCAGCAGTGGTGATAACCAACGCCAGGCCCGTGGTAGCTACGGTGAACGTCCTCAGCGTGGTGGCTACGGTGAGCGCTCTTCCTATGGCAACGACCGTCCGCAGTACGGCGGCAGTGAGCGTCCTTTCCGTCAACGCTACAACAACGAGGGTGGTGAACGTCCTCAGCGCGGTGGCTATGGTGAGCGTACTTCTTATGGTAACGACCGTCCGCAGTACGGTGGCAGTGAGCGCCCCTTCCGTCAGCGTTATAATAACGAAGGCGGTGAACGTCCCCAGCGCGGTGGCTATGGCGAACGTTCATCATATGGCAGTGAGCGTCCCCAGCGTCAGCAGTACGGAAGTAGTGAACGCCCCTTCCGTCCTCGCTTCAACAACGAGGGCGGCGAACGTCCCCAGCGTCAGCAGTATGGCGAGCGTTCTCCCTACGGAGGTTACGGTGAGCGTCCTCAACGTCAACAGCGCCCCTACGGTGGCAATAACCGTGGCGCTGGATATGGTAACAACAACCGCCCCCGTCGTTCAGCCGACTACAACCCCAATGCCAAGTACAGCAAAAAGAAGCAGATTGAGTACAAGCAGCAGATTGTGGATCCCAACGAGCCTATTCGTCTGAACAAATTCCTGGCTAATGCCGGTGTATGTTCGCGTCGCGAAGCCGACGAATTCATCACCGCAGGTGTAGTGAGTGTCAACGGCGTAGTGGTGAGTGAGCTCGGTACCAAGATTAAGCGTGGCGATGAGGTGAAGTTCCATGACCAGTTGGTGAGCATCGAACGCAAGATCTACATCATCCTCAACAAGCCGAAAGATACTGTCACTACCTCTGACGACCCTCAGGCTCGTCGTACGGTGATGGACCTCGTGAAGGGTGCTTGCCCCGAACGTATCTACCCTGTAGGTCGTCTTGACCGTAATACTACAGGCGTGCTTCTGCTTACCAATGATGGTGACCTGGCCTCTAAGCTGACTCACCCCAAGTACATGAAGAAAAAGATTTATCATGTTCATCTCGACAAGAACCTCACCAAGGCCGACATGGAGCAGATAGCTGCCGGCATTCAGCTGGAGGATGGTGAAATCCATGCCGATGCCATCAGTTACACGGATGAGGCCAAGAAGAGCGATGTAGGCATCGAGATTCACAGCGGAAAGAACCGCATTGTGCGTCGTATCTTTGAGTCATTGGGTTATAAGGTGGTTAAGCTCGACCGCGTCTATTTCGCTGGCCTCACCAAGAAGGGTCTGCGCCGAGGCGAATGGCGTTTCCTCAACGAAGCTGAGGTCAACTACCTCCGCATGGGTTCGTTTGAGTAAGTTTGACAGTTCCTTTGCGCCATATATATATATATATATTAAAGGTATAATAGAATAGGAATATAAAGCTATATTGTAAGACAAATACAATTATGGAAACTATCAAGAGAACAAAGATCGTGGACCTGCTGAAGCGTGAAGACTTTGGCGCCATGGTCAATGTGAAAGGGTGGGTGAGAACCCGTCGCGGTAGCAAACAGGTGAACTTCATCGCCCTCAACGACGGATCTACCATCAATAATGTACAGATTGTGGTGGACCTGGCCAAATTCGACGAGGCATTGCTCAAGGAGATTACTACCGGTGCCTGCCTCAGCGTCAACGGTGAACTCACCGAGTCAGTAGGTTCGGGTCAGAAGGCTGAAATCCAGGCGTGCGAGATTGAAGTACTCGGTGCTTGTGATAACACCTATCCCCTGCAGAAGAAGGGGCACACCATGGAGTTCCTGCGCGAGATAGCCCATCTGCGTCCGCGAACTAACACCTTTGGTGCCGTCTTCCGCATCCGCCATAACATGGCCATCGCCATCCATACCTTCTTCCATCAGAAGGGCTTCTTCTATTTCCACACTCCTATCATCACCGCCTCCGATTGCGAAGGAGCCGGCCAGATGTTCCAGGTAACTACGAAGAACCTCTATGACCTGAAGAAGGATGAGAACGGCTCCATTATCTACGATGACGACTTCTTCGGTAAGCAGGCCAGCCTGACTGTATCGGGTCAGCTCGAAGGCGAACTGGCAGCCACAGCCTTGGGTGCCATCTACACCTTCGGACCTACCTTCCGTGCTGAGAATTCCAATACCCCGCGCCACCTGGCCGAGTTCTGGATGGTAGAACCAGAGGTGGCCTTTGCCGACCTTCACGAACTGATGGACCTTGAAGAAGAGTTCATCAAGTTCTGTGTACAGTGGGCTCTCGATCACTGTATGGACGACCTCGAGTTCCTCAACAAGATGTTCGACAAGGGACTTATTGAACGTCTGCGCCAAGTTACCTCCACCGAGTTCGTACGTCTGCCTTACACGGAAGGCATCAAGATTCTCGAAGAGGCTGTGGCCAAAGGCCATAAATTTGAGTTCCCCGTATATTGGGGCTGTGACCTGGCCAGCGAGCATGAACGCTACCTCGTAGAAGAACACTTCCGTAAGCCTGTCATCATGATTGACTATCCCAAGGAAATCAAGGCCTTCTACATGAAGCAGAATGCTGACGGCAAGACTGTACAAGGCACCGACGTGCTCTTCCCCCAGATTGGAGAAATCATTGGTGGAAGCGTTCGTGAGGAAAACTACGACAAACTCATGTCACGTATTACCGAGCTCAACATCCCGATGAAGGATATGTGGTGGTACCTCGACACGCGCAAGTATGGCACCTGTCCGCATGCAGGTTTCGGTCTCGGCTTTGAGAGACTGCTGCTCTTCGTAACCGGTATGGCCAACATCCGCGACGTGATACCCTTCCCCCGTACTCCGCGTAACGCTGAGTTCTAAGAGAAGAGGCCTTTATAGTGAAAAAAAGATAAAATTGCTTGCAGATTTGCGGAAAAGACGTACCTTTGCAAGCCGATTATTATCTGAAAAGGATAAGCAAGTGATTCATAGCATGTTGCTTCTTTCAGTGTCCGGAAGAGGCAGCGTGTGGTGAAGAAATATTTTTTTAGTAGTAACATTTTAAAATTTAATTGAAAGAGTGGATACTTTAAGTTACAAGACCATTTCTGCAAACAACGCTACGGTGAACAAAGAATGGGTCATCGTAGATGCCACCGACCAAGTACTGGGTCGCCTTGGCGCAAAAGTTGCAAAACTGTTGAGAGGTAAGTACAAACCCAACTTCACCCCTCATGTAGATTGTGGCGATAATGTAATCATTATCAATGCTGACAAAGTGAAAATGACTGGCAACAAATGGACTGATAAGGTCTATCTGTCGTACACTGGCTACCCCGGTGGACAGCGTGAGATGACTCCCGCCCGTCTGATGGCTAAGCCCAATGGCGAAGAGAAGTTGCTGAGAAAAGTAGTGAAGGGTATGCTGCCCAAGAATAAGCTGGGTGACAAGCTGCTGGGTAACCTCTATATCTATGCTGGCAGTGAGCACAAGCAGCAGGCTCAGAACCCGAAAATGATTGATATTAACGCACTTAATTAAGAGATAATGGAAGTAGTAAACGCATTAGGCAGACGTAAGAGTGCCATCGCACGTGTTTTCGTAAGCGAAGGTACAGGTAAGATTACCATCAATAAAAGAGACCTCACTGTGTACTTCCCCTCAAGCATTCTCCAGTTCGTGGTGAAGCAACCGCTCAACAAGCTGGGTGTGGCTGAGAAGTATGATATCAAGGTTAATCTGTGTGGCGGTGGCTTCACGGGTCAGTCGCAGGCTCTGCGCCTCGCTATTGCCCGCGCATTGGTGAAGATCAATCCCGAAGACAAGAGCGCCCTCCGTGCTGAAGGCTTCATGACTCGCGACCCCCGTGCCGTTGAGCGTAAAAAGCCGGGTCGTCCCAAAGCACGCCGCAGATTCCAGTTCAGCAAGCGTTAATCATCCCCTTGGAGATGCGCTATCGCAAGCTGAGCAAAGCCGTTTAGCATCTAAACTACCGGGACTCGTGCTTACCGTAGCATAAGTAATCCTCCTCCCGAAAGGAGAAAGCATTAGGTAGCAGGCTACCCGGCGGTTGGTTTAGAAGATAAACAAAAAAGAAAGTAAACGATTAAAAAACAGAAAAACAATGTCAAGAACTAACTTTGATACATTACTCGAGGCTGGCTGCCACTTCGGCCACCTCAAAAGAAAGTGGAATCCTGCCATGGCTCCTTATATCTTCATGGAGCGCAACGGCATCCACATCATCGACCTGAACAAGACCGTTGCTAAAGTTGACGAAGCTGCAGAAGCTTTGAAGCAAATTGCCAAGTCTGGCAAGAAGGTACTGTTCGTTGCTACTAAAAAACAAGCTAAGCAGGTAGTGGCCGAGAAGGCTGCTTCTGTTAACATGCCTTACGTAATCGAGCGCTGGCCGGGCGGTATGTTGACCAACTTCCCCACCATCCGTAAGGCTGTCAAGAAGATGGCTACCATCGACAAGCTGACCAATGATGGCACCTACGCCAACCTCTCTAAGCGCGAAATCCTTCAGATTTCTCGTGAACGCGCTAAGCTGGACAAGACTCTCGGTTCTATCGCCGACCTGACTCGTCTGCCTTCTGCACTGTTCGTAGTTGACG
>JBJEKT010000184.1:0-26923 GCA_051878775.1 Bacteroides sp. | reverse complement strand
CCTACCCCCGTGTAGGCAATCCCTACCAGGCCATCTACGCCTACCGTTGGGCCGGTTTGAACGAGGAGGGTCTGCCACAGGTCTATAACGCCGCTGGCGAGGCTACCACGGTGAAACCCTCTAACCTTGACGACATCGTCTATGCTGGCTCCACCACGCCCACCCGTGCTGGTTCATGGGGTACCAGTCTGCGCTACAAACAGTGGGAACTCTCCATGCTCTTCGTCTTCGAGGCTGGTCACCAGATGCGCAACACCTTCTTGCCCATGCTCAACAACCAGTACAACTCAGCCACCTGGAGCTACGAACCCTACATCTGTGCTGGTGTCAATGCCGACATTGCCAACCGCTGGATGAAGCCCGGCGACGAAGCCCACACCAACATCCCGCGCCTGCTCTACGGCTACGACCCCCTCTTCAGCAGCGATGCCTACGACATCTACCGCTATGCCGACATCAACGTGATCAGCGCCAGCAACGTTCGCTTCAAGAACCTCTCTTTGAGCTACCGCTTGCCCAATGCTTGGTTGAAGAAGGTGTCGCTGAAGAGTGCCCGTCTGCAGTTCAACATCGAGAACGTAGCCATGTTTGCCCAGAACAAGACGGCCAAGTACCTGATGAACGGCTACCAGCGCCCCAACTTCGTGGGTAGCATTCACCTGGGCTTCTAATGCCATTCGAATGATGTTAGAAATGAATAGGAAAATAACAAAACCATACGAAACGATATGAAAACGAAATATACACTCTTTGCTCTGGCTGCCGGCTTGGTGATGACCCTGACCGCTTGCGACGACTACCTGAGCGATACCCCCAAGGGGAATAAAATTCCCACCAGCTACGCCGATTTCGAGGCCTTATTGCGCGACGAATACACCACCCATCGCATCGACGCCACCCAGCCCTTGGTGCTGCTTAACGACCGCTACCTCTCGCAGAGCGACCTCTCATACTACCGTTACTGGGCCGCCAACTACCATTGGGATGAGACGGCCAACCGCATCCTACTCAACAACAAGGATGAGAGCGCCTATTACAACAGTTATGGCGGCATCTCTACCTTTAACCTCATTATTGAGAACAGCGCTACGCTGACCGAGTGTAGCGACGCCGAGCGTCAGGAGTTGGTAGCTCAATGCCGCGTGCTGCGCGCCATGAATTACTTCCACTTGGTTAACTACTACAGCGACACCTACACTGCCGCTACAGCTGCCGACCGCGGTGGCGTACCCCTTATCCTCAGCGCCAACGTCGGAGCTCCCTACACCCAACCCTCCGTTCAGGGCATCTACGACCAGATCCTGGACGACATGGAACAGGCCTACCCCCATCTGCCCGTGACGTCTGCTACCGAGTTGCACCCCAACCGTGCCACCGCTGATGCCTTCTACGCCCGTCTCTACCTGCAGATGATGCAGTACGACAAGGCACTGGAGTATGCCAATAAGGCTCTTCAAGCCAACGACGCCCTCTACGACTGGTGCACCTACTACGACCAGATGGCCGACAAAATCAGCAACCCCACTGATTATGCCACCCTGCCTGCGCCCAACGTCTTTGGCTATTGTGAGAACTACAACTACCGACATGGCTCTAACTCCTACGCCTCTACAGAGTACAACATGCCCTTGGAGCGCGGTGCCCTTTTTGAGGAGGGCGATGCCCGCTTTATGGCTCGCTGGAAACGCTATGATGCCGGCAACGAACAGTACTACCGCGGCCTCTTGCGTGGGTTAATCAACTACGAAGGCATGACCACCGTCGAGGTCTATCTCATCAAGGCCGAATGTTTGGCCCGTCAGGGTCAGGTTGCTCAAGCCATGGAGACGCTGAATAAGGTACGCCAGACACGCATACTTTCTGCCTACTACCAGCCCTTCACAGCCAGCAGCGAGGCCGAGGCCGTGCCCCAGATTATCCGTACCAAGATGAACGAGATGATTATGACCACGGTATCCTTCTGCGATGCCCGTCGCCTCAATGCCGAGGGCAAATACCCCATCACCTTGAGTAAGCAGGGCACGAACGGTCAGCTCACCTTATCGCCCACTTCGCACCTCTGGACCTTCCCCATACCCATGGGCGCCATTGGGAACAGCGGCAACGGTACCATTCATCAGAATGTTGAGAAATAACCCCTTTATTAACAATATAATAGATGCACTATATGAAGATAGTCAATTTTCTTTTCAGTCTGTATGCAGTCAGCGTGATGCTGGCTGCATGCAGCAACCCTTCCAAGCAAACAGCCTCCCATCCCGAAGGCATTGTATTAAATCTGGAACTGACGGGACTGCCCGACAGCACCGAGATGCAGATTAATGTGGGTGCCACCGGACAGCCCGAAGAGGTCATCCAGACCGCCTACTTGATCAACGGCAAAGCGCAGTTCGCCTTCGATGTGGAGGGCCCCCGCCTGTACAACATCTCAGCCCGCCACACCAACGGCTTGATGAATGTGGTCATGGACAAAGGCCATGTCGCTACCCTGAAGGCTGAAGCTTCGTACGAAGAGCAGGCTCAAGGCTCTACTCCCTATATCCGCTACAGTAATCAGAAGGTGGAAGGCACCTCGCTGCAAGAGGAGTACCTGCGCCGCCGTGTCAACCGCGATGCGCTCAACGAACGCTATGAAGCTTATCGCAAAATTGCCGATCGCGAAGAGATGCTCAAGGCTGAGAAAGCCTTCTTCGCTACGGTTGATTCCACCTTCAAGGCCGCTTTCCGTGCCAGTGCCGACAGCTGGTGGGGCCCCATGCTCATTCTGCATAGCTACAGCTACATCAACGAGAATAACGAGGCCGACTACAACCTGCTCAGCGAGGTCGCTAAAGAGAGCTTCTATGGCAAGCAACTCCACGACAAGATCTGGCCTCCCACGATGGAGGGCAAGCAGATGCCCGACTTCCGCTTCATCAATTACGCCAACGGCAAGGCCATGTCGCTCAAGGAGTGCCTGGCCGGTAAAAAGTACCTGTTGCTCGACTTCTGGGCTTCGTGGTGCAAACCCTGCCGCAAGGAAATTCCTAACATCCTGAACCTCTATAAGAAGTACCATACCGATGGCTTCGAGGTGGTTAGTATCAGCGCCGACACCAGCGAGGCCGCTTGGAAGAAGGCCCTCGATGAAGAGAAGTTGCCTTGGTACAACGACCGCGACGGTCAGCAAGGCATCTGCACCCTTTACAAGGTGCAATACTATCCCACCATCTACCTGCTCGACGCTGAGGGCAAGGTGGTAGCCAAGGATATCCGTGGCGAGGAGCTGGTCGCCAAACTGAAGGAACTCTTCGGAAAGTAATCTTTTTGAATTGACCAAAATCAACACTGTTATCATGAAAAGACTCTTTACCTTACTCTGTACCCTGACGGCTACGCTGTTTGCCATGGCGCAGATTGCCAATCCTGTGACGTGGAAGCATACCACCCGTACAGAGGGCAACACCCTGATTCTGGAACTGAAGGCCACCATTGAGAGTGGCTACCACCTCTATGCGCTGGAGCTGCCGGCTGACGGCCCACAGCAGACAGAACTCACCATTGAGAAGCTGGAAGGTGCTACCGCCGACGGTGATCCTCGTGTCACCAAAGGCGACCTCCATACCGCCTACGACCAGTCGTTCGATATGTCTCTCTCTTACTACGAGAAAGAGGTCACCATCGAGCAACGCTTCACGCTGACCGATGCCGCCCACTACGCCATCGAGGGCTATGTGCTCTATATGTCGTGCAACGATGAAAACTGCACACCTCCCACCCGCTACGAACTGGCCCTTTTGCCAGAAGGTGCAGCAACCCAAGGTGATGCCTCAGCTGCGGCTGCATCAGGTCAAGATATAGTCGCTGGCGCCGCTACACCTGCCGGTCGTTCCGCTCTCTGGACCCCTGTGATTGATGAACTGCAAGCTTTTGGCACCTCTGATGGCGACCTTTCGGGCGAAGCCCACTCCTGGTGGTATATCCTGATAGCAGGCTTCCTGGCTGGCTTGATTGCGCTGGTTACGCCTTGCGTCTGGCCCATGATTCCCATGACCGTCAGCTTCTTCCTGAAGCGCACCAAGGACCGCCGCAAATCCATCCGCGACGCCTACACCTACGGTATCGCCATCATCGTTATCTACGTGGGCCTCGGTCTGATTGTCACCGCCCTGTTTGGCGCTTCAGCCCTCAACAGCCTGGCCACCAACGCAGTGTTCAACATCATCTTCTTCCTGCTGTTGGTCATCTTCGCCTGCTCCTTCTTCGGCGCCTTCGAACTGGTGCTACCCGCCTCTTGGACCACCAAACTCGATGCTAAGGCCGATGCCACCACCGGTTTGATCAGCATCTTCTTCATGGCCTTCACCCTCTGTCTGGTCTCTTTCAGCTGCACCGGTCCCATTATCGGTACGCTGCTGGTGGAGGCCGCTACCTCCGGCTCCATGCTTTATCCCGCCATCGGCATGTTTGGTTTCGCCTTGGCGCTGAGCCTCCCCTTCACCCTTTTCGCCCTCTTCCCCTCGATGCTGAAGTCTATGCCCAAGAGTGGCGGCTGGCTCAATATGGTAAAGGTGGTGCTGGGCTTCTGCGAATTAGCCCTCGCCTTCAAGTTCCTCTCCGTAGCCGACCTGGCCTACGGTTGGGGGCTTCTCGACCGCGAGACCTTCCTCTGCCTCTGGATTGTCATCTTCCTGTTCCTGGGTCTCTACCTGTTGGGCTTCATTCGTCTGCCCCACGACGACGACCCGCAGCCCTCAGACCGCGTCTCCGTCATCCGTCTGATGCTCTCGCTGGTTTCCATTTCATTTGCTTTATATATGGTTCCCGGACTGTGGGGCGCCCCGTGCAAAGCCATTTCAGCCTTCGCGCCCCCTATGTCCACTCAAGACTTCAAGCTTGGCGAGCAGTCCGTCACCACCTACCACGACTATGAGGAGGGTATGGCCGCTGCGCTCAAGGCTGGCAAGCCCGTTCTGGTCGATTTCTCCGGCTACGGCTGTGTAAACTGCCGCAAGATGGAGGCCTCCGTATGGACTGCCACCGAGGTGAAGCAGATCATTGAGCGCGACTACATCCTCATCGAGCTGATGGTGGATGACAAGACCCCGTTGCCCGAGGTTGAGCAGGTGGAGGAGAACGGCCGGACGGTCAAGCTCCGCACCGTCGGCGACAAGTGGAGTTACCTGCAGCGGGTGAAGTTTGGTGCCAACGCCCAGCCCTTCTACGTGTTGCTTGACAACGATGGGCACCCGTTGAATCGCTCCTACAGCTACAACGAGGATGTCAAGGCCTACGTTGATTTCCTGCAAACCGGTGTGAATACCTACAAGAAATAGGCTCTTATCTTAAAGAACAGAACTTATCATTTATTACTGAAAAAACGCTATGATTCAAGCCTCCCCAGCTTGCTGAGAAGCAATGTTGGGGAGGCCTTTTTGCAAATGGCCGAATGATAATAAAATAGATTTGATTTTCAAACAAAAAAATGGACTCGATGGAAAAGTGTTATGCCTTAAATGACGAAACTAAGGGTTCACACCAGGCTATTGAGCAGCAAGCTGCTCCTTGATCCATGCGAGAATGTGGGGTGGAAGATGGGTGAAATCGATGCGGTTCTTTTTGATGGGGAGGTGGAGGTAGGGATAGTCAGTACAGTCGGCAGAGTGGGGTAAAGATGAGTGCATGCGGTGACCATAGACTTCGGAAATAAAGTCATATTCCAGCACTTCGCAAATCAGCAGCAAGCGTTCGATATCAATGCTTTTGCTCTCGAAAAGATGATACAACGAAGTACGGGCACAATGAATGCTTCGCGCAAACTCTGCATAACTCATCCCCCGTTCATCAACCTTGGCTTGGATGATATGCCCAATGTAAATGTCCTTAAATTTGCTCTGCACCATATTCTCTTTTTGTGTTGTAAAAATATGTATTTAACCTAGATGTAGCCGTAAAACTGCTGCAAAGGTACGAATTATTGAATTATGTGCAAAAGATAACGCCGATTCTTTCACTGTAGGTTGAGAAATAACTTACCATGAAAGAACCGGCGCTTCTTCGGTCTATAGAAAGTGCTATGTCATGCCATATCAATCTATCTCATACTCAATAAATAGAGGTACGGACAAATTCTTTTTAAATTCCAGCTAGTTCGATGACTTTGTCAACGGCTGCGGCAAGGCCTTCAGGGTTCTTACCACCTGCAGTGGCGAAGTGGGGCTGGCCGCCACCGCCACCCTGAATCAGCTTAGCAGCCTCTTTGACGAGGACGCCTGCCTTCAGACCTGTAGCTACGAGGTTATCGCTTAGCATGACGGTGAGCATCGGTTTGCCCTCAAACTCTGTGCCGGCTACGAAGAAGAGGCTCTCCGTCAGTTCACCGCGCAGCTGGAAGGCAATGTTCTTTACCGTGTCAGCAGGCAGCGGAGCGCATAGCTTGATGAGCTTCACACCATTCACTTCCTTCACCTCCTGGAGCAGGTGGGCTTTGAGTTGCTGCTCTTTCTCCTTGCGGAACTCCTCAACTTGCTTCTTCAAGCCATCGTTCTCATCGATGTACTTGCGGATGGCTCCATAGAGGTCAGGGGCGTTGTTGAAGAGGGCCTTGAGGTCGCGCATCGTGTCCTGGAAGGTGTCGAGCATCTGCTCCACGCGGGCTCCCGTGTAGGCCTCGATACGGCGCACACCTGCTGCTACTGAGCTCTCGCTGATGATTTTCACCATGCCGATGTGCCCTGTGGCGGCTACGTGCGTACCACCGCAGAACTCGATAGAGTCTCCAAACTGGATGACGCGTACCTTATCACCATACTTCTCGCCGAAGAGGGCGATGGCTCCCAGTTCACGAGCCTCCTCGATGGGGATGTTGCGGTATTCGTTCAAGGGAATGTTGGCGCGGATCTTGGCGTTAACGATGTGCTCCACGCGACGAATCTCCTCGTCGGTCACCTTCTGGAAGTGAGAGAAGTCGAAGCGCAGCGAGTCGGGCGTGACGAGAGAACCTTTCTGTTCCACGTGTTCTCCCAACACTTCGCGCAGTGCGGCATCGAGCAGGTGAGTGCAGGAGTGGTTAGCGGCACAGGCAGCGCGCTTATCGGTATCTACACAGGCCATCATCGGGGCTTCGGGGTGTTCGGGCAGCTTCTTCGTAAGGTGGATGGGCAGGTTGTTCTCCTTCTTGGTGTCGATAATCTCAATGGTCTCCATTTCGCTCACCAGTACACCCGTGTCACCCACCTGACCACCACTCTCGGCATAGAAAGGAGTCTTGTCAAGTACAATCTGATAGAGCGTCTGGTTCTTTTGCTTCACCTGGCGGTAGCGCAGGATGGTGGTCTCGTATTCGGTATAGTCGTAGCCCACGAACTCAGTGGTACCCTCCTGAAGTATTATCCAGTCGCCTGTCTCCACGGCAGCGGCGTTGCGGGCACGCTGCTTCTGCTGCTGCATTTCAGCGTTGAAGGCCTCAATGTCGGCGGTCATGCCGTTCTCACGTAGGATGAGTTCGGTGAGGTCGAGCGGGAAACCGTAGGTGTCGTAGAGGGTGAATGCATCCTTGCCGCTGATTTCCGTCTTGCCCGCAGCCTTGGCCTCGACCATAGTCTTGTCCAACAGCTTGATGCCGGTCTCCAACGTACGGAGGAAAGAGTCCTCCTCCTCCTTGATGACGCGACTGATAAGTTCATTTTGTGCGTTGAGCTCAGGGTAGGCACCGCCCATGTTCTCGATGAGCACGGGCAGCAGCTTGTAGAGAAAGGCCTGCTTCTGTCCCAGGAAGGTGTAGGCGTAGCGCACGGCACGGCGCAGGATGCGGCGGATGACGTAGCCGGCCTTGGCATTGCTGGGTAGCTGGCCGTCGGTGATGGAGAAGGCAATGGTACGGATGTGGTCGGCCACAACGCGCATGGCCACGTCTTTCTGTTCGTTGGCTCCGTAGCTTGTGCCTGACATCTCAGCTATGGCGCGAATCAGGGGCTGGAACACGTCGGTATCATAATTGGAGGTTTTGCCTTGCATGGTGCGTACCAGGCGCTCAAAGCCCATGCCTGTGTCAATGACCTTGGCGGGAAGGCCTTCTAGCGAGCCATCTGCCTTACGGTTGAACTGCATGAAGACAAGGTTCCAGATTTCGATGACCTGCGGGTGATCCTTGTTCACCAATTCGCGGCCGGGCACTTGGGCCTTCTCTTCCTCTGAACGGGAGTCGATATGTATCTCTGAGCAGGGACCGCAGGGACCTGTGTCACCCATTTCCCAGAAGTTGTCATGCTTGTTGCCGTTGATGATGTGGTCTTTGGGAAGGAACTGTTCCCAGTAGGAGGCAGCCTCGTCATCACGGCTCAATCCCTCCTCGGGGCTTCCTTCGAAGACGGTGGCATAGAGGTCCTTGGGGTCAATCTTCAGCACATCCACCAAGTATTCCCAGGCCCAGGAGATGGCCTCTTTCTTGAAGTAGTCTCCAAACGACCAGTTGCCAAGCATCTCGAACATGGTGTGATGGTAGGTGTCGTGTCCAACCTCCTCCAGGTCGTTGTGTTTACCACTTACGCGCAGGCACTTCTGGGAGTCGGCTACTCGCTGCCATTTAGCGGGATGGTTGCCCAGGATGATGTCTTTAAACTGGTTCATGCCGGCATTGGTGAACATCAGCGTGGGGTCGTCCTTGATCACCATTGGTGCAGAGGGCACGATGTGGTGGCCCTTGCTCTCAAAAAAACTCTTGAACGAGTCTCTGATCTCATTTGCTGTCATATAGATGTTTCGTTTTTAAGTTCTTATTCATAAATCTTCTAAAAACGGTGCAAAGATAGCTTGTTTTCCGTATATTTGTGGCACAATTTCATAATTATTTCGACAATGCGCAAAGTTTATTATATCTATAATCCTCAAACTCAGACTTACGACCGCATCTATCCCACGATGCGGCAGCGTATAGTGGGACTGATGCGCAAGCTTTTCGTGGGCATGGGATTCGGAGCGGGGAGCTTCATTCTGCTCTTCTGGATTTTCGGTACCCCCTCTGAGAAGGAGTTGCGCAAGGAGAATAGCAAGCTGAAGGCGCAGTACAATGTGCTCTCTCACCGTATGGACGAGGCGCTTGGAGTGCTGCAGGACATTCAGCAACGCGACGACAATCTCTATCGTGTGATGTTTCAGGCTGACCCTATCCCATCAGCTATCCGTAAGGCCGGTTATGGTGGCACCAACCGCTATGAGCACTTGATGGATTTGGCTGATGCTGATTTGGTCATCAATACGACACAAAAGCTGGACATCCTCTCCAAACAGCTCTATATTCAGAGCAATTCGTTTGACGAGCTGGTGGATATGTGCAAGAGCCACGACGAAATGCTGAAGTGCATTCCAGCGATCCAGCCTATTGCCAATAAGGATCTGAAGAAGACAGCCTCTGGTTACGGTACCCGTATTGACCCTATCTATGGTACCACCCGTTTCCACTCGGGCATGGACTTCTCGGCGAACCCGGGTACGGACGTCTATGCCACAGGCAACGGCACGGTAGTGAAGATGGGGTGGGAGACAGGCTATGGCAATACCATCATCATCGACCACGGTTTTGGTTACCGTACCTGGTATGCGCATCTTCGTGACTTCCGTACACGGCTGGGTAAACGTGTGGTGCGAGGCGAGGTGATAGGTGGCGTGGGCAGCACAGGTAAGAGCACTGGCCCCCACCTTCACTACGAGGTGCATGTCAAGGGGCGCGTAGTGAATCCTGTCAACTACTACTTCATGGACCTAAGTGCCGAGGATTACGACCGCATGATACAGATTGCAGCTAACCAAGGCAAGATGCTCGATTAATTTGGTTCACCTGCCATACCTTTTTATACGTTTGCTGATAATATATATATGTTATGCTGAAGAAGAACAAAGACTTGAAGCTCTACTACTCGGTGAGCGAGGTGGCTGAGATGCTCGGGGTGAGCGAGTCGCTACTCCGCTTCTGGGAGAAGGAGTTCCCACAGATTACGCCGAAGAAGGCGGGCCGAGGCATCCGCCAGTACCGAAAGGAAGATATCGACACACTGAAGCTTATCTATCACCTGGTGAAGGAGCGGGGAATGACTTTGCAGGGTGCCCGCCAACGGTTGGAAACCAACAACAAGAGCCAGACAGACAGCAACTTTGAGTTATTGGAGCGCCTACGGGCCATCCGCGAGGAACTGGTGGGTATGCGTGATGCGCTTAACGCCTTTAGTTACGACCAGGTGGATGCCCTGAAGGAGCAATTGCCTTAATCAATCCTCCACGCGGACCACCTGCTTGATGTGCTGTATCTGCTTGAGGTTACGGCAGATGGTTCGCACGTCCTCTACGTCGTGTACATAGAGCTGGATGCGGCCCTCAAAGATGCCGTCACTGCTCTCGATGGTGAGCTTACGGATGTTGACGTTGAGCTGGCGCGAGATGATTTGCGTCACTTCGTTGAGTAGTCCCATGCAGTCGATACCCTTCAGGTAGATGGTGACAAGGAAGGAGAGTTCCTTGTGCGTGTCCCATTCGGTGGCTATGATGCGATTGCCGTAGCTGCTCTTCAGGCGCACGGCCACGGGACATTGCCGCTTGTGGATGATGACTTGGTTGTTTTCATCGAGGTAGCCCAGCACGTCATCGCCCGGGATGGGGTGGCAGCAGTCAGCCATGATGTAGCTCTTTGAGATGGTCTCTTCGGTGAGTTTCAGTACCTGTTTGGTGTTTATAGACTCTTTGTTCTCCTTGTTCTCGGTGGGGGTGGTGGTCAGTGTGGCCTCTTCACTTCTGCTCTCCTTAGAGCCGAATGAGAAACTGAGTAGCCGTTTCCAACTCTTGGTCTGCTTCTCTTTCAGCAGGTTGCGATCGGGTTCACCCAGGGTGAGTTTCTTGCTTCCTATCAGGGTGAGCAACTCTTCACGGCTCTTGGCATTGTGGAGCTTCACCAACTTCTGGCAGAGTTCGTCGGATGGAGTGAGTCCTACTTCCTGGAGGAATTGCGTGAGCATGACCTCGCCCTCCTTCATATGTTGCTTGGCTTCCTTGCGCAGGATGGTAGCTATCTTACTGCGGGCACGGGCGGTAGTGACGTAGGTCTCCCACTCGGGTTGCACGCGTTGTGCCCGTGAAGTGAGAATTTCCACTTGGTCACCACTTTCCAACTTGTGGCTCAGGGGGACGAGCTTATGGTTCACCTTTGCCCCAATGCAATGGCTGCCCAGGTCGGTGTGGAGCGAGAAGGCAAAGTCGAGCGCCGTTGCGTTCTGGGGCATGGTCTTGATGTCGCCCTTGGGGGTGAAAACAAAGATTTCAGAGGCAAAGAGGTTAAGCTTGATGGTATCGAGGAAGTCGATAGCATCGGGCTGTGGGTCTTCCAGGATTTCCTTGATGGTGTGGAGCCATTTCTCCAGTTCCCCCTCGTCCTCGCTGCCGCCGCCCTCCTTGTACTTCCAGTGGGCGGCAAAGCCCTGCTCAGCCACATCGTTCATCCGCTCGCTGCGTATCTGTACCTCAATCCACTGGCCGCGATTGCTCATCAGCGTGACGTGCAAGGCCTGGTAGCCGTTGGACTTGGGGTGGCTCACCCAGTCGCGCAGTCGGTCAGGGTGAGGTTTGTAGATTTTCGAGATGGCCACGTAGATGTCGAAGCAGTCGTTAAGCTCCTCCTCGCTGGTGTGGGGTTCAAATATGATACGTACGGCCAGGATGTCATAAATCTCCTCGAAGGGGACGTGCTTGGTCTGCATCTTGTTCCAGATGGAATAGACGGACTTCACCCGGGCCAGGATATGGTACTTAAGCCCCATACGGTCGAGTTGCATGCGGATGGGGGCGGTGAACTCGGTGAACACCTGGTCACGTTCGGCAGAGGTATCGGCAAGCTTACTTTCTATCTCGTGGAATTCCTCAGGGTGCTCGTACTTGAAGCTGAGGTTCTCCAGCTCTGTCTTGATTTTGTTGAGCCCCAGGCGGTGGGCCAGCGGGGCATAGATATAGAGTGTCTCGCCGGCAATCTTAAACTGCTTGTTTGGAAGCATCGAGCCTAAGGTGCGCATGTTGTGCAGACGGTCGGCTATCTTGATGAGGATGACGCGGATGTCATTACTCATGGTGAGCAACAGTTTCTTGAAATTCTCTGCCTGTGCCGAGGCGCGGTCACCGAAGATGCCGCCCGAGATTTTGGTCAACCCATCAACAATCTGTGCTATCTTGGGGCCGAAGAGGTTCTCGATGTCCTCAATGGTGTAATCGGTGTCCTCTACCACGTCGTGGAGCAGGGCTGCACAGATGGAGGTGGAGCCTAGTCCAATTTCGTTGCACACGATGTGTGCCACCGCTAAGGGGTGCATGATATAAGGTTCACCCGAGCGGCGCTTGATGCCACGGTGGGCCTGATTGGCAAAGTTGAATGCTTTGGTGATTATCTCCACTCGCTTACGGTGCTTGGTGGCAAGGTAATCGTTGAGCAACGTCTCAAAGGCCTGATTAATCATCTTCTCTTCGGCCTGCTCCCTGGTCTTGATGTTGGGGTTATCGTCCATCTCGATGCGTGTTAGGTGTGTTAACGGTAGATTTTTAGTCGCTTTCCGGCAGTAATGTTGTTGCCCTTCAGACCGTTCCATTTCCTTAAGTTAGCCACGCTTACGCCATATTTGCGGGCTATACTGCCCAGATTTTCCCCGCTGCGTATCTTGTGATAGGTCAGTTCGCCACTGCCGGGGGTGCCTGCATTGTTTCCGTTTCGGGTACTGCTTCCACCAGCAGCCACGGTGCGACGGTTCTTGAAGAATTCAGCACTACGATGGTTGTAGATAGTGTCTTGTCTGTCAATGAAGGTACTGATGGTGGCCACGGGCAGCCGCAGAGTCTGCAGGCCACTTTCACCAGGAATAATCTGTCGCTTGTACTGTGGGTTCAAACTCTTGATCTCTTCCAGGGGGAGGTTACAGAGGTCTGCAATTTGCTGGAAGTGGAGGTTGCGGTTCACCTGTACCGTGTCGGTAGCCAGGGGGATGTTGGTCTCCATAGGACAGATGTTGTGCTTGCAGTAGTAGGTCATCACGTAATTGGCGGCGATGAAGGCGGGTACGTAGCCACGGGTCTCGCGGGGCAGGTAGTTGTAGATGGCCCAGTAGTCAGTCTTCCCTCCTGCACGGCGGATGGCCTTGTTGATGTTGCCTGGGCCGCAATTGTAGGCAGCGATGACCAGGTTCCAGTCTTGGTAGATGGCGTACATCTCCTTGAGGTAGCGTGCAGCGGCCCAGGTGGCTTTGATGGGATCTCTTCGCTCATCGACGAGGCTGTTGCTCTGTAGACCGTATATTTTTCCTGTCTTGAGCATGAACTGCCAGAGTCCCACGGCTCCGGCGCGCGATACGGCCGAGGGGTTAAGAGCCGACTCGATGATGGGCAGGTACTTCAGCTCCAAGGGGAGGTTGTAGGCATCGAGCGCCTCCTCAAAGATGGGCATGTAGAAGTTGCAGGCGCTCAACATGAAGGCTACCTGGTTGCGCAGGCGGCCCGTGTAGAGGTCAATGAACTTGCGCACCACTTCGTTGTAAGGCATCTCCATTACAGTGGGCATGCGTTGCAGACGGTCGATATAGACCGAGTCGCTGAACACAGGATTGTCTGGCGAGGTACGGCACTCTTTGCTGAGGTCGATGTAGTTTTTAGCCTTCCAGTCCACGAGAAGACTGTCAAGCGGGTAGGTCATGCTCGTGGGCAGGTCGATGAACTCTTCGTGGGCGGTACCATTCTCTTGGATGGTGACCTCCACGCGCTCCTGAGCCATGGTGCTGATTAGGCCAAAGGTGAGGAACAGGAAGCTGATATAGGGTTTTCTCTTCATGGTCGTTACGGGGGGTAATGGGTTAAAAACGGAAGCTACATTGCAGGCCTACTGACTTCTGTGAGGAGTAGCTGCTGCCACTCTTCATCTCGATAAGGGCAGGCTCCACGCGCATACTCAGTTCGGGCGTTATGTCGAAGTTGGAGAGCTCTGCATCGACGTAGGCGTCAACAACCGAGAGCAGATATACACCGATGAAGGCGAAGATGCTGAGGTCACGGTAGCGCCGGTATGTATCTTTGCGCTTTCGTAGAGTCTCGGTAAGTTGTGTCTTTGAGACGCGGTTGAGGTAACCTGGAGGAAGCAGATCGGTGATGTTGGTTGAGTCCCAACGGTTATTAGCTGCATCCTTATAGGCATTCATGTAGTCCTTGTACATTTTGTTGTTCCAACTTAGCGCATAGGCGCAACCGGCAAAGCCGCCGTAAAAAATGGGCAGCTTCCAGTACTTGCGGTTGTAAATCTGTCCGCCTCCCGGGAAGACAAGAGCCAGCCACGTGGCTTTGGTGGGATTGGGTACCCAGTGCTTTGGGGTGAGGGCCTGGCTGAGGCTGTCTGTGGATAGGGGTTCAGTTTGTATGGTCTGCGGGGTGGTGAGCTCCAGCATCTTGCGCCGGTTCTCAGCGGCTAGGCTGTCGGCTAGGCTGAGACTGTCTGTTGTGCGTGGCCTCTGCCTGTTGAGGCTGTCTGCAGTCAGGACGCGGCCTTGACGTTTGGAGGCTGCACGCGACTGGTTTTGAGCGAAGAGCGCTGTGCTGCCCACGGCTTGCAGCAGGCAGAGCAGCAGCACGAGGCTAAGCTGCAGGGGAGTGTATGTTGTTTTTCTCTTCATTTATTTCTTTAGCGTATCAAAAATGCTCATGATGCGTTCCAGTTCCTCTTCGTTGGCGAATGGAATGCTGATTTTTCCCTTGCCCTGTTCGGAGCAGGTCAGCTGTACGCGGGTGTTGAAAAAGCCGGAGAGCTGTTGCTTCAGCATATTGTACTCCTCGGGCATGCGTTGCTGTTTGGGGGTGATTTTCTTGCCACCACTCATGATGCTTTCGCCTTGGCTAAGGGCCTTGACCAGTTCCTCCACGCGGCGTACCGAGTAACCTTGGGCCACTATCTCCTCGTAGATCTTGACTTGCATCTTAGGGTCATCGAGGGCAAGCAGGGCACGGGCGTGTCCCATGTCTATCTGCTTGTTTTTTAGTCCCATCTGTACAGGTGCAGGTAACTTGAGTAAGCGTAGGTAGTTGGCTACGGTGGTGCGCTTTTTACCCACGCGTTCGCTGAGGCGCTCCTGCGTGAGGCCGTACTGGTCGAGCAGGTGCTGGTAGGTTAGGGCAATCTCCACAGAGTTGAGATCTTCACGTTGTATGTTTTCGATGAGGGCCATTTCCAGCACGTTCTCATCGTCTGCGGTGCGGATATAAGAGGGCACACGATCCAATCCAGCCATCTGCGAGGCGCGGAAGCGACGTTCACCGGCAATGATCTGGTACTCCTCGTCGTTAATCTTGCGTAGGGTGATGGGTTGAATGATGCCTATCTCACGGATGGAGTCGGCCAGTTCCTGCAAGGCTACGGGGTCAAATTCACGTCGCGGTTGGTTGGGGTTGACCTTGATCTTGGTCAATTCAATCTCGCTGATGGACGAAGAGCCATCAGTTTGCACCTCGTCCATGGAGAAGAGGGCGTCAAGGCCCCGTCCTAATGCATTTCTTTTCTGTGCCATAGATTTTGATTGTTACAAGTGAGTTGGACCAAAACAGTATTGACCAACTATATTTTCTTTTATCCTATATTGCTATTTTCCCTCCTTTGCAATGATTTCTTTCGCCAGTGCCAGATGGTTGCGGGCACCAGTGGAATCGGCATCGTAGAGGATGGTGGGGAGACCGTAACTGGGCGCTTCACTCAGCTTGACGTTGCGCTGGATGACGGTCTTGAACACCAACTCCTGGAAGTGGCGTTTCACCTCATCGTAGATTTGGTTGGCTTGACGCAGGCGTGAGTCGAACATGGTGAGCAGGAAGCCCTCAATCTCCAGCCTGGGGTTGAGCTTCGACTTAATGATTTTGATGGTGTTCAGCAACTTGCTGATTCCCTCCAGGGCAAAATATTCGGCCTGAACGGGGATGATGACTGAGTCGGCTGCTGTGAGGGCATTGACTGTAATCAGTCCCAGTGAGGGTGAGCAGTCGATTAAGATATAGTCAAAATCATCCTTGAGAGGGGCAAGTACTTCCTTCATAATCTTCTCGCGGTTCTTCAGGTTGAGCATCTCGATTTCTGCACCCACCAGGTTGATGTGTGACGAGATGATTTTCAGTGTTTCAATCTCGGTGTCGTGGATAGCTTGCTTCACGTCCGCTCCGTTAATGAGACATTCGTAGATGGTACATTCGGCCTGTTTGATGTCCACGCCAAGGCCAGATGAGGCGTTGGCCTGCGGGTCCGCATCAACTACGAGCACGCGTTTCTCTAACGTGGCTAGCGAGGCGGCCAGGTTGATAGTGGTGGTGGTCTTGCCCACACCTCCCTTCTGATTGGCTAATGCGATAATCTTTCCCATATAATCCATTTTAGTTTTCGGATGCGAAGTAAGTTATTCTTGTCGAGAGCAACTATAAAAATAGGTGAGAAGTTGCGAAAACGGTTGAAAACTTACCTGTTTTGTTAATAACTTGGGCCTTCGGAGGGCATTTTGCTATCTACAAGAGGCTTAGGGCGTAGAGGTAGAGGGCCGAAGCCGGGATAGCCATGAGGCTGCTGTCGAAGCGGTCTAGCATACCGCCGTGGCCTGGGAGAATATTGCCTGAGTCTTTGATTCCAAGATGACGCTTGAGCAGTGACTCTGTGAGGTCACCCCAGGTGCCGAACACTACCACTACCAGAGCCAGCCCCATCCACTCCAGGGTGGTGAGGAAGGGGAAGAATTGGGCGATAAGTGCCGATGAACCGATGGATAGCAGGCCGCCTCCGATGCTTCCCTCCCACGACTTCTTGGGCGAGATGCGCTCAAAGAGGCGACGGCGTCCGATGAGTGACCCCACACAGTAGGCTCCCGTGTCGCTAAGCCAAAGGAAAATGAATAGGCTCAGCGGGAGGATGGGGTTGTAAGTCACTTCGCTTGTCTGCGGGTCGGTATGGAAGGCCAGCACGTTAAGCAGGGCAAAGGGCAGGGCCACGTAGAGTTGGCTCATCATACTGTAGGCCCAGTTGGCTACTGGATTGGGCTGCTTGAGGTAGAGCTCACGGATGATGAGGTAGAGTAGCAGGGCGGGGTAGGGCAGCAGGATGCAGGAACCGGCACTGTTGGTACAGAAGCCCCAGAGGCCTAGCACGAGGAAGGCACCACAGAGTCCGGTGAGTGTGGCCGGCACATGGGCTTCGTTACTCCGGTTGATAAGTTCTGAGAACTCATGGACGCTTAGTGCGCAAATCAGCGTGAAGAGCAGGGCAAAAGTGTAGGGACCAACCAGAATTGAACCGGCCAGTACAACAACAAACACGATGCCTGTCAAGGCACGAAGGAGAAAATTGTTTTTCATGTCTTTTTATTTTAGTTACAAGCTAAAGGCTTTTTGAAGCTACTAGTTATTCGTTTGTTTCAGCTGTTTCTGTCGTTTTTTCAGCTTGGGCGCTCTCCTTGAGGTTGGCGCTGATGATTTCGGCGGAGCGAGAGGTCCAGGGGCGAGGGCCAAAGATGGCCTCTACGTCTTCAGCGAATATTACTTCCTTGTCGATGAGTAGTTGGGCCAGTTGGGCGTGTTGTTCCTTGTGCTCCAGCAGGATTTGTTTGGCACGTTCATACTGCTCGTTGACAATGCGCTTCACCTCGTCATCTATCAGCTCAGCGGTCTTTTCGCTGTAGGGACGCTGGAAACTGTATTCATCGTTGGTGTAGTAGCAGAGATTGGGCAGGCGGTCGCTCATGCCCAGGTAGGCCACCATGCCGTAGGCCTGCTTGGTCACGCGCTCCAGGTCGTTCATCGCACCTGTGGAAATGCGTCCGATGAAGAGGTCTTCTGCTGCTCGTCCTCCTACAGTGGCGCACATCTCATCGAGCATCTGCTCGCGTGTGGTAATTTGTCGCTCCTCGGGTAGGTACCAGGCGGCACCCAGGGCCCGTCCGCGGGGTACGATGGTCACCTTGATGAGCGGGTTGGCGTACTCCACCAACCAGGAGATGCTGGCATGGCCCGCCTCGTGTATGGCGATGGAGCGGCGCTCCTCCTCAGTGGTAATCTTTGTCTTTTTCTCAAGTCCGCCTACGATGCGATCTACAGCATCGAGGAAGTCCTGTTTTCCTACCAATTTCTTGCCGTGGCGGGCGGCTATAAGGGCAGCCTCGTTGCAGACGTTGGCGATGTCAGCACCTGAGAAACCAGGTGTCTGGCGGGCTAGCAGATCGACATCCACCGTCTCGTCCAGCTTGAGAGGACGCAGGTGGACACCGAATACCTCTTTGCGTTCATTGAGGTCGGGCAGATCGACATGTATCTGTCGGTCGAAGCGTCCGGCACGGAGCAGGGCTTTATCGAGTACATCAACACGGTTGGTGGCGGCCAGGATAATGATTCCGCTGTTGGAGCCGAAGCCGTCCATTTCGGTGAGCAGTTGGTTGAGTGTGTTCTCGCGCTCGTCGTTGCCGCCCATGGCAGCTGCCTTGGCGCGGGCTCGACCCACGGCATCAATCTCGTCGATGAAGACGATACAGGGGGCCTTCTCCTTAGCTTGGCGGAATAAATCGCGTACGCGTGAGGCTCCAACACCCACAAACATCTCCACAAAGTCCGAACCAGCCAGGGAGAAGAAGGGTACGTTGGCCTCACCGGCCACAGCCTTGGCCAGCAGTGTTTTACCCGTTCCCGGAGGACCTACGAGCAGGGCGCCTTTAGGAATTTTACCACCTAGGTCAGTATATTTTTGCGGTTCCTTGAGGAACTCCACAATCTCCTGTACCTCTTGCTTTGCCTCAGCCAGTCCAGCCACGTCCTTGAAGGTGATGCGTTGTCCGGCAGCATCCTTCTCAAACAGGCGTGCCTTCGACTTACCCACGCTGAACACGCCACCAGCACCGCCTGCACCACTCCACTTGCGGGACAGGTAAATCCAGAAACCGATGAGCAGAGCAAAGGGGAAGATTTGCCAGAAGATGGCCGAGAGCAGGTTGCCCCGCTTCTTGTAGGAGGTTGCGCCATCAAAGTGCTGGGCTTCCGTCTCTTTCTCCAGGAAGGCACCGAGGCTTTCTCGTGAGGGGGCTTCGGTCATCACGAAGGGCGTACGCCCCACGTTGTTGGAGTCATTCTTGAACACCTGAGCCACGTAGCGCGGTTTGATATAGGCCTCTACGCTGTTGTCATCGTAGCCCACCACCTTCTCCACGTAGCCTTTTCTTACGTACTGCTGGAACTCGTTGTAACTAACCTCCCGTGAGGTGGTATTGGTGTCATTGGTAAAATAGAGCCCGAGTAACATCACGGCTATGATCATGTAGAGCCAGTTGAGGTTGAACTTGGGCATATTGGTCTTAGGAACTTTTGGTATCTTATTTTCTTCCATATTGTTGTTTATCTACTGTTTGAGTTAGTCTAAGTCTGCAATTTCGGTCAGTTTTGCATCGGCCCAAAGGTGCTCCAGGTCATAGTGCTGGCGTGCTTCGGGGAGGAAGACGTGTACCAGTACTTCGCCGTAATCCATGGCGACCCAGTTGGCGTTGCGCAGCCCATCCACTGCAAAGGGTTTGGCGTGTGCTCCCACGCGGACTTTCTCATGAATTGACTCAACGAGTGCAGTAACCTGACTGGGCGAGTTGCCCTGGCAGATGATGAAGAAGTTGCAGATGGTGTCATCAATCTCCGTGAGATCTGCTACCACAATGCCCTTTCCTTTCTTATCTTGAATACCTTCAATAACCTGTTCAATCATTTTTTCCGTTTCGTACATTCTATATAAGTTTTGAGTTAATAGTTGGTCGGTTAGTGAGAATCCTGTCACTATCCATTAGTTTGCAAAGATACGGTGAATTATTGGTTCTAACGCATAAAAGGGCAAAACTCTTTGATTCTTAGTTTTTTTTAAGAGGGTTTGGAGGGGTAGAAGAGGGGATGATGATTTTTTTTTGAAAAAAAGTGGCGAAAAAGTTTGGAGGTTTAAAAAAAGTCCGTACCTTTGCAACCGCAAAACGGAAACAAATCCTTTTGTTAAGGACATTGGAGTATGGTGTAATGGTAACACTACAGATTCTGGTCCTGTCATTCCAGGTTCGAATCCTGGTACTCCAACGCAAATTAAAGCCAATTGCTTAAGTTACAAGCAGTTGGCTTTTTTGCTTATGTGTTCTTGAACAACATTCGTTTATTCTCTTATCAATAGGTCAGTGAAAATCAAATACTTCAGCAAACATTTTTTGGTAAGTTGCTGCCTTCTTCTCTATGGATAGGGGGTAGGCTCGCGAACTGCTGGGCATGCGGTAGAGGATGATTCTTCGGCCGCTGAGCATGATGGGGGTGTTGCCTCCTACGGGTGGGGGCGTGGTTGCGGTTTCCTGATTGGTTGCAGCCTGTTGGCAGAGGGTCTGGGTAGCTTTTTCGCCGGTGGTGACGATGGCCTGGCAATGAGGTAGATGGGTGAGTAGGGCGGAAATGTCAGTGGGGGTGATGACCTCCAGGAACTTGTCGCTGGCATTGTCGCGCAGGCGGCGTACGGCGGCAGCGGTGTCGTAGAGGGCTATGCCCTGATGTGTCAGAAACTCTACAAGCAGATTCTTATTAAAAGCTTTGCGTCCGGGGAGTTCGAAGTGATGCTTGTCGGCGAAGAAAATCAGCCCCACGATGCGCCACATGTCGTTGGTCCAATTGGGGTAATAGAATTCCATCGACCACCTTTTTTGCTGGGGCGGGAAGCTGCCCAGCATCAGTAGTCGCGCATCGTGAGGCAGGAAAGGTTGCAGGGGATGAGGCTCAATCACTTCTTTTCTCCCTCTTCGGGCTTCTGCTTAGGTTCCTTCTTGGCTAACATCACTACGTTATAGACGTATTCACTCATCCACTGCTCGCTGTAGCCCAGACGTTCCTTGTAGGCTCGTACCTGAGCTGCGGTCTTGTGTACATCGTCCTGCTTCCACACCGTCTTGGTGCAGACCTGGTGGACGGTTTTCTCCGTCATCGTACGTAGCGCCCCCTTGAAGAAGGAGGGGAGGCGGAATTTCCACTGCATGAGGTTGCCCATCAGCATCATCAAGTCGTTGGAGAATCCTTGGTACATGAAGAGGTAAGACTGCACGTCGTTCTGCGTGCGGCAGTGCTTCTTGATGCTGCTGTCTATCTCCTTGAAGAAGTTTTCACTCAATCCGTAGTCGGCCATCAGCATTTTGCGCGAGGCTGCCTTCTCGGCTGTGCCGAGGCGTCCGCCCTGGGTTGGAATCTTGAAGAGACGCTTAAAGTTGGCTACGTCGGGCACAAACCGGATGTTCGTAATACCCAGCTGGGCAGCGATTACTGATTGGAAATATACACGGGTCAGTGAAACGAAGTCTTCCACGTTTTTTGAGGAGTCTTGCTCACTCTTTTTGCCGAAAATCTTGCTAAATAATCCCATATTTTTTGTTTTTGCTGCAAAGATAGTGCGTATCTTACGACTTTTTGCTATCTTTACCACGAATTTTTTAGTCAACCTCTATGAAAACCTCTTTTTTGAAACTTTTTGTCGCTCTTTTAGTGGGCTTTTGGGGAAAGTTGGGAGCACAGGAACTGTCGTGTATGTTCACGCACTATTCCTTAGACGATGGTCTGTCGCAACATACTGTGATGAGTATGGATCAGGACAGCAAAGGTGTGATGTGGCTGGCTACCTGGAATGGTCTGAATCGCTTCGATGGCACACGCTTCTATACCTACCGCGTGCAGTGGGGTAACCCTTCGGGGCTCACCAACAGCCGTATCGACTTTATCAAGCTCGACGAAGCGGATCGTATATGGGGGGTCACTTACAGCCGCCATGGTTGCTTCTTCAATCCTCTGACCGAGGAGTTCTCGCGTGTGCCTGCTGAGGGAGAGGCTGGAGCTGATGCCTCCATCGTCAAGGTAGAGGTGCTTCCCCATGCCACCTGGTTGCTGGCCGACGAGGGTGGAGCGGTACGTGCGGTGGTAGAGGAAGAGACGGGCTCCCCGCAGACCACCTGGTGGCCAGATACTCTCCTGGGCCGTGTGGAAGGTGTGGTGGCTGATGACCAAGGCAACGAATGGGTCTATGGTGAGAAGGGACTTTTTCGCTTCTCATCCGATTCACCTCTGCAACAGCCCGATTACATTGGCTCCAACCAGCCTGCTGACTCCAACCGTCCTGAGATGCATTCTGCGTGCCATCACTTTCGTACAGCCCTGGTCTGTGGTGATAGCCTGTTCCTGGGTAACGCCTATGGACAAGTGTGGCGCTATGATGGTCACACACTGCAGAGCCTTCAGCTGAAGGGGGCTGACTCGCCCATTATCTGCATTGACCCCCTCTCCGATGGCCGTCTGCTCATCGTTACTGCCCGTCATGGACTCTATATCTGCTGTCCCGATGAAGGCACACAGTGTGCCGTGTCACTTCCTGCAGGCCTTGCAGCAGCCGAAGTCTTTGATGCATACGTCGATGCGTCTGATGAAGTGTGGCTCGACCAGCATATCCCAGGGCAACTGATGCACTATATTACTGCCAGTGGTATCTGGCGTACCGAGCAGATGGATGTGGAGCCCACTTCTACCGACCGCTCACGTCCGGCCTTTCATGCCCATGAGGATGTCCGAGGTACCCTCTGGATTCATCCCTACGGCGGTGGCTTTGCCCGCTATGACCGCACGGCAGGTCGGCTTAGACCCTTCTACAACAGCATGTCGACTGCTGATGGCCAGTGGCGCTTCAGCAACAAGATACACTCTTCTTTCTCCGATGTACAGGGTAACCTCTGGCTCTGTACCCACTCCAAAGGACTGGAGAAGGTTACTTTCCGGCCTCGTCATTTCAGTCTGATTGTGCCCGAGCCGCGGCCATACGAGTCGCTCAGCAACGAGGTGCGTGCCCTCTTTGAGGATAGCCGAGGACAGGTTTGGGCTGGCACCAAGGACGACTGCCTGCGTCTCTATAATCGCAATCGCCACTTCCTGGGTTACCTGACTGCTGACGGACGCGTCAGCCGTCAGGGTAAACCCATGCATGGTAATGTATATGCTCTCACTGAGGACCGTAATCATAACCTTTGGATAGCCACTAAGGGCGATGGATTGGTCAAGGCTGAGCCACAGGGTGAGGGACACTATCGCCTCACCCACTATCGCCATAGTGAGAGCGATCCCTACAGCCTGAGCAACGACAACGTCTATTCCGTCTATGAAGACTCGAAGGGTCGCATCTGGGTAGCCACTTACGACGGCGGTGTGAACTACCTCATCACCACACCCGAAGGACGTCCGCGATTCATCCACGCTTACAATGACCTCAAGCAGTACCCTATTGATCGCTGTAGCAAAGCCCGCTTTGTGACAGGCGACCATCAGGGTCGTATCTGGATAGGTACCACCCTCGGTGCCCTTGTGGCATCCGAAGCCTTCGATGAACCTGAGTCGCTCCGTTTTGTCCCTATATATAATAAGGTACATGATACACAGAGCTTGAGCAACAACGATGTGCACTGGATCCTGCCCACCCGTACCGATACCATCTACATGGCTACTTTTGGTGGCGGACTCAACCGTCTGCTCACCCTCTCGCCTGAGGGAGAGGCTACTTTCCGAAGTTATGGTACAGCCCAGGGGCTCGCCTCTGATGTGGTGCTCTCTATTCGTGAAGACCGCTCCGGATGCCTTTGGATGAGTACCGAGAGCGGAGTGAGTCGCTTCGACACGAGGAGTGAGACCTTTATCAACTACAGTAAGCAAGAGATGGCTCCCCACGCCCGTTTCAGCGAGGCCGCTTCCGAGTTTACCTCCTGGGGACGTATGTTATTTGGTACGAGCAGTGGCATCTGCTCCTTCAACCCTGACTCTACCTTGCGAAGCGACTACGTGCCCCGCATTGTGCTTTCGCGCTTACGTATCGAGGGACGCGATGTGCAGCCCTCTCCACGTACCTTACTGCCCGTGGCAGCAGATGGACTGAAGGAACTTGTCCTGACTCACCGCGACAATGTTTTCAGCCTGCAGTATGCTGCCCTCGATTTTAACGACCCACAGCGCATCCAGTATGCCTATATGCTGGAGGGGTTCGACAAGACCTGGAATTACGTGGCCGGTAGCCGGACGGCCATCTATACCAATGTACCTAAAGGGCGCTACCTCTTCAAGGTACGCTCCACCAATGCCGATGGTGTGTGGGTGGATAACGAACGCGTGCTCCCTATTGAGGTACTCCCCTCCTTTTGGGAAACTCCGTTGGCCTATTTCCTGTATGTGCTCTTTATCCTCCTATTTATTGTGGCAGCTGTCTATATCCTCTTCACCATCTACCGTTTGAAGCATGAGGTGCTGGTGGAGCAGCAGGTCAGCGACATGAAGCTGCGCTTCTTCACTGACATCAGCCATGAACTGCGTACGCCACTCACGCTTATTGCCGGTCCTGTGGAGCATGTGCTTAAGAACAGTAATCTGCCTGACGATGCTCGTCATCAGCTTGAGGTCGTTGGTCGCAACACCAATCGTATGCTGCGTCTCATCAACCAGATACTTGATTTCCGAAAGATACAGAACAAGAAGATGAAGCTTCAGGTGCAGCGCATTGAGGTGGTGGAGTTTGCCCATCGATTGATGGAGAACTACCAGGCTGTGGCTGAGGAGCGTGGCATTGACTTCCGTTTTGAGACCAGTGCTCCGCAGATTTACCTTTATGCTGATGCCGATAAACTGGAGAAGATTATCTTTAACCTCCTCTCCAACGCCTTTAAATATACTCCTGATGGCAAGCAGATTCGTCTCTTCGTTGGAGCGAAGGAGGAACGTGTGCTGATTGGCGTGGCTGATCAGGGCATTGGCTTCGATGAGAGCAAGAAGCGCTCTATCTTCTTGCGCTTCGAGAACCTTGTGGACCGTAAGCTGTTCCAGCAGAGTACGGGTATCGGCCTCTCACTTGTCAAGGAGCTGGTAGAGATGCACGGGGCTGAGATTGAGGTGGAAAGTCGGCCAGGTGAAGGAAGTTGCTTCACAGTCAACTTCCAGGCTGGCAAGGAGCACTTCGCACCTGGTACCGAGTTCCTGCAGGATGATGCCAGTGCCGCCCTGCTCACCATGCATCCCGATGAGGCCGGTGTGGAGCAGGCCAACGAGGAGCAACCCACGCTACTCGTTGTGGAGGATAACAGTGAACTGCGACTCTTCCTGCACACCCTCTTCTCCGGTTCGTACCGGATGGTGGAGGCTGCCAATGGTCTAGAGGGGCTTGAGAAGGCTCTTCAGGTGCAGCCCGACCTGATTATCAGTGATGTGATGATGCCCGAGATGGACGGAATCGAGATGCTGCGTCGCTTGCGTGCTGATGTGGCCACAAGCCACCTTCCCGTAGTGCTGCTCACGGCAAAGACCTCCATCGAGAGTCAGATAGAGGGTCTGGAGTATGGGGCTGATGCCTACGTCACCAAGCCCTTCAGTGCCACTTTCCTCAAGGCACGTGTAAAGAATCTCCTCTCTGGACGCAAACTGCTGCAGGCCGCCCTGCTTACGCGGCTCATGCCTGCCAGCAACCAGCAGTCCCCCATGGGAGGCGAACAGTGTGTGGGTGTCTCTGAGTCTGTCGCAGAAGGTACTGCTTCGGGTGCTTCCGGGATTCCTTCAGCTGCTGAAGCCCCAGTAGAAGCTCCTCTTTCGCCTCACGACCAAAAGTTCCTGGATAAACTGGTGGCCTTGATGGAGAAGAACATGGACAATGGTGAGCTGTTGGTGGATGACCTGGTGCAGGAGATGGCGGTGAGTCGCAGTGTCTTCTTCAAGAAACTCAAGACATTGACAGGCCTGGCACCAGTGGAGTTCATCAAAGAGGTGCGTATCAACCGTGCCATAGAGCTCATCAAAACCGGCGAGTACAGCATGACGCAGGTGGCTTATATGGTCGGTATCAACGACCCGCGCTACTTCAGCAAATGCTTCAAGGCCAAGATGGGCATGACCCCCACCGAGTTTCGCGACCGCCTCAAGCAGCAGGGATAAGCGTGTTGGAGCAGCGCTATCGTATTGGAGTAGCGTTAGAAAGCGCTTTTAATCAGATAAAATATCACGGGCACAAGGAGCGAAGGCAGGAGATTGACCGTCTTGCAATCCTTGATGTTTAGGATGGAGAGACCCGAGCTGACAATCAGTACGCCGCCCACGATGCTCAGCTCCACACGCATCGGTTCTGGCATGGCCGCACTGAAGCAGACGGCAATCAGGTAGAATAAGCCTTGCCAGCAGAAGAGGATTGGAGCAGCCAGCAACATAATCCAACCATACGAAGCGGCCAGGACAGCCGAAGTCACCAGGTCGAGCGTAGCGTTGGTGTAGAGGTAGGTGTTGCCTGGCTCGTCGAAGGCCCAACCGGCTGAGGGCGAGAGTGCTGCCAATACGGGACCTACGATGGCAAAGGTGCCGATGCAGTAGAGCAGACAGCCCGTGACGAGTCCTTGCAGTTGGTCCCCTCCCTGTCCCTTCCCTTTGGCACGTTGGCGCTCGTTGAGGCGGGCATTCCATCGGTCGATACGACCCGTGAGGTCGAGTCGTGTCCCTACCACGCCCCCCAGGGCGATGCTTAGGATGAAGAGCACAGGATATTCGCTCTTTGCCATGTTGGGCAGCGAGGCATTCACTCCCAGCACCAGGCAGCAGAGTCCGAGGCCGTTGAAAAGGGCCTGTTTGTAGCGTTCACCGATGCCGGTGCGCACCAGGGCACCGAAGGCACCTCCCACCAGTATCGTGGCCGTATTGAGTATTGTTCCTAACATAAAGCTTGCATTATAATGAATTTGGCTGCAAAAATACGGCAAGATTTTGGAAAATCAAGACGCCATAAGAAAAAAAGCGTACCTTTGTGTCCGAACCAAAATTAGATAACCTAAAATCCGCAACTATCATCCAATACACGATTAAGGGTAGATTTATGAGT
>JBJEKT010000183.1:0-1534 GCA_051878775.1 Bacteroides sp. | reverse complement strand
AACATTAGATACGCAACTTACATTGTTTTGAATTCATCGAACTCACGTTAAATAGATAAAAAGCGCTCTGGAAGGGATAAAAAAAAGTACTGCCCGATAACCTTCACAGGCGCAGGCAGCACAAACCACAAATACAAATACAACTAAACAAAGTTATTTCGCTATCAAGGAGCCGTTTCACAACAGCTCCTTGTAGCTTATAATAATAAGGATAACTATTCAGAATCAGATGATACCTTGTCCCATCATGGCGTGAGCCACCTTCATGAAGCCGGCGATGTTGGCGCCCTTCACGTAGTTGATGTAGCCATCGGGTTGAGTACCATACTTCACGCACTGAGCGTGGATGCCGTGCATGATGGTGTGCAGCTTCTGGTCCACCTCTTCGGCACTCCAGCTGATGTGCATGGCGTTCTGCGACATTTCCAGACCGCTTGTAGCCACACCACCGGCGTTGACAGCCTTACCCGGAGCATACATCTTCTTGTTCTCGATGAAGAGGTCGATAGCCTCGGGCGTGCAACCCATGTTGGAGATTTCACCGATGCAGAGCACGTCGTTGTCTATCAAGTGACGGGCATCCTCACCGTTAAGCTCGTTCTGCGTAGCACAAGGCAGAGCAATATCCACCTTTACCTCCCAAGGACGCTTGCCAGCGACAAACTTCGCACCGGGGAACTGCTCTGCATAAGGAGCCACAATATCATTGCCTGAAGCACGGAGCTCCAGCATATAGTCAATCTTTTCACCGCTGATGCCATCCGGATCGTAGATGTAACCGTCAGGACCTGAGATGGTCACTACCTTGGCACCCAGCTGTGTAGCCTTCGTCACAGCACCCCAAGCCACATTACCGAAGCCGGAAACGGCCACCGTCTTGCCCTTGATGTCGATGCCCTTGGTCTGCAGCATCTGGTTCACGAAGTAGAGACCGCCGAAGCCGGTTGCCTCCGGACGAATCAGCGAACCGCCGAACTCCAGTCCCTTACCCGTAAATGTACCCGTAAACTCACGGGTGAGCTTCTTATACATACCGAACATATAGCCTACTTCACGTCCACCTACACCGATGTCGCCAGCAGGTACATCCATATCGGGACCAAGGTGACGCCAGAGCTCCAGGATGAATGCCTGGCAGAAACGCATGATTTCTGCATCGCTCTTGCCACGGGGAGAGAAGTCGGATCCACCCTTACCACCACCCATAGGCAACGTGGTCAAGGCATTCTTGAAGGTCTGCTCAAAGCCGAGGAACTTCAGGATAGAGAGATTTACCGAAGCATGGAAACGGATACCACCCTTGTAGGGGCCAATGGCATTGTTGAACTGTACGCGGTAACCCAGGTTGGTCTGTACTTCACCACGGTCGTCCACCCATGTAACGCGGAACGTAAAGATACGATCGGGCTCCACAAGGCGCTCGATAATTTTTGCCTTTTCAAACTCAGGGTGCTGATTGTAGATGTCTTCAATAGACAGCAGCACTTCCTTCACAGCTTGAAGGTACTCACTTTCACCAGGATGCTTGGCCTCA
>JBJEKT010000182.1:0-6416 GCA_051878775.1 Bacteroides sp. | reverse complement strand
TGGCCAATCGTCACATTGGCATCAATGAACAAGAAGAGCAGCTCATGCTGCAGAAGATCGGAGTCAAGTCGCTCGACGAACTGATTGACAAGACACTGCCCAAAAACATCCGCTTGAAACAGCCCATCGACCTGCCTGAAGCCATGAACGAGTTTGAGTTTGCACAGCACATCGCTCAGCTTGCTGCCAAGAACAAACTCTTCACGACCTATATCGGCCAGGGCTGGTATGGTACGATTACACCCGCTGTCATCCAGCGCAATATCTTCGAGAACCCCGTTTGGTACACCTCTTATACCCCCTATCAGACCGAAGTGTCGCAGGGACGTCTGGAGGCTTTGATGAACTTCCAGACCGTGATTACCGACCTCACCGGTATGCCCCTGGCCAACTGCTCATTGCTCGACGAAGCTACTGCCGCTGCTGAAGCTGTCACGATGATGTTCAGCCTCCGCAGCCGTGCCCAGCAGAAGGCTGGTGCCAAGGTGGTATTCGTAGATAACCGCGTCTTTGCCCAGACCCAGGCCGTCATCAATACCCGTGCCATCCCGCAGGGTATCGAGGTGCGCACCGGTCGCTACGAGGAGCTGGAGTTCACCCCCGAACTCTTTGCCTGTGTGGTGCAGTTCCCTGATGCCGACGGCTCCATCAACGACTACCGTGCCTTCGTCGAGAAGGCCCATGCCGCCGAGTGCAAGGTGGCTGTAGCTGCTGACATCCTCAGCCTGGCCCTGCTGACCCCTCCGGGTGAATGGGGTGCTGACATCGTCTTCGGCAGCACCCAGCGACTGGGTATCCCCATGTTCTATGGCGGTCCCTCAGCAGCCTACTTCGCTACCCGCGACGAGTACAAGCGCAACATGCCTGGCCGCATCATCGGCTGGAGCAAGGACAAGTATGGTCACCTCTGCTACCGCATGGCCCTGCAGACCCGCGAACAGCACATCAAGCGTGAGAAAGCCACGTCCAACATCTGTACGGCCCAGGCTCTGCTGGCCACGATGGCCGGTATGTATGCCGTATGGCATGGACCTGAAGGCATCCGCAACATCGCCCTCCGCATCCACAGCATAGCAGCCTTCCTGGAGAAGAGCATCAACGCCCTGGGCTATAAGCAGGTCAATGCCAACTACTTCGACACCCTCCGCTTCACTCTGCCCGAACAGCTCTCTGCCCACCAGGTGCGCACCATCGCCCTGAGCAAAGAGGTGAACCTGCTCTACTTCAAGAACGGTGACGTAGGTATGAGCATCGACGAGACCACCGACCTGGCTGCCATCAACGTGCTCCTCTCCATCTTCGCCATCGCTGCAGGCAAGGACTATGAGAAGGTTACTGACATACCCGATGCGGCTGCTCCCAAGCTGCTGACCCGTACCAGCGCTTACCTGACGCACGAGGTATTCAACCGCTACCATACCGAGACGGAGATGATGCGCTACATCAAGCGCCTTGACCGCAAGGACATCTCCTTGACTCACAGCATGATTTCGTTGGGTTCTTGCACCATGAAGCTGAATGCTGCCGCTGAGATGCTCCCCCTGAGCCGTCCCGAATTCATGAACATGCACCCCTTGGTGCCCGAAGACCAAGCCGAGGGCTACAAGGAGCTCATCAAGAACCTGAGCGAAGAACTGGCTGCCATCACGGGCTTTGCCGGCGTGACGCTGCAGCCCAACTCAGGTGCTGCAGGTGAATATACCGGTCTGCGCATCATCCGCACCTACCTGGAGAGCATTGGCCAGGGCCACCGCAACAAGATTCTGATTCCCGCATCAGCCCACGGCACGAACCCGGCTTCGGCCATCCAAGCCGGCTTCAGCACCGTGACTTGCGCTTGCGATGAACGGGGCAATGTGGATATGGACGACCTCCGCGCCAAGGCCGAGGCCAACAAGGAGGAGCTCGCTGCCCTGATGATCACCTACCCCTCTACCCACGGAATCTTTGAGAGTGACATCGTAGAGATCTGTCGCATCATCCACAGCTGCGGTGCACAGGTCTATATGGATGGTGCCAACATGAATGCCCAGGTGGGTCTGACCAATCCAGGTACCATCGGTGCCGACGTCTGCCACCTCAACCTCCACAAGACCTTTGCTTCGCCTCACGGCGGTGGCGGTCCTGGCGTAGGCCCCGTCTGCGTGGCCAAGCACCTCGTACCCTTCCTGCCCGGTCACATCAGCCTCGGCAACGCTACCAATCAGGTAGCTGCTGCCCCCTACGGCAGTGCCGGCATCCTGCCCATCACCTACGGCTACATCCGCATGATGGGTATCGAAGGTCTGACACGTGCCACGAAGATTGCCATCCTCAGCGCCAACTACCTAGCTGCTTGCTTTGAGGATACCTACGGCACGGTATATCGCGGTAAAAACGGTACGGTAGGTCATGAGATGATCCTGGAGTGCCGCAAGCTCCATGAAGAGACGGGCATCAGCGAGAACGACATTGCCAAGCGTCTGATGGACTTCGGTTACCACGCTCCTACGCTCTCCTTCCCCGTACACGGCACGCTGATGATTGAGCCCACAGAGAGTGAAAGCCTGGCCGAACTCAACAACTTTGTGAAGGTGATGCTCACTATCTGGGACGAAATCCAGGAGGTGAAGAACGGCACTGCCGACAAGGAGGACAACGTACTTGTCAATGCTCCGCACCCCGAATATGAGGTCGTGGCCGATGAGTGGAATCACAGCTACTCGCGCCAAAAGGCGGTTTACCCCATCGAGAGCGTGAGAGAGAATAAGTTCTGGGTCAACGTGGCCCGTGTAGATAACACCCTGGGTGACCGCAAGCTGCTCCCCACTTGCTACGGTTGCTTCGATTGATTGAACCCCTCCGAATGATGGAACCGCTCCGCATGAATAGCATCGCTTAGCAATCATTCGAGTGTATCAGAAAACAGAGAGAGCTGAGTCCGCTAAGGATTCAGCTCTCTTCTTTTTATCCCCTGCTCAGAGGGGTATTCGTTTGTCCATTACCAGCTCCAGCTGTCGAGGGAATAGCTCTTCTCCACCTCGGCCTCGATACTGTCGGGGAGGTTGCAGAAGAAGTCCAGGCCGGTGAACTCCTCCAGTTCGTCGATGCTCAAGACACAGGCCTTGACGTCGGCCACGGGGACGTTGTCCACCTTGTCGTAGCTGTAGTCGTCGCGGTGCTCCACCTTGAAGGCGATGGCTTGAAAGTGGTCACCCTTTACGCCGAGGACGGCGATGTAGTAGTACTGAGGACAAGCCAAGCACTTCTGCGTAAATCCGTTGGCATCGGTCGTGGGGAGTACCCCATCGTTGCCCTTCTTGGTCGTGGTGAAGTTCTTGAGCAGGTGGTTGAGCGTGCCACCCTTGGTCACGTAGAGCTTGTCGAAGCCACCCGAGCGGCCCCAGTTCTGCACCGTGCGCTCAAACTTCTGCCAGAAGATGCCGTTGAAGCTGTTGAACTGCGGACTCAGGTTGCTGAAGTAGAAGGTCTGCTGGTTGGCCTCCTTGCTATAGACACGGTCTTCGCTGGCCACGATGTGTCCACGGTCAAAGCCATCATTGGTGTGGTTGCTGTTGTCTGTCTGCATGGCAGCGGGGAGTGCAGGGTCCACATCCCAGGCATCGGTACGCCCCGTAATGTCCTTACTCGTGGTGGCATCGAAGTAGAAGGCCGCCCAGGCCATGTGCTTCATGTTCTGATCCCACTCGTAGGCGTAGTTGAGCACCGTCTCGCTACCCACTTTCAGCGTATGCTCCACGTAGAAGAGCTTCTCGCTGAGGTGCGGCATGGAGAGGTCGGTGACCCACTGCTTGCCCTCGGCGGGCTCGTTGGCGTTGACGTTCTTCTCCACGGGGAGTTCGGAAGTGATGTCGGTAGTCTTGTACTCCAGCAGGACATCATTGCCGCTGATGGTGATGAAGCGCAGCTTGAGGTAGCGATAGAGGGTACCCTCTTTGTGGCGCACCCAGTAGGCCTTACCCCGCGTCACGGCAGCCGATTCGCCCCAGCTACCCTCCGTATCGGGCTGGTCCATACCGTCCAGACGCTGGGCAGATGAGGCCTGGAAGGTGTAACTGTTTCCCTTGAGCAAGGCTCCCTCCAGGTAGAGTGCATCGCTGTAGTCCGAGGGCTTCAGGGAGTTGTACCCCTTCACGGGATCTACCAGACCTTGCAGCATAAAGGATTGTGCCCCCTGCTCGGTGAGTTGCTCCACGGGGTCGATAGTGGGCTGCTGGGGGTCGTTGTTATTGTCGTCGCCGCCGCAAGCGCTGAAGAGCAGAGCGCCCAGGAGCAGCAGATAAGGATAGAGTCTCTTCTTCATACCTTATTCTATACTAAAAATGTGATTTACGAAAAGAGAGAGAGGCCACCTTACTTTTTTAGTGCATTCAGCGCCACAAATATAGCGATAAAATTTGGATTCGTTATTACTTTTATGTTACTTTTTTCAAGGTTCTTATGCAATTTACAGTTAGTCGGCCATCAGCTTGCGGTAGCGCACGCGTTTGGGCTCTTCGCGGCCCAGGCGCTTCAGCTTGTTCTCCTCGTACTCCGAGTAGGAACCCTCAAAGAAGAAGACGTTGGAGTCGCCCTCAAAGGCCAGGATGTGGGTGCAGATGCGGTCGAGGAACCAGCGGTCGTGGCTGATTACTACGGCACAGCCGGCAAAGTCCTCCAGACCCTCCTCCAGCGCACGGAGCGTATTGACATCGATGTCGTTGGTGGGCTCGTCGAGCAGGAGCACGTTACCCTCCTCCTTGAGGCAGAGGGCCAGGTGGAGGCGGTTACGCTCACCGCCTGAGAGCACACCGCAGAGCTTCTCCTGGTCGGCACCGGAGAAGTTGAAGCGGCTCAGGTAGGCGCGTGCATTGACGTCACGGCCCCCCATGCGGATGAGTTCGTTGCCACCGGAGATGACCTGATAGACGCTCTTGTTGGGATCAATGTCCTTGTGCTGCTGATCCACGTAGGCCACCTTGACGGTCTCGCCCACCTCAAACTCGCCTCGGTCAGCCTTCTCCAGGCCCATGATGAGCCTGAAGAGCGTAGTCTTACCAGCGCCGTTGGGGCCGATGATGCCCACGATGCCGTTGGGCGGGAGCATGAAGTTGAGGTCGTCAAAGAGCAACTTCTCGCCGAAGGCCTTGGCCACGTGCTTGGCCTCGATGACCTTGTTGCCCAGGCGGGGACCGTTGGGGATGAAGATTTCGAGCTTCTCCTCCTTCTCCTTCACATCCTCATTGAGGAGCTTGTCGTAGGAGTTGAGTCGGGCCTTACCCTTTGCCTGGCGTGCCTTGGGGGCCATGCGCACCCACTCCAGCTCGCGCTGCAGGGTCTTGCGGCGCTTGCTGGCCGTCTTCTCCTCCTGCTCCATGCGGCGGGTCTTCTGCTCTAGCCAGCTGGAGTAGTTGCCCTTCCAGGGGATGCCCTCGCCACGGTCCAGCTCCAGAATCCATCCGGCCACGTGGTCGAGGAAGTAGCGGTCGTGGGTCACGGCAATGACGGTGCCCTCATACTGCTGCAGGTGCTGCTCCAGCCAGTCGATGCTCTCGGCGTCGAGGTGGTTGGTAGGCTCATCGAGCAGGAGCACGTCGGGCTTCTGCAGCAGCAATCGGCAGAGGGCCACGCGGCGGCGCTCACCGCCAGAGAGCTGGTTCACGGGCTGGTCCTCGGGCGGACAGCGCAGGGCGTCCATAGCCCGTTCCAGGGTGGTGTCCAGGTTCCAGGCATCGGTGGCATCGATGATGTCCTGCAGCTCGGCCTGGCGGGTGAAGAGCTTCTCCATCTTGTCGGCATCCTCGTAGTACTCGGGCAGGCCAAACTTCTGGTTGATCTCCTCGTATTCGTTGAGGGCATCCACGATGGGCTGTACGCCCTCCATGACGCACTGCTTCACCGTCTTCTCCGGGTCGAGGTAGGGTTCCTGCGCCAGGTAGCCCACGCTGTAGCCGGGTGAGAAGACCACTTCGCCCTGGTACGACTTGTCGAGTCCGGCAATGATCTTCAGTAGGGTGGATTTACCCGAGCCGTTGAGACCGATGATGCCAATCTTGGCGCCGTAGAAGAAAGAGAGGTAGATGTCCTTAAGTACTTGCTTGTTGTTTTGGGGGATGATTTTGTTGAGTCCCACCATGGAAAAGATGATTTTCTTGTCGTCAACTGTTGCCATAAATATGATATTAAAATGATTCAAAGCCTTGGCAGCGGCTGCCAGCGGCCGCATTGCGAGTGCAAATATACAAAAAAGTTTCGAAAAAAGCCGCTTTTTCAGAAAGAAATTTGGCCGTTTGAAGAATAGTGCCTACCTTTGCACTCGCTTAAGGGCAAAAAAAACAGCTGTCCGAGGGCAAAACAGCGCACCCAGCGGTGCCACAGAGGCTTGATTCGCTAGCTCAGCAGGTAGAGCACAACACTTTTAATGTTGGGGTCTTGGG
>JBJEKT010000181.1:0-6417 GCA_051878775.1 Bacteroides sp. | reverse complement strand
TCGGTCTCATGAGCTACTCACTGGGATGGGCCGCATTCCTCATCCCCTATCAGATTACTACCGGCGGTACCACCGGTATCGGAGCCATCATCTACTATGCTACAGGGTTCCCTATCCAATGGTCATTTTTTATTATTAATGCCATTCTGATGACCTTTGCCATCAAGATTCTGGGCCCCAAGTTCAGCATCAAGACCACCTACGCCATCTTCGGACTGACGTTCCTTCTGTGGCTCTTCCAGTTGATAGTCAACGGACCCGATGGTATACCACCCAAGATACTGGGCGAAGGTCAGGACTTCATGGCCTGCCTTATCGGCGCTTCGCTGTGTGGTCTGGGTCTGGGTATCGTCTTCAACTGCAACGGTAGCACAGGTGGTACTGACATCATTGCGGCCATTATCAATAAGTACAAGGATGTCACCCTGGGCAGTATGGTGATGGCCTCGGATGCAGCCATCATCTCCTCCTGCTACTTCGTCTTTGGCGACTGGAGACGGGTGATATTTGGTTTTGTCACGCTGTTTGTGATTGGAATTGTGCTTGACTATGTAGTAAATAATGCACGTCAGTCTGTGCAATTCTTCATCTTTTCGAAAGAGTATGAGCGGATAGCTGATCGCATCACGAAGGAGACACACCGTGGTGTGACCGTGCTCGACGGCATAGGATGGTACAGCAAGAACCACGTTAAGGTATTAGTCGTACTGGCCTACAAGCGCCAGTCGGTACAGATTTTCCGTTTGGTGAAGGATATTGACCCCAACGCATTTATATCACAGAGCAACGTCATTGGCGTATTTGGTGAAGGATTTGCCAAGCTCAAAGTGAAATAAAAGGATTTAAACGAAAGAAAACAAACCACATTTATGAAGAATTTTGTTTTTGCTACCAACAACAAACATAAATTAGAAGAGGTTAGTAAGATTGTAGGAGACCGGATCGAGTTACTGAGCCTAAAAGATATCCATTGCAACGAAGAGATACCCGAGACTGCCAATACACTGGAAGGCAACGCCCTGATGAAAGCCCGATATGTTTATGAACACTATCATACAAACTGTTTTGCCGATGATACAGGGCTGGAGGTAGAAGCGCTGGATGGAGCTCCAGGTGTCTATTCTGCACGATATGCTGAAGGCGCCGGCCATGACTCAGAAGCCAATATGCGCAAATTGCTCAAGAACCTAGAGGGAATAGAAAACCGTAAGGCTCAGTTTCGAACCGTCTTTGCGGTGATTATCGACGGCAAGGAGCACCTCTTTGAAGGTATAGTAAAGGGAGAAATCATCACCACAAGACGGGGTACATCAGGTTTCGGCTATGATCCTATATTCAAACCCGAAGGCTATACGATGACCTTTGCAGAAATGGGCGATGAACTAAAAAATAAGATCAGTCATCGCGCCATCGCTACACAAAAGCTTTGCAAATACATCACGAGTTAATATGACTTATAGGGGCAGACAGATAGATCTGCCCCTATTATTTATAACCCCAGTTTAGCAGAAATTTCCAGCATACGCTGAATGGGTCTTACAGCCTTCTCTGCTACGGATGAATCGACGGTAATCTCAGGGGTCTCATTCTTCAGGCATTCGTAGAGCTTCTGCAAGGTATTGAGACGCATAAAGTTACATTCGTTGCAACCGCAAGTACTGTCGTTGGGAGGAGCAGGAATAAAGGTGGTGTCAGGACACTTCTTCTGCATCTCGTGTAGGATACCGCTCTCGGTGGCCACTATATAGCTCTTCTCGGGATGAGCCACTGCATACTTCAGCAAGGCTGCTGTAGAACCCACCACATCGGCTAGCTTCAGCACCACGCTCTTACACTCAGGATGAGCCAGCACCACAGCATCGGGATACTGCTGCTTCAACGCCAGAATCTTCTCAACGGAGAACTGTTCATGTACATGACATGCACCATTCCAGAGCAGCATCTCACGTCCCGTAATGGCATTGATGTAGCTGCCCAGGTTACGGTCTGGACCAAAAATAATCTTCTCCTCTTTTGGGAAACTCTCCACTATCTGACGGGCATTGGTAGAAGTCACCACTACGTCAGTCACTGCCTTAACAGCAGCCGTAGTATTCACATAGGAGATGACGGTATGATCTGGATGATCGGCCACAAAACGGGCAAACTCATCAGCTGGACAGCTGTCAGCCAACGAACAGCCAGCTGCCATATCAGGCACCAACACCTTCTTATCAGGGCAGAGTACCTTAGCCGTCTCACCCATGAAGTGTACACCACACATCACGATAATCGGCGCTTCCGTCTTGGCAGCCCATTGAGCCAGAGCCAAGCTGTCGCCCACATAGTCTGCAATGTCCTGTATTTCGCCCTGCTGGTAGTAGTGCGCCAGAATCAACGCATTTTTCTCTTTCTTCAGTTGCTTGATAGCTTCAATTAAATCACTCATAATTATTTTTTTTGTTTTCTCTTTTTTAAAGAAATTCTCTATAGTGCTGATGATTGCCTGTGAATAGCGTGGATAACAATTTTCAGCTGTTTGCTTGTTTTTCAACTTATTCCCTTTAGGCTTATTTTTATTCTCTTTTTATTCACCACTGGTTAGATGGATTATCTATTGAGGATGAATAGTTCAGCAGCAAACTGCAGCACATTGTTCACCGTCGGTTTACAACGCGCAAAGTTAATAACTTTTGTGTGAATCTACCTCATAAATGGTGGGAAAAAATAGGTTTATAATTGAATTGAAACTTTAGGATAACTTTTTTGGTTTGTTGAGACATTCCTTGGTATAGGGATTGTTTTGGATTGTGCAATCTTTTTTTATACTTTTCTTTCCCCTGACTATTGACATACTTTTCACCGTTATTCACACAGCTTTTCACCGCCGTTTCAGTTTTTGTTGTTACTTTTGCACCACGAAGCAGCTTGATGAGTAAAGCAGCTTGATATAAACCATTTAAAAGAGGATTATTTTGAATCACAGAAAGCTGAAAGTCACGGAGATGAACCGCCTGAGCGTGGAGCAGTTCAAGGCGGCGGAGAAACTACCTCTAGTGGTGGTACTAGATAACATACGCAGTTTGCATAACATCGGTTCGGTGTTCCGTACAGCGGATGCGTTCCGCTTGGAGCGTATTGTGCTTTGTGGTATAACCGCTTGCCCACCCCACCCTGAGATGCATAAGACGGCACTTGGAGCAGAATTCACCATGGATTGGACCTATGTGAATAACACGTTGGAAGCAGTTAATAAACTGCGCAGTGAAGGTTACACCGTCTTCTCCATTGAGCAGGCTGAGCACAGCACAATGCTTGATGAGCTTCAGTTGGAGCGTGATAAGCGGTATGCCGTCGTGATGGGTAACGAAGTGAAGGGTGTACAACAGGAGGTGATTGATGCCAGTGACGGCTGTATTGAGATACCACAGTTTGGTACAAAACATTCCCTCAATGTGAGCGTTACCGCTGGCATTGTCATCTGGGACTTCTTCAAGAAGATGGCACACAGATGAAACAGGTTGTAATGTAGTCATCTATGTGCCATCAAATAGTCAATTATTCAGGTTCTACATCGCCCTTGCTGGGCAATGGTTTCCAGCCTTCACCAAAGGTGTCGTAAGCGTCAGTCACGATGACGAAGGCACGGGGATCACACTCCTTGATGGTATGTTTCACACCGGCCACCTCTTTATAACTTACCACCAGGAAGAGCATTTCTTTATCTTTGCCTGAATAGAGGCCGCTGCTCTTGATGCAGGTAGCGGTACGATCCATATCCTTCAAGATGTAGCGATGCAGGTCGTGAAGCTTTTCATCGCTGATGACGAAGATAATCTTGTCGTTCTTTGCACCGTTGATAACGCGGGCCAGTACTCTTGAAATCAAGTAAATGGAAATCAAGGAGTAGAAAGAGAGTAGCCATGAACCCTGTGTGGCATTCTCGTTATTACCTATGCCGAATCCGATAACAATCAAACCAAAGGCAACCACTAATCCATCCACCATCAAGATGGCGTTGGAGAACTTGATGTGTGCATATTTCTGCAGAATCATGGCTACGATGTCAGTACCGCCTGTAGTAGCCCGTTGACGAACCACGATACCTTGCCCTACTCCAATCACAACCGAGCCAATGATGGTAGCTAATATCAGATGATTCGTCATGTCCATAGTGCCACCTAGCAGCTGACTAGGGTCAAGAGAGTGGAGTGCCTCTTCCGTAGGATAAACCAGCCAAGAAAGGAAGTTCATGATAAATGGTGTGGTTAAAGCTGCTGCAATGGTACGACCGCCTAAATTACTTCCCAGCAAGATGACGGATAGAATCATCAAAGGGATATCGAACATATAGCCAAATGTTCCTACCTGAATAGATGGAAAGAGGTTGTGGAGCACGATACTGGCACCATAGACGCCACCTGGAATGATATTGTAGGGGTTGATGAAAAAGACAAAACCAGCACCCATAATAGTGCATCCCAAAAAGATGTAAAGCCAAGATAGTATAAGTTTCTTCATGATGTATATGAGTATTTATTCAATTTTTATGCAAAAGTAGAGAAAATAGCTGAGACAGAAAAATATTTGGTGAATAATTTAGTGAATTATATGGTGAATTAATTGAAATAGACTACTTTTGCGCGGTAAATAAATAACTTTTAAAAAAGTGTGATATGAATAAAATGATGAAGCATTTCCTCCTTTGCGCCATTGCGGTGGTAGCTTTGGGAGTGCAATGTACCGGTGAGAAGTACAGCTACACCACGGTACCCAACGATCCGCTCAACGCTCGCATCTATACGCTGGACAACGGATTGAAAGTCTATATGACGGTCAATAAGGAGACTCCTCGTATCCAGACCTACATCGCGGTGCGTGTAGGTGGAAAGAACGACCCTGCTGAGACTACAGGTCTGGCACACTACTTCGAACACTTGATGTTCAAGGGTACTCAGAAATTCGGTACGCAGAATTATGAGGCCGAAAAGCCCCTTCTTGATGCTATTGAACAGCAATTTGAAGTCTATCGTAAGACTACTGACTCACTGGAACGGGTACGCATCTATCACGTCATCGATAGCCTCTCCTATGAAGCATCCAAGCTGGCTATCCCTAACGAGTACGATAAACTGATGGCTACCATTGGTGCTGAAGGTACTAATGCTTATACCAGCTTTGACGTCACCTGCTATACAGAGGATATCCCCAGCAATCAGATAGAGAACTGGGCCAAGATTCAGGCTGATCGCTTTGAGAACAACGTAATCCGCGGTTTCCATACCGAGCTGGAGACGGTCTATGAAGAGAAGAACATGTCCCTCACCCGCGATCCACGCAAGGTGTATGAAGCCGTTCTTTCTGCTCTCTTCCCCAATCACCCCTATGGCACACAGACCGTACTCGGTACGCAGGAGAACCTGAAGAACCCCTCTATCACCAACATCAAGAACTATCACAAAACTTGGTACGTGCCCAACAACATGGCTATTTGTTTGAGCGGTGACTTTGATCCCGATCAGATGATTGCCACTATAGACAAGTACTTTGGTGGTATGCAGCCTAATGAAAACCTCCCTCGTATCGAATTGAACAAAGAGATGGAGGAAATCAAGGAGCCTATCGTGAAAGAGGTATGGGGATTGGAAGCTGAGAACATCACTCTCGCTTGGCGTTTCCCGGGTGCTGCTAGTCGTGAGACTGAGGTATTGCAGGTCGTTTCGCAAATCCTTTTCAATGGTAAAGCCGGTTTGATAGACCTCGACTTGATGCAGCAACAGAAGGCATTGAGTGCCTATTGCTATCCTATGACGATGAGCGACTATAGTGCCTTGATGATGCAGGGTCGTCCCAAGAGTGGTCAGACGCTCGACGAAGTAAAGGCTTTGTTGCTTGGTGAGCTGAATAAACTGCGCGAGGGCAACTTTGACGAGAAGATGCTCGAAGCCATCATTAACAACTTCAAGCTCTCTATTATGCGCGGTCTGGAGGATAATGGTACACGTGCTGACATGTTTGTGGAGTCGTTTGTAAATGGCAGCGACTGGGCTGACGAAGTGACTGTCCTCGACCGTCTCAGTGCCCTCACCAAGCAGGACGTGGTAGAGTTTGCCAATAAATACTTGAAGGATACTAACCTGGCCATTATCTACAAGCGCCAGGGTAAGGATCCTAATGAGAAGAAAATCTCCAAGCCGCAGATTACGCCTATCGTGATGAATCGCGATCAAGTAAGTCCTTTCTTGACAGAAATACAGCAGAGTCAAGTAGCACCCATTGAGCCCAGCTTCATCGATTTCGACAAGGATCTCGACAAGCTGACAATGAAGAACAACATTCCTGTGCTCTACAAGAAGAACGTGACCAATGGTCTCTTTGAATTAATGTACGTTTATGAGATGGGCGATGAAAACGATAAGGCCCTTTCAACAGCCATCG
>JBJEKT010000180.1:0-26977 GCA_051878775.1 Bacteroides sp. | reverse complement strand
ATCACAGCAACAATTGCAAATAACTTTTTCATTGTGTGTCTAAATTTTAAGATTAAAAATTAAATTACTATTATGTTTATTGTTGTTTCCCACTATATATAAATAAGGTCATCCTTGGCGGAGAGACGGGGATTCGAACCCCGGATACCCTTTAGGGGTATACACGCTTTCCAGGCGTGCCTCTTCAACCACTCGAGCATCTCTCCAAGGATCTCCTTCTGTGAAAAAGGGGGCAAATCCGGTGCTTTTCGGGCGAATCCCCCGCTTTTTCAGCTACAAATGTATTCTTTTTTTTGGTCTTATGAATATTTCGAGGGATTTAATCTCACAGAATGCCCCGAAATTAATAAACTTTAAAACCTTTGCTTTCTTATTTGAGCATTCCAAACACTTTTAAGGCGTTTTCGGAGGTGATTTTCGCCACTTTTTCGGGCGAAACCGAACATACTTCGGCCAGCTTGAAAAGGGTGGATTTTGCATAGGCACTTTCGTTGCGACGACCACGGTAAGGGACGGGAGCCAGGTAGGGGCAATCGGTCTCTATCACCATCCTTTCCAGGGGAACGGAACGAAGCACATCGGGCAATGGCGACTTCTTGAAGGTCAAGATACCGTTCACTCCGATTAACATTCCGGGAAAGTCCAAAATCTGCTGCGCTTCGGCATCGCCTCCGGAGAAGCAATGGAAGATGCCCGTCAGCGGGGCTTCACGGTAAGGACGGAGCTGCTCCATGATTTCCGCAAAAGCCTCGCGGCAATGGATGACGATGGGGAGTGAGCACTCCAAGGCCCACTCCACCTGCTGACGGAAAACCGCCTTTTGCTCCTCCAGGTAGGTGCGATCCCAGTAGAGGTCGATGCCTATCTCACCGATGGCCACATAAGGGCGACCGGAGGTGAGCTCGCGGCGCACCACCTGCAGCTGCTCCTGCCAGTCGGCAGCCACCGAGGTGGGGTGAAGGCCTGCCATGGGGTAACAGTATCCCTGGTAGGTGTCGCATGTCTGTAGCAGTGGTTCGATGGTGGAGGCATCGATGTTGGGCATGAAGATATGGGTGATGCCTGCCTCACGGGCACGGGCCATCACCTCGGGGAGGTCGGCTGCAAACTCTTCCAGGAAGAGGTGGGCATGGGTATCGATGAAGTTCATATGCTAAGGGTTCCGTTGGAATGTTCACGATGGATGAGGAAGAGTCAGGATTGGCGGTCAATCATCCCCTGCATCAGGTCGGAGAGTGCCTGCTTGGTGGCTTGGGGCAGGGCGACGCGCGAGAGGCTTTCCTGCCCGAGGCGCGTGTAGCGGTCAATCTGCTCCTCGCAAAGCTGCTTCACTCCTGTTACCTTATATATATAGGTAACGGCAGCGATTTTCTCCTCGGGGTTGGGATTCTCCTCGGCCAGCCAGCGCTGGAGGTCGGCCAGTGTCTCTCCCTCTGCACGGCGCAGAGCCTGAATCAGCATATAGGTCTTCTTATTGCAGAGGATGTCACCCCCTATCTTCTTGCCGAACACGGCGGGGTCGCCATAGACATCGAGCCAGTCATCCTTCAGCTGGAAGGCCACCCCCATGTGCATGCCGAAGTCGTAGAGGGCATCTGCATCGGCCTCGGATGCTCCACCGAGCAGGGCACCAATCTTGAGCGAGGCAGCCAGCAGCACGGAGGTCTTCAGGCGGATCATCTCGACGTACTCCTCCTCCTTCACGTCGGTGCGTGTCTCAAACTCCATATCGAGCTGCTGCCCCTCACAGATTTCCAGTGCGGTACGGCTGAAGAGGTCGATGACCGGCTTGAGGCACTCGCCCTTGACCTTGGCCATGTATTGATAAGCCAATACCAGCATGGCGTCACCGGAGAGGATGGCCGTATTGTCGTTCCACGCCTTGTGGACGGTGGCCTTCCCACGGCGCATGTCGGCACGATCCATCAGGTCGTCGTGGAGCAGGGTGTAGTTATGATATACTTCGATGGCCGTAGCGGGGTCGAGAATGGCCTCTACGTCACTGCGGTAGAGGTTATAGGCCATCAGCATCAGCACGGGGCGGATGCGTTTGCCCCCGGGAGAGAGCACATAGGTGATGGGGTCATACAAGCCGAATGGCTTACGGGCGAACTTGAGCGAAGCAATGTATTGGTTGACAAGTTCTGAGAGTTGTGTAGGAGAATACATAAAGTGAGGATGGCATAAAAAAGAGGCTGCTTTTGGGTGAGCAGCCTCTTACGTTATACTTATGATTGGATTACTGCAGTCGGAACATTACAGGCACAGTATATTTTACGCGTACGGGTTTACCGCGCTGCATACCGGGTTTCCACTTCGGCATGGAGCTGATCACGCGAACGGCCTCCTTATCCAGGTAGGGGTCAACGCCACGGATTACCTTCACGTCCACGATACTACCGTCCTTGTTCACCACGAACTGGCACGTTACGCGGCCCTGCGTACCCTGCTCCTGAGAGATGGTGGGGTACTTGATGTTCTTGGAGAGGTACTGCATCAAGCCTGCCTGACCACCGTTGGGGAACTCGGGCATGTTCTCTACCACCTCAAAGATGGTTTGCTCTTCGGGTTCTTCCTCTTCTACAGCTTGCGGCTGATACTTCACTTCTACCACCTGACCTACGTCTTCAGTAGAGGCGATATCGGTCTCTTCCACGTCCACGTTATCTTCTACGATGGTCAGCGTCTCAGGCACTGCGGGAGGAGCCACGGGAGGGGGAGGAGCAACTTGTTCGGGTTGTTCCGTGATGGGAATCATTTCCTCTTCAATTACGATGTCAGCTATTGCCGAACTCGTATCAATCTTGATGTCACGCTTCGTCCATTCGAACGCCACGAACATAAAGCTCAGTACGATGACATAACCGACGAGCAACCAGGTAGATTTCTTGTTCTCCAGGTCAGCTTTAGGCGATTTTTTTACTTCCATAATGCTTATATAAATTTTTAGTGTTTCTCTGGTGCCAATCACTTGGGGCAAATATAGTACATTTCCCGCTATTGTACGTTATTTCGTCTCATTTTTTACACAAACGCCCCACCATTTTTATTTTTTTAATCCTTTGAGGCAAAGGTTTGCGCTTTTATGGCGCAAAAGTAGCGAGATTTTTTAAAAAAGACGTATCTTTGGGCAGAAAAAAAAGAGTCAGCCGGAAAAGCGCTGCAGCAGGCACTGCCACGGCAGGCGATGAGAGGCTATGGCTGCTTCTACGAAATGGAAGAAGAGCCAGCTGATAAGGTGAGACCTCATGAGGAATGGGACAGGAAGACGAGACAAATAACAGGAAGACGAGACAAATAATAAGTAATAATATATAATAAGGTAAAACCACTACAACGGAATATGAAAAAGATTACAATTGCTATCGACGGCTATTCGTCGTGCGGAAAGAGTACAATGGCCAAGGACCTGGCCAGGGAGATAGGGTACATCTACATTGACAGCGGTGCGATGTACCGTGCAGTGACCCTCTACAGTTTGCAGCAGGGCATCTTCGGTGAGGACGGGATTGATGAGGAGCGGCTCCGGCAGGAGATGGGGCAGATACGCATCTCCTTCCGGCTCAATGCGGCCACAGGACGCCCTGACACCTACCTGAACGGCGTGAACGTGGAGCAGCAGATACGCACCATGGAGGTGTCGAGCCATGTGAGCCCTGTGGCTGCCCTACCCTTCGTGCGCGAGGCACTGGTAAAGCTGCAGCAGGAGATGGGGCGCCAGAAGGGCATCGTGATGGACGGACGCGACATCGGCACCACGGTATTCCCCGATGCCGAGCTGAAAATATTCGTCACCGCCTCGCCCGAAATCCGCGCCCAGCGCCGCTACGACGAGCTCAAGGCCAAAGGGGAGCAAGCCGACCTGCAGGACATCCTGGAGAACGTGAAGCAACGCGACTACATCGACCAGCACCGCGAGGTGAGCCCGCTGCGCAAGGCCGACGATGCGCTGCTGCTCGACAACAGCCACCTCACCATCCAGGAGCAGAAGGAGTGGCTCCAGGAGCAGTTCAACCGTCTGACCCAAACCGAACAGTGACGCCATGGAGAAGCATGTGGAGATAGACAGCGGGTCGGGCTTCTGCTTCGGCGTGACCACCGCCATCCGCAAGGCGGAGGAGGAGCTGGCCAAGGGGGGCACGCTCTACTGCCTGGGCGACATCGTACACAACAACCGCGAGGTGGAGCGGCTGGAGAAGATGGGGCTCGTCACCATCAACCACGAGCAACTCCAGGAGCTCCACCACGTCAAGGTGCTGCTGCGCGCCCACGGTGAGCCGCCTGAGACCTACGAACTGGCGCGTCGTAACGGCATCGAGATCATCGATGCCACCTGCCCCGTGGTGCTGCGGCTGCAGAAGAAAATCAAGCAGGAGTACCTGCTGGCCGATGATGTCGAGAAGCAGATCGTCATCTACGGCAAGAACGGCCACGCCGAGGTACTCGGCCTCGTAGGGCAGACGGCGGGCAAGGCCATCGTCATCGAGAAGCTGGAGGAGGCCAAGCAGCTCGACTTCCACCGCAACATCCGCCTCTACTCGCAGACGACCAAGTCGCTGGAGGAGTTCGGACGCATCGTGGAGTACATCCAGCAACACATTGCCCCGGGGGTGAGCTTTGAGTACGCTGACACCATCTGCCGCCAGGTGGCCAACCGCATCCCGAGCATCCGCCAGTTTGCCGCCTCGCACGAGCTCATCCTCTTCGTGAGCGGCAAGAAGAGCAGCAACGGCAAGGTGCTCTTCCACGAGTGCCTGAGTGTGAACCCCAACTCACACCTCATCGACAATGCCAGTCAGGTGAATCCCTCACTGCTGCAGGGAGTGAGCTCCATCGGCATCTGCGGAGCCACCTCTACCCCCAAGTGGCTGATGGAAGAAGTGGAGCAAGCGATAAAAAAAATCTGATTCAGCAGAGGAATTTAGTGCATCCTGCTTGCTTATTAAGAGGGCTTGCACTATCTTTGCAAAGTCAAAAGAGAACAATAACAGCAAGTAGAACAAAGATTCGAAGACTAAAAATAGATCGTTATGGGAAAAATTAATTGCATTGGCATCCTCACCTCGGGAGGTGACGCTCCGGGTATGAATGCGGCCATCCGCGCCGTCACCCGCTCAGCCATCTACAACGGATTGCAGGTGAAAGGTATCTATCGCGGTTACAAAGGATTGGTAACAGGCGAAATCAAGGACTTCAAGAGTCAGAACGTCAGCAACATCATTCAGCTGGGAGGCACCATCCTGAAGACGGCACGCTGCAAGGAGTTCACCACGCCCGAAGGCCGTCAGATAGCTTACGACAACATGAAGAAAGAGGGCATCGATGCCCTGGTAGTAATCGGCGGCGACGGCTCGCTGACGGGTGCACGTATCTTTGCAGCCGAGTATGACGTGCCCTGCATCGGCTTGCCCGGCACCATCGACAACGACCTCTACGGTACCGACACCACCATCGGTTACGACACGGCCCTGAACACCATCCTGGATGCCGTGGATAAAATCCGCGACACGGCCACCTCACACGAGCGTCTCTTCTTCGTGGAGGTGATGGGACGTGACGCCGGCTTCCTGGCGCTCAACGGAGCCATCGCCTCGGGCTCAGAGGCAGCCATCATCCCGGAGTTCAACACGGAGGTTGACCAGCTGGAGGAGTTCATCAAGAACGGTTTCCGCAAGTCCAAGAACAGCAGTATCGTGCTGGTGGCCGAGAGTGAAATCACAGGCGGTGCCATGCACTTTGCCGAGCGCGTGAAGAACGAATATCCGCAATACGACGTACGCGTCACCATCCTGGGTCACCTGCAGCGCGGCGGACGCCCCACGGCGCACGACCGCATCCTGGCCAGCCGCCTGGGTTACGCTGCCATCGAAGCCCTCATGGAGGGACAGCGCAACGTGATGATTGGTATCGAGCACGACCAGATTGTCTATGTACCCTTCACCAAGGCCATCAAGAACGACAAGCCCATCAACCGCGAACTGGTGAACGTGCTGCGCACGCTCGCCATCTAAGCGAAACGACCTGATACAACTGGCCGAGGGGCATCTACTACGTCATACGGTAGATGCCCCTCGCCTCTTTTTATTCACCACACAGGTAATCAATTCTGCAGAAAGCACTTGCCACTGCAGGGTGCGGAGAAAGATATTCCGCCCCTCCACGTGAATTCACTTCAGCGCCTGGCGTACGGCGGCCAGCAGGGCATCGGCCGTGAGGTCACTGCCCGTGGCTTGGCGAATCCATACGTTGGGCGTCAGGCGGCCCTGGCTGTAGATGCGGGGTGGGCATACATCCACTTCCACACGGCAATGTCGAGCATCGATACGCCACAGATTTCGTAAAGCCCCCAGGCGCGGTCGAGCACGTCCATCGGCTCCTGCCCGGGATTGGCCGTCTCCATGCCGAGCACCTGCAGGTCGCGGTGCTGGAAGACGAAGGCCAGGGCTTCGGTGAAGGCCGTGTTGGGCACTCCGCTCAGCAGGCAAGCCATCCAGATACAGAGTCGGTTGAAGTTCGTTTTCATACTACGGATTTTTTGGGTTGTTCATTGAATCGTGCGGCAAAGATACACAAAGTTTTTTGAAACCCGTCAACTTGTCGCCGACTTTGGTGAAAGAAAACGGCCTCCTTCCCCTTCCCCCTCCCCCGCTCTCGTTGCTGACGGTGGTCATCAAAGTCACGATAGTCAATAGTCATTAGTCATTTTCGATTTTGGAAAATTCGATTTTTTATGCTCATACAAATAGATATAAATATTATATTTATATCTATTTGTATGAACCCAAATCAGGGGGATTCCCGAAATGCTTAATGACTAATGACTATTGACTATCGTGACTATCATGACCTCGACGACCGGCTCCCATCAGTGTGACGGATGCCCCCCTCTGTACCTTTACAGCGTGGTCAGAGAGCACGGGCAGGCGCGCGTTATATAAGGAGCAATTAGGAGACTAATAGGAGGCTAACAGGGAGCCTACAGCCAGGAAGCCTACAGCCAGGGAGCCTACAGCCAGGAAGCTACAATCTCCTCCGTGCGCCTCCAGAGTTCAGCCATCTGGGGGTGGTGGGTGAACTTCGCGGCAAGGGGTTTGGGCTTGCCGCTGGCGTGGAGCGTACCGGTGCGCTGGCTGCCTTCGGGCGTGAGCAGCAGGCGGATAGCGGTGTCTGCCCCCTGGCGGGGCGTACGGATGAAGGGGCGGAAGAAGATGTCCGTCAGCGGGTCGAACCACATGTGCATGGAGATGATTCTGGTGGATACGATGCCTGGGTCGGCACAATTCACCACGATGCCACGCTCCTTGACGCGGCTGGCCAGGTCGAGGGTGAAGAGGGTGAGTGCCAGCTTGCTGTTGCTGTAGATGGGGATGCGCCAGAAGCCCCCCTTGCGGCCACGCAGGAAGAAGTCGGGGAAGTGCAGACGGCCAATGGCGTAGGTGCAGGACACCATGTTGACCACACGGCTCCCCTCACCCAGCAGCGGCAGGAGTTTGCGCGTGAGCAGGTAGGGCCCTACATAGTTCACGCTCACCGTGCGCTCCAAGCCATCTTCGGTGAGGTGAAGTCCCGTCTCCAGCGTACCGGCATTGTTCATCAGCAGCTCGATGCGTTCACCCCGCTGCAGCAGCTGGTCAGCAAAGCGGGCCACCGCAGCCAGTGAGGAGAGGTCGAGGGGGATGACCTCCAGCTGCCCGTTGCCTGTCTCCGCCTTGAGCTGTTCGCACACGCTCCTCCCCTTCTCGGGATGATAGCACGCCATCACCACACGGTAGCCGGCTTGCGCCACTGCCCGCGTTATCTCCGTCCCCATGCCGCCATCGGCACCTGTTATCACTGCCAGTTTCTTCTCCATCGTCGCCATAGTTAGTTCCTAATCCAAAAAAAAATAGCTATCTGTTTATCCCCGGGCCTCTATCTCCTCTATCTCGCGCTTCAGGCAGGGGGGGAGCTCCTCCTGGAGATGCTGATGGCACGCCATGTCGAGGGTGTACATGCGGGCAATGCAGTAGTTGCTGTGCTTGCAGGCGCAGCGGGCCTTCTCCTCCAGGCGCATCCGGTTGACAAAGCCCGGCTCATTGAGCAGCGCACGCCCCATCTGCACGGCTTGGAAGCCCTCGTGGAGCACCTGGTCAATCTTCTCACGCGCCACCAAGCCGCCCACATACACCAGCGGCAGCTGCAGCTCGGCGCGGAAGCGGAGCGCATCCTCCAGGAAGTAGGCCTCGCGGAAGGGCACCGTGGGAATCATGTACTTACCCACCAGGCGCACACCATACTTCAGCCAGAGGGCCTTCATGTAGTGGGTCATGGTGCGGATGGGCATCTCGCCACGCATCACGTACATCGGCGCCTTGCTCACGAAGCCGCCACTCAGCACCAGGGCATGGGCACCATCCTCCTGCAGCCGCTTGGCCACCTGCAGTGCCTCGTCTATCTCCATGCCTCCCTTGAAGCCATCGCGGATATTGGTCTTGACCAGCACGGCCATGTCACTGCCCGCTGCCTCCATCACCTCCTGCATCACCATGTCCATGAAGCGCATACGGTTCTGCAGCGAACCGCCAAACTCGTCCTTGCGATGGTTGGTGTAAGGGGAGAGGAACTGGCTGATGAGGTAGCCATGCCCGGCGTGTACCTCCACGGCATCAAATCCCGCCTCACGCGCCATGCGGACGGCATCGCCATAGGCGCGCGCCAATCCCGGCAGCTCGTCGGCACGAAGACCGCGCACGAAGGTGGGTGAATAGAGGTTGAAGCCCGTGCAGGCACCCACGGGGGTGCAGCCGCAGATGCTCTTGTGCGACATGTTGCCGCAGTGCCCCAGCTGGATGCTGGCCGCGGCTCCTTCGGCATGGATGGCATCAGTGAGCACGCGCAGCTCAGGGAGTATCTCGGGGCGCATCCAGAGCTGGCGGTCGAACGAGAGGCCGCTGCGGGTCACGGCTGCATAAGCCACGGTGGTCATGCCCACCCCACCAGCCGCTACGGAGCGGTGGTAATCAAGCAACATCTGCGAAGGGCGGTTACCCGGGCACATGCTCTCAAAGGCAGCCGAACGGATGGTGCGGTTGCGCAGCGTGAGCGGCCCCAGGGTGACGGGAGTAAAGAGTAAGGATTCCATCTGAAAAAGCATTCATTGTGCCCTCAGCGCGCAGCTCTTGGAGCGGTGCGCATAGGGCTATTCAAGACATCGGTTAATAAATCCAGGGGATGATGGCTTTGCGCCGACCCACCTGCACGTCGCCGAACTCCTCGCGGTAGTGGCGATGGATGGCGTGTGCGCGGGGCACCAGGTTGGCAAAGGTCCACCACACGAAGACCCACGCCGCGGGCGAGGCGGTGAGCAGCGCAAAGCCCGTCCACTCCACCAGCTCACCGAAGTAGTTGGCCGAGGTGACGTAGCGGTACATGCCCCGCTGGGGCAGGTAGTGACGCGTATCGCCAGGCAGGCGGAGGTGACGGATGACGTGATCGGAATGGCAGTTGATGGCGAAGCCCGCCACGAAGAGCCCCAAGCCCACCCACGCATGGGGATGCGCCAAGTAGGCAAGTCCCTCGGCATAAGCCGCATCTGCGGGATAGAAGAAGAGTCCCCCTGCCTGCATCACGCCGTTGAGCAGGTTGAAGAGGATACCCATGGCCATGATGGCCACGGGCATACGGCTCTTGCCCTTCATCAGCAGCGGGAAGAGGAAGGAGCGCTGGGCGTAGTGGAGCTGAAAGAGCAGGAAGAAGAGGAACTGGGGTTGCAGCGTCCCCACCCCGCTCATGTCCCACAGGCACGCCATCACTACGAAGACCGGTGCCTCCATCAGCACCCAAGCCAGCCGGTTGTTGACCGCCCACCCCCAGCGAGCGGTGCGGAAGATGCCATAACCAGCCTTGACAAAGTAGAGGGCCACGAAGACCACCAATGCCAGTGCGCTCATCACGTAGAGCAACCACTGATACGAAGTATAGCTAATCATACGTCAACTCATCATTATTTCCGGGATATGTTCGAGATAGATGCAAGACATATCCTATTATTCATACGAGCGACAAAATTAGCGATTCTTCGTGAAAAGCGATGCACTCACCTCAAAAAAAAGAGGTTTCTCTCTATAAAAAAAGGAGTTTCTCTCAATAAAAAGGCTTTTTCCACCCCATGAAGTGGCATTTTCCACCCCCCATGAAGTGGCATTTTCCACCTCCCCATGAGCGAGAGGGAGGGTACCCCTGTTCAGCGCTTGACCTGAAGCAAGGCATTCCCCTCCTTGATGGGATTCCACCCGTCACTGCCAGCCAATGCACGCTCCATCTCCACCCCCTTGAGGTGCTTGAGCTGACGGCTGAAGGAGGCGCGCTGCCTGGTGGCGGCTCCCTGGCCGGTGGATTGATACTCGGCATAGGTGACGGTCTTCTCCGCTTCGGGTTTGTTCCAGTTGTGCCATCCCGCGGGGTGGATGTGGCTACCCAGCTCGCAGCGCACAAAGAGGGCCTTGGCGTAGGGACGCCAGGGGCGGGAGAGATAGACCTGCCCGTCGAGCCCTTCGGCTGCCGTGAGCTGGCAGTCGTAGAAGAGGTAGCCGAAGGGCTGCCCCTGGTCGGTGGAGGGGGCGGTGACGTATCCCTTACCCAAGCTGTGGATACGGCAGCGGTGGAAGACGGCCGTGCTCCACCCGAAGATGAAATCCACGGTACCCTCGATGTAGCACTCCTCGAAGTAGTTGCGCACCCCCTTGCCGTAGGTGTAGAGGGTATCCTGGAAGCCAAGGAAGCGGCACTGCCGGAAGAAGGCACGGTCGGCTTCGATGAAGCAAGCCACGGCTTGCCCCACGGCTCCAGCGCTGTTGCGGAAGGTGATGCCCTCGGCGTAGAAGTCGGGGGCATAGATGTAGCAGGTGGCGGAGCCGGAGGTACCCATCTCCTCGCCGAAGCAGTTCAGCTTCTTGGCATAATCGGCATGCGTGATGACGGCTCCCTCCTGTCCGATGAGGGAGAGATTGATTTTGCTGGCTGGGATAACCACCTTCTCGTCGTACTCACCCGGGCGCACCAGGATGGTGGTGCGGCGGTTCTTACGGAAGTCGGGCACGGCATCGATGGCCTCCTGCAGGGTGAAGAAATCGCCGCTGCCATCCTTGGCCACCACGTAGTCGTAGTGACGGATGTAAGGAGCCAGTGCCGGCACCTCGCGGGCGATGGCATCCACCGTGAGCGCGGCCACGCGGCGGGCACCGTAGATATTGAGGTGTGTGTTGTCCTCACGTCCCTTGGGCATGGCGGCCACCTTGCCTGCCGGCACCCACATGAAGAGCTGCTTAGAGGCCTCAGGGCCAAGGCCCTCCACCAGGTCGTGCGTGAGCTTGTTCATATCCACGAAGGGCACCTGGAGCTCACGCGCCACGTTGCGCGGCGAGAGGAGGTAAGCGCCATGGGTATCAATCAGTTTATCCCCCTTCTCCGGTTCTGCTTGTGCCTGTGCCTCGCGCTTGGCATCGGGATTGACCCCACGGCGGATATCGTCCTGCATCACCGCCTCGGCCACCGCCTGTGCATCGGCACTGCCGAAGTTGCGGCGCACGATGGAGTTGAAGAGCACGGGGATGGCCCCTTTGGCACGTGCCTCGGTGACGAAGCGACGCAGGTTGGCGTCAAACGAGCCTCCGCCGGCATCGGTATGGCGCTTGGGGTCGGCCTTCTCGTCGTTGTGACCAAACTGGATGAAGAGGTAGTCGCCTGGCTTGAGGAGGGAGAGCACTTTGTCCCATCGTCCCTCATCGATGAAGCTCTTGGTACTGCGGCCATTCACCGCATGGTTGTCCACACGGATCTCCTCGCTGAGGAATCCAGGGAGCACCTGTCCCCAGCCACGCTCGGGGTTACCCCCATCGAGCACTTTGTTGGCCATGGTCGAATCGCCAATCATGTAGATGGTTGGCAAGGATTTGTCGGCCTTGAAGGCCGTAAGCAGCAGGAAGAGCCCTGCCAGCAGGAGAAGTTTCTGTTTCATGATGGTTTTCATCAGATGATTTTTAATGTTTATCGGACGTGGTTCTCATGTGTGTAGCATCTGGTTGCCACTGGTCGCTGCGGCAGAAGAACCATACGGCGTTCAGACAGCGGCTCACCTCCTCATCGGTGAGCTGGTGTGCCCAACTGACGCGCTGCGCTGCCGTAGAAGCCCCAGGACCTGTAGAGCCGTATTCACCGTAGCGAGCGGTGCGCTCATTGGCGGGGTCGCGCCAGTTGTGCCACCCTTCTGGGCGGATGTGGCTCCCCATCTGGCACTCGATAAAATAGGTAAAGGCATAGGGTCGCCAGGGGCGTCCGAGATAGACCTTATCCACCCCCTCAGCAGCCGTCAGCCGGCAGCGGTGGAAGAGGTAACCCGCACGGACATGCTGCGGCGTAGAGGCCGCCGTGATGTAGCTGTTGGCCTTGCTGTGCAGCTGGCATCCCTCAAACCAGGCGGTAGCAGGGCCGAAGATGAAGTCGGTGGTACCCTCAATGTAGCAATCCTGGAAGTAGAGGCGCGTAGCGGCCGCTCCGGTATAGACGGTATCCTGATTACCCAGGAAGCGGCAGTGGATGAACTGCAGCCGGTCGCCCTCGGTATGGAGCGCCACGGCTTGCCCCAGCGGCTCGGCATCATTCTGTATGGTGAGGTTACAGAAGGTCAACCCGCTCCCCTCCACCTTGAGGGTATAGGTGCGGAAGGTGCCCATGGCTCGGATCTGGGCATGGTCGGCAAAGGTGATGATGGTCTCCTCCACCGACTCGCCGATGAAATCCACGTTTTCAATCCAGGAGGGAATCACCCACTTCTCCCGATAGACACCCTTACGGATGTGCACCGTGACGCGGTAATCCATGAAGGCCCGGATGCCCTCCATGGCCGCGTTGAGCGATGTGTAGTCGCCCGAGCCGTCGGCAGCCACGATAAGCGTGCGCTTGTACTCCTTGGGCGCGTGCGCCTCAGCCGCCAGTGCATTGCCTACGAGCGCCTCAGCCGCAACAAGCCAAAGCCCCAACAGCAGCCAGCTGCCCAACCTGCGCGTGATATCCTTCATACACCTTATCATATACTTTATTTATTGACAATGCGCTTCACCTCCTGCAGACGTTCCCACTCCAAGGAGGCCATGATGAAGGGACCTACCGCCTTGGCATCGTTGGGGCGGATGGCTTCGTTGATGTAGTAGTCGTAGTCGCCCGAGCGATACACCTTGCCACCAAGGCCTGCCACGGCGCAAGCCTGATTGATGCTCACCAGGCCCTGCTTATCCACGGTGATAAACTCCTTAATCACCCCTTTGTAGCCCTTGATGGCCACATCGAGGTAGGAAGGGTCAAGGTAACCCATGCGCACCCCCTTGAAGAGGGCATAGACGAACATCACCGAGCAGGAAGACTCCAGGTAGTTGCCCGGGGCACCGCTCTTGTCGAGCACCTGGTACCAGAGGCCGCTCTTCGGCTGCTGTAGGCGCTTAATCATCTGCGCCAGCTGGCGGAATACCACGAGCATCGAGTCACGCCCTGCCTCGTGGCGAGGGATGAAGTCGAGTGCATCGACGAAGGCCATGGCATACCACCCCATGGCACGTCCCCAGCTGTGAAGGCTGCGACCCGTCTGGGCATCTGCCCAACGCTCCTTGCGGCTTACGTCGCAGGCATGCTTGAAGAGGTCGGTAGCAGGGTCGTAGGTATGGCGTGCGGCCATCAGGAACTGATTGATGACGTCGGCATAGTCGTTCACGCGGCTGTTGCGGTAGGCATATTCGGCATAGAAGGGTGCCCCCATGTAGATGCCGTCCAGCCACACCTGGTGCGGATAGATTTTCTTGTGCCAGAAGCCGCCATCGTCGTTGCGCGGATGGTCGTCGAGCTGGCTGCGCATCAGGTCGAGCGCCTTGCGGTACTTCTCCTCCTTGGTGCGGTCGTAGATGCGGAAGATGAACTTGCCGGAGTTGATGCGATCAAGGCTGAAGTCCTCGCGCTTATACTTCACGATGGTGCCATCAGCACGAATCATCGTATCGGCATAAGCCAAGGCATAATCGTAGATGCGCTCGTCGCCATAGCGGTCATAGACATCGAGCATGGCTTGCAGCTCCAATCCGTGACAATAATCCCACTTGAGCGCCGGCTGGAAGTCGAGCTGCCACGACTCGGGGCAACGAATCATCTCCGACTGCACCATCCTGACTGACCAAGGGAGGTTGGAATCCACCTTCTGCGCCTTCACACCAAGCGATGAAAGACACAGGAAAAAACATACAAAAATTTTACAAATATCAATTCTCTTCATGAATTTTGTTTGGTTGGCATTAGACATACGTTCTGTTTCACGATACAAAGGTAGCGGTTTCTGCGAAAACAAATGTGCATTTTTCGGCAAAGAGGGTGTATTAATTGTTAATCGTGTGCGCAAACGAGGCAAAAACTACAGGTTTATCCACTTTTTGTGTCAAAATCGTCCAAATGGGCAAGATTTCCTCCCTAATAATTTGGCAGTAAAAGAAAAGCGCTTACCTTTGGGGCGTGGAAATGCAACTGCCATGAATAATTAAGAACAATATCATAAAAAGTAAACGAAAAGAATGGAAGAAGTATTCAGCTATCTCATCAAGATGGGCGCACCGGTGATGATGCCCATTATCTTTACAATTCTAGGCCTCTGCATCGGCATTAAGTTCGCAAAAGCATTCAAGAGCGGCCTCCTCGTGGGCGTGGGCTTCGTGGGCCTTAGCGTCATTACGGGATTGCTCACCGAAACCCTGGAACCCGTACTCAAACAGATTGCCGAAATCTACGGCCTCCAACTGAATACCTTTGATATGGGATGGCCCGCTGCTGCTGCCGTGGCTTACGGCACCTCGGTAGGGTCGTTCATCATCCCCGTATGCCTGGGGGTCAACATCGTGATGCTGCTGCTCCGCACCACACGCACGGTCAACATCGACCTGTGGAACTACTGGCACTTTGCCTTCATCGGCGGTATCATCTACTTTGCCTCGGGGCAAAGCCTGCTGTGGGGCTTCTTCGGTGCCATCGTCTGCTACATCGTGACGCTGATTGTGGCCGACTGGACGGCTCCCAAGTTCCAGAAGTTCTATCCAGGCATGGAGGGTATCTCCATCCCGCAGCCCTTCTGCCAGAGCTTTGTGCCCTTTGCCCTGCTGGTAGATAAGGTGCTCGACCTGATTCCTGGTATTAATAAGGTGAACATCGACTCTGAGGGATTGAAGAAGAAGTTCGGCTTGTTCGGTGAGCCGCTCTGCCTCGGCGTGCTGATAGGCTTCATCCTCGGTGCCCTGGCTTATGGCGGAGTGCTGACGGAGCAACTCTCCCGTTGGGGTGAGCTGGAAGGGCGGCAGGCCTTCTTTGCCGCGCTGGCCAAGATGCTGGGAGCCGGCATCAAGCTGGGTGCCGTGATGGAACTGATTCCGCGCATCACAAGCCTCTTCATCGAAGGGCTGAAACCCATCTCTGACGCCACCCGCGAGCTGATTGCCAAGAAATTCAAGAACGCTGAAGGGTTAAGCATCGGCATGAGCCCTGCCCTGGTGATTGGTCACCCCACCACACTGGTGGTATCGGTGCTGCTCATCCCCGTCATCCTGATTATTGCCGTTATCCTGCCGGGTAACACCTTCCTGCCTATCGCCTCCCTGGCCGGTATGTTCTACCTCTTCCCCTTGGTATTGCCCATCTGCAAAGGCAACGTAGTGAAAGCCTTCATCACCGGCTTGGTAGCCCTCATCGTAGGCCTCTATTTCGTTACCAACCTGGCTCCCTTCTTCACCGAAGCCGCCCACGACGTGTTTGCCGCTACAGGCGACAAGGCTGTACGCATCCCCGAGGGCAATGATGCCGGTGCACTCGACTTTGCTTCGGGCATCTACTGCTGGATTACCTTCCACCTGACGCACACCATCAAGCTGATTGGCCCTGCCATCCTGGTACTCCTCACCGCCGGCATGATGTTCATCAACCGCCGACAGATCGTCAAGAAGGCGTAAAAGCGCAAACGTAGAAAATGCAGTGAATGTATAAATATAATAATGTATAATAACTTATAGCTCGTAGCTTGACTAGTAGCTTGCAGCTAAAAAAAAAAACTTATGAAGAAACTGTTTATGGCTTGTCTGCTGGGCCTTGCAGCAGCTGGTGCTTCGGCACAAATCACCTCTTACAAGGTACAAACCGCTTGTCATCCCCTGGACGTGAAGCACTATGACACAGAGCGTCTGCGTAGCGCCTTCATGATGGAGAAGGTGATGGCTCCCGATGAAATCAACCTGACCTACACGCTCTACGACCGCCTGATATACGGCGGCGTGATGCCCGTCAACAAGACCCTGAAGCTGGAGACCTTCCGCGAACTGGGTCCTGAGATTACCTACTTCCTGGAGCGCCGCGAGCTGGGCGTCATCAACGTGGGTGGCGACGGCGTAGTGACCGTAGATGGCAAGGAATATGCCATGAAGTTCAAAGAGGGCCTCTACGTAGGATGCGGCAACAAGGAGGTGAGCTTCCGCAGCGTGGATCCCACCAAGCCGGCCAAGTTCTACATCAACTCCACCCCGGCTTACAAGCCCTACGTGACTCAGCTCATCACCACCGACCCGAAGGCTGACCCCAAGAAGTATGCCATCGCACAGAGTGACCGCTACGGCAAGATGGAGGACAGCAACGACCGCGTAGTGAACCAGCTCATCGTAGCTCCCGTGCTGAGCAAGGTGAAAGGCGGCGGCACCAACCAGCTGCAGATGGGCCTCACCGAGCTGAAGCCCGGCTCGGTATGGAACACCATGCCCGCACACACCCACACCCGCCGTATGGAGGCTTACTTCTACTTCAACGTACCTGAGGGTAACGCCATCTGCCACCTGATGGGTGAGCCCCAGCAGGAGCGCCTCGTATGGCTGCACAACGAGCAAGCCATCACCTCGCCCGAATGGAGTATCCACGCAGCTGCCGGTACCAGCAACTACATGTTCATCTGGGGCATGGGCGGTGAGAACCTGAAGTACTCTGACAAGGACGAAATCAAGTACACCGATATGCGCTAAATCATGCTCTGACGGTATGAAGAAGGCATGAAGAAGGCATGAATCAGGCGGTTCATGCCTTTTTTATCAGATAATACATACATAATACCATTTTTTGCACCTCAAGCCCGGCGTAATCCACTACCTTTGCGCCAAAATTACAAATCACATTACAGTAAATCCGTATCATGAGTAACTATCAGAACACGAGCGACCCAAAAATGACCAACTTCCGTTGGTTGATTTGCGCCATGCTTTTCTTTGCTACGACGGTCAACTACCTCGACCGTCAAGTATTATCACTGACTTGGAAAGACTTCATCGCCCCCGAGTTCCACTGGACAGATGCCCACTATGGTGACATCACCGCCATCTTCTCCCTCGTCTATGCCGTAGGCAACCTCTTTGCCGGACGTTTCATCGACTGGATGGGCACCAAGAAGGGTTATCTATGGGCCATCGGCGTATGGTCGCTGGGTGCCTGCCTTCATGCCGTGTGCGGCTATGCCACGGAGCATGTAGTAGGTATTCACAGTGCGGCTGAGATGGTAGCCGCTACGGGTGCCGTAGCCTCCACCATCGCCATCACGAGTGTCTATTTCTTCATCGCTGCCCGCGTGGTGCTGGGTCTTGGCGAAGCCGGCAACTTCCCTGCCGCCGTCAAGGTGACCGCTGAATACTTCCCCAAGCGCGACCGCGCCTTCTCTACCTCCATCTTCAACGCCGGAGCCACGGTAGGTGCCCTGGTAGCACCCGTCACCATCCCCTCACTGGCCAGATACTTCAAGGACATGGGCGTAGGCAACGGTTGGGAAATGGCCTTCATCGTCATCGGTGGATTGGGCTTCATCTGGATGGGCCTCTGGCTCTTCATGTACAAACGTCCGAGCGAGAACCCGCACGTGAATGCCGCTGAGCTGGCTTACATCGAGCAGGATAAGCACGAAGAGGAGGTGGCTGCCCCCGCCGATGAGCAAGAGGAGAAGAAGCTCTCCTTCCTGCAATGCCTGCAATACCGTCAAGCCTGGGCCTTTGCCATCGGTAAGTTCATGACCGACGGCGTGTGGTGGTTCTTCCTCTTCTGGACACCGGCTTACATCTCCGACGTCTATGGCTTCAAGTCGGATAGCGGCACGGCTCAGTTGCTTATCTTCGTGCTCTACGCCATCACGATGCTCTCCATCTACGGCGGTAAGCTGCCCACCATCATCATCAACAAGACCGGCATGAACCCCTACGCCGCCCGTATGCGCGCCATGTTCATCTTCGCCCTCTTCCCGCTGCTGGCACTCTTCGCACAGCCGCTGGGTGCTTACTCCTACTGGTATCCCGTAATCATCATCGGTATTGCCGGAGCTGCTCACCAGTCGTGGTCGGCCAATATCTACTCCGTAGTAGGCGATATGTTCCCCAAGAGTGCCGTGGCCACCATCATCGGCTTTGGCGGTATGGCTGGAGGTATCGGTTCGTTCCTCATCAACAAGGGTTCAGGTATGCTCTTCACCTACGCCGATGAGAGTCAGATGGCCTTCATGGGCTTCCAGGGTAAGCCGGCCGGCTACTTCATCATCTTCTGCATCTGCGCCGTGGCTTACCTCATCGGCTGGATCATCATGAAGACCTTGGTGCCCAAGTACAAACCCATCATCGTAAAGTAAGCCAATCACTTTCTTACATACATTATTCATCACAAATAAAGCGAAGGAGGTAAGCACGCCCACCTGTGTGGCGCTGCTTACCTCCTTAACTCTATCTGATACCTCCCCCTGTATCAACCCACGTAGCTGTGTAAGCCGGACATGAAATAATTACAGCCAAAGTAGGTGATCAGCACGGAGAGGAAAGCCAGAAGCATGAAGAGATGGAAACGGGATGGTTGCTGCAGCCAGCTGAACCGACGGTAATGGAAAGGGAGCGCATAGAGCATGAAGGTAATCAGCGCCCATACCTCCTTGGAATCCCACGCCCAGTAACGTCCCCACGACTGATTTGCCCACACGGCACCCATGAAGATACCGACACCCAGCAACCCCTCAGCCGGACGAAGCAAGCGAAGGCTCTGCCTCATCAACGCCTCACGACGCGATGACATGCACATCCCCATGACTCCGTTGACACCCAGGAAGGCGAACAGCGTATAAGCCATCACAATAAACGAGACATGGATTCCGAGCCAAGCCGACCGCAACACGGGTTGCAGCGGCGTGCTCTCGGCGTAGAGCTGCAAGGCAACACCTGCCACCAAGGCCAGCAGGGCATAAGCCACGTATCGCCTCAGCCATATCAAGAATGAGCAGGCAAACCAAAGGTAACCGAGATAGGTCACCCCGATGCCCCAGGGATCGTAGTTCACGCTAAGCCAGCTGACTTGTGCAGCTTCGTCATAGGAATAGGGCGTCAAGCGATACCCTTGAACGGTAGTCACCCGGTTCATCGACACGGTCACCGCCACCGTATCCACATGGAGATGGCTCACATAGTCGGCATGCTGCATAGTGCCTGGGTCACACGTCACCTCAAGGCTATCGAGCTGTAGGGTGAAGGGCAACGGCAAGATACGATGATGCGCTGCATCCAGAAAGCGGTTTACCTCCAACCCAGGTTGGAGGTAAACCACACCGCGACGGGCAGTGAGCGCCGTGAGCGCAGCACCCAGCAGAATCAGCAGGAAAGCTACGTGAAGATGTATCACAGCGCAACGTCCGATACCTCGGCATGAAGCAGCGTGACGGGCACGGTTCCTGAGCCACTGCACCACCACAAGCAAGAGCGAGACGCTCAAAGCGCCCCACCAAGCCATGAACCACCAGGCGTCGTAGATATGCTCTGAAACCATACGCTCTCCCACCGCCGCAGCCATAAAGGTGGAGACAACCAGTATCACCATCATCCCCACATAGAGCGACAGCACAATGCGTTTCAACCGTTTAGAGCCGGCAAAGAGAGAAAGAATCTGCATAAATCACTCCTTTAGAACGATGGATAGCATTCATTTTCTACCCGTTTCACCGCCATACACTCCATCTCTATCAGCCAACCCGGGCGACAGACAGGTGCCCATAGGAACACTTTAGGAACGGCGGGAAAACGCGCTTCGAACAGTGACCGAACCACCTGATAATCGGCCGTGTCACGCAGATAGACAATCATCTGCTGCACATCGCTGAAGCTACACTCCGCCTCGGTCAGCAGAGCCGCTACATTCTCCCACATCCGCTCTGTCTGCTTACGGACATCTCCCGGATGAACCACTTCGCCCTTGTTGTTGATGCTGGCGGTGCCCGAGATGAAGACCTGCCGACGGTCGCCATACTCCACGTAGCTACCCCGCTCAAAGCTAACCCCATATTCATAAGTAGGATTCAGGTGGGTCGGGGCATAGAGGTGATGTACCTGTCCAGGGAGGATGCCCAGCACCGCATAGGTGTCAAAAAGCACCTTTACTGCTGCATCGCCTGCCGAGCCGTTAATTCCCGTGCTGGCAATGAAGTGGGTCGCTGACGTCAGTTGCTGGGTGGCAAATACCTCGTTGCGTGCCTTCACCACACCAGCATAGTTGGTATCCACATCGTGTACGAAGATCCAGGTGCGGATGCAATTATCAGCCAACCGTCCTCCCTGCTCCATCAGCTGCATCACGTACTCCTGGAAGAGCAGGCGCATCTGATACTCTGCATTAGCGGCACGATTCAAGGATCCTCCTCCCCACAAGTGGCGGTAAGCCCCGTGGCAAGTCTCTGACAAGCCACCAGGCAGCATCTGCGTCACGGCTCCCTCAATGAAATAGGCCCAAAGCGCCACCTTCGTGCCATCCAGCGGCGGTTGCTGTACAATAGAGGTAGCACAAGCCATATTGTCGGGCAAGGCGGCCAGTAACCGCTCCTTCTGATTGGCAGCATCGCTCAGAAAGAAGCGCTTGAAAACCGCCTGATACCCCTGCAGAGGACCCAGCAGTAAGGTGTCGTACACATCGAGAAGCGTCTGGAGCTGCTCCTCATAGCTCTGGGCGCACTCAGCGACATGCAACATCAGCTGCACCTCACGCCCTCCGCCGGCTGCAGTGAAACAAGCCTGCTCCACACGGCAACCAGCCATCAGTAAATTAGTATATGTCGTCTGTTTATCCATTTCATATTCCACTTATCCATTACCACATCTTGATTATCCATCCCATCACTCGTCACTCTTTCGCCCCCGCATCAATCCAATCACTGATGAGCGTGAGCAACACACTCTTCCTCTTCGCATCCAGCAGGTCGGTGTGACTGTGTTGCACCAAGCCTTCCTCACGCAGAAGCCGAGGCAACAGGCTCTCAGAAGCCTTTCCAGGGGATACCAACAACATCCCCTCTTGTACCTGCGAAGCCTGCCCCACCAACGCCTGATAACTCTTCTCTTCCGTCAGAAAGAGGCCTCGGGCAGCATGTCCGTTGGCTCCATGGCAGGCAATGCACGACGCATTGAATAGCTCCTGCTGCAACGCGGTGAACATACCCACGTCGAGCGTGCCCACATCAAGCGCCGCAAGTGCACCGGCCTCATGTAACGCTTCGGCACTCATCCTGGCAAAGGTCACGATACGCTTACGCAACCGATTGGTTACGCAGAGTTCCACCTGACTGACCTCCTCCTTGATGCCACTCAACACCACCTGCACTTCATCCCCATTGCCTGGAGCTATGACTTTCGATAGCACGGCATAGTCGCTCTCCTCCGTAAATCCAGCCACGCAAACCGTGTAATTTTCTGGCCAACTATCCACTCCCTTCAGCTGTCCTGAAAGTTGGAATGAGAGCCCCTCTTGCGGCAAGATAACCTCTTTTTCGTAGATGCGACCGTCATCACACGAGTAACAAGCCACGAAGATAGAGATAAAAATCGAAACTAAAAAGAATTTCCTCATCGAACCTCATTTATTGTACTAAACTACTTATAATTATCAAACCTTCTTTTTTAAAAACGACCTCCTTATTCAGAATGTATATTGCAACAACAGTGTTCCGCCGTGGGTAGCCAAGCCCAGGTTATCGTTGTCGCGGTCGAGCTGAGTGGCATGGCCGCTGCGGGCAATGTACTGATACATGGCTTGCAGCTTAAGGTTGCAGTTTTTGAAAAAGTAGTTGAATCCTATAGCAGGCATATTGAGCATACCGTCCTTGCTGGTGCCGTTACGGTTGAAGAGGTCGTAGCGGAGCGCCGCCTGGAGCCGGGGTGTCAGGAAATAGCCTCCTTGCAGGTAGCCACCCAGGAAATCGTAGCTCTCGTTAATCTTCTGCCGTTTGGTGAATCCCACGTGGAGCCAATAGGCCTCGGCAGCCAGGTAGAGGCGATGGTACAGCCAGGCGAACTCCAACCCTACGCGGCTGTCGTTGGTGCTCTCATTCTCACTCTCCACATTGACCGAAGCCGAGAGGCCAAAGAGCAGCTTATTCTCCTTCAAGCGGTTAGGATTACCCTGCGTAGAGGGCATCACCCCTTTAGGCATGTAGGTGATACGCCCGGCATAGAGCAGGGAGGGGATGTGCCAATCATCGCTGAAGGTCTTCGACGCGGTATTGACGTTGATGCCCGTCCCGTTGAAGATGCCGAGCTGATATCCCCAACGCCCACCCAACAGGCCATGGAGCTCTACACCTAAGTCAAACCCCGTACCAATCTGAGGAGTGACGGCATTCAAGGAGTAAGGAAGGATGACGCTGCTGCTCAACGACACAGGCAACTGAGGAAACAACGTCTCACCCAAAGTGGTGAGGTAAGCATGCGAAAAGGGAGTCTTGAACTTACCCGCCCGCAACTGGAGTTCGGGGCGCAGCTGCAGGTCGAACCAAGCTTGCTGCAACAGTGCACCACCACTGGCTGCCGCATTGAGGGAGAGGTTGAAGGCCACCTTCCCAAAGGCCTTGCCCGTAAAACCGAGTACAGCGTAGGGAATGGAGAAGCCCGAATTGGCGATATTATCCTGGTTGTAGGCCTTGTCGAGGCCCTCGTCGTCGTACCAGTTTAGGTGAAGGCCCGTTTGTACCAGCATATAGGGTTTAAACACAAAGTCGCCCTTCTTTGAAGCAATCGTAAACCCCTCTCGTCCAGCCAGGGAGACGATGCCATTGGCTGTTTCATCTTCCTGCTGGGCAAAGAGGGGGCAGGAACTGCAGAGCAAGAACATACAGAGTATATACTTTTTCATACGTATTTTGTTATTTAGAATGGTTGTCGTTTAAAGGTTTTAGCAAATTGATGATTTTTCACAATGACTCCAGGAAGGTAATCAGCGCATCGCGGTCACTCTTGGGCATCTGCATGAAGAGGCGTTTCGATGTTTCAGCCTCTCCGCCATGCCACAGGATGGCCTCTTTCAGGTTACGCGCCCTGCCGTCGTGGAGGAAATAGGTATGGCCGTTGACCGTCTCCTGCAACCCGATGCCCCAAAGCGGCGTGGTACGCCACTCATTGCCACGAGCCAATCCGCTGACGTAGTTGTCATTGAGCCCTACACCCATGACTTCGGAACCCATGTCGTGAAGCAGGTAGTCGGAATAGGGATGGATGGTTTGGTCACCCAACCAAGGGAGACGCGTACCGAGCAACAACGTGCTGCCTTGCGAACGGGTATGGAGCGTGGTGACATGGCAGAGGTGACACTTGGCTGCGAAGAACTGCTGCTCACCCCGCTTCACCTGCTCATCATTGACACGGCGACGGGCAGGTACACCCAACGACTGAAGATAGAGGTCCACATCTTCCATATCTTCCGAAGAGATGTCCAGCTGGTCGTAACTGAGCCCCATCATGCTGCCTTGATCCATCTGCAGCTGTCCTTCGCAAATCTCCTCCGGGTAGCGGCTATTGGTCACTCCCATGTCACTGCTGAAGCCGAGCTCCACGGTCAAGTCGGCATGTTGTGCTTTATTTCCGCTGAGGCCAAGTTGGCGCACACCCCGCTCAGTGATGTAATTGGCACGCCCGCTGATGCCATACTCCGGATAGTTGCTCTTGGCCGCCAGCGCCTCTATCTCCTTCGTATCGAGTGCCATCATCTGCCCCAATCCCACGTGGCGGAGCGGAATACGCACCGAGCAGAAGAGGTCGGCTGGTGCAATGGAGTCAGCATACCACTCGGTGATGGTATAGGTGGGATAACAGAGCTCGTAGGATTCCCCATCTGGAAATTCACTCTGCTCGTAGTGCCACTCCACCTTGAGCTTACCCTCGGGCTTCACGCCGTAGATGGCCTGATCATGAAGTACCCGTCCGTAGTTCTGGAAGAAGGCCCCATTCTTACGGGTGATATAAACCAGCATGGAGGAGAAACCTGTGCTCCCACTGCCCCCTTCTGACCAAAGCGTCGGCTTGGTGCGGCCCGCATTGCGATGACAGCTGCCGCAGGAATAACCCGCATAAACAGGGCCAAGTCCTCCACCCAATCCGTTGCTGCTGGTGCGCACGTCGTCGTAGAGGCCATCGCCGTTAAGGAAACGGCGCTTGTAGGTGCCATTCAGCCACGAAGCATCGGTATCGTAAGCAAAGGTGGATTGGGTGAAGATGGTGGAGGTACCTGCTGAAAGGGCATAGCCAGAGGGCACGAAAATGTCATCAGCATCCATTCCCTTCTCCTGGCAAGAAACCAGGAAAAGGAAGAAGATGCATGAAAACAGTTGTCGCATAAAAAGATGACGACTATACATAGCACTCCTCGCGATTAGATTTTATGCGCTTTGAAGCGTTGGGCATAGTTCTCTCCGCCCTTGTAGCTCGTTGCCCAGTAATCGTAGAGGTCGGAGGCATCTTGCTGCAGCAGATAAGCCACCTGCACCATGTAATTGGCCCAACTACGGGCATTATCGGCTGTATAGACGATATCTGCAGCATTGCCTGAGTCAGCCGTATCGTTCACCGTGCGAGGAACGCCATTGCGGAAAGCCAGGAACTCCAGCGTGTGGAAGCCACGCACCTCCTGCTTGGCGCTGATGGCATCGTCACTGTCACCATCGCTCCAATCCAGGTTATCAAAGTCTCCCGAGTTGAGGATGCGCACGATGGCATCCTGGTCGAGTGGCCAGCTGTCCATGTTGGGGTCAAGTCCCTCATTGTCCACAGGTCCGAAGAGGAAAGCCTCACTCGTCTCCCAGGGCACACGTGCTGCCATCCAAGCATCGCAGACGGCATCGAAAGCTTCATCGCTCGGTGCTTCCAGGAAGCCCTTGGCTGCCTGATAGAGCAAGGTATTCTTCTCCTTAAGTTCCTTGTAAGTGGGAAGCACCACGTCATCTACATACGAGGCCACGATGGGATCAAGCACATTATCCTGATTCACAGCAGCGGTTTGCTCAAGGTAGCTCTTGAGCTGCGTCAGCACCTCCACCAGGTCGGCACAACACTGCTGCGCTACGCGCGCCTCACTGCTTCCGATGTTGTTGCGGAAAGGCTGCGGAATGTCGAGAATAGCCTCAATGGCATCAGCAATGGCATCGCGCACTGCGGTATCCAGTGTAGCATTATGCTTGGCCATGAGCGCGGCCAGCGAGTAGGTGCCCACTTCACCGTTGCGCGTACCGTAGTAGGCATTGCGTATGGAATAGATGTTGTTACTGTAATCCTCACGCGAGTGCCAGCTGTACCACGACTCCACGGCATAGAGTGCCTCGGTCTTCATTCCGGCATTCCATTTGTCGAGCGGGTCGCCGATTTTGGTTTCACCCACCTCGGTAGCAATGTTGGTGCAGCCATTAATCAGCTGCTCAATGCAGATAAACGACTCACCGGCTGCTTCCTGTTCCAACGATTCTCCTTTGTCTTCGCTGCAAGCTGCCAGCGAAACGACCAAGCCCATCATCAGGGCCCATCCAAATACTTTAATCTGTTTCATTTGTTATTACGTTATGATTATATGATTATTCCTTTCTATACTTTATTATATATAGCACCGCTATTTCTTGATGAACCAACCCACGAAGGCCACGCCAATGGCCAACTCGTTCTCACTGTTGTACTTACTGGTACCGAAGGGACGTTGGGTGCCTATCTGACGGGTGGTGTAGTCGGCCTTCACCACCAGGTTAGGTAGGGGGTACCAATTGAGGCCGGCTGTCCACTTACTCACCTGGCAGCGTGCATCCATCGTCTGCATCGCCTCGCCCTCTTCCTGGGGATTGTAGTATTCGTAACGTACGAAGGGATAGAGCGTGGGGAACTGCATCCGGGGCAGCAGGGTGCGCAAGTTGATACCCACCTCTGCGCCGTAGCTAAGGGCATTGCGAGCCACCTTACGCATCGAGCCACTATGATAACTATTACCTGAATTGCTGACGTTCACACTACCTATGGCATCAGCATGCTGTAAGTTGCCATAGATGAGATGACCCCTGGCCGTTAGATAGCTATTCATGTACTGCCCGTCGGCAGCCAGGATGGTGAGAGCCGATGCACCTACCGAAGAGTATTTATAAGGTTTGTCAGCATTGCGGGTGACATCTGCGCAGTAATAAGCCGAGAGGCCCAAACGCAATCCTTTCACGCCAAGGTAATCCACACGCCCCACGTAAGCCGGTGAGGAGAAGCAATCCTCCTCGAAGAGTCCCTGCTTGCCGTTGCTCACCCAGTTGTCACGGCCAAATCCGTCGGGGTTAAGCCCGGCCACAATCATCAGTTGGTAATTGAAGCGCCCGGCCCCTCGTCCGATAGAGCCAAACAACTCCACACCCGTCTCGTGCCAGGTGGAAGGGAGAATCATCGTCTCCCCCTCGGGGCGTGAGGTGCCGAAGAAGTGAATCGGCTCGTGATGTGCATTGGTCAAGCCAACGGGCACAATGAGATGCCCCACGCGTATGTTCAGCTCAGGGAGAATAAGGCGGGTGATGTGAAACTGCTCCACAGCCACTTCTCCCCCCTGCTCCATCTCCGTTTCATACTCCCCATTCTCCGAGTTTTCCAGTTCTTTCTCC
>JBJEKT010000179.1:0-27146 GCA_051878775.1 Bacteroides sp. | reverse complement strand
TCTTCCGCATCGGCATGAACTTCTCCTCCGAGACCCGCACCATTGCCGAGTGGAAGGTGCAGTGACAACATAGTCCAATATGGCGTAAGCGCCACCATTTGGGCTGCCTACAGGGGCTCATGCGCGCAATTTGAAACTTTTTTGGCTGAAAGGTTTTGCGTTTTAGCTTTTTTACCTTACCTTTGCGGTACATATTTTACCTAAAATTATAAATCCGCGCCATGAAACCTATCGGCCTACTGATCAAAGAGGAACTGCACCGCCAGGAGAGAGGAATCACGTGGTTTGCCCGCAAGCTGGCCTGTGACCGTTCCAACATCTACCGCCTGTTCGAGAAGGACAGTATCGACACAGGCCTGCTGCTACGCATCTGCCTGGTGCTGCAGCACGACTTCTTCACTGAGTATTCCCTGCACGTCCGCGACCGCCTCAAGGCCCTCCAGAATAGCCCAGAAACGGAGGAGGAGATTCAAGTGTTGTAATATTCGCTACAGTAATGTTAACTATTCGCAATACTACTTTCTCTTTATTTTCTATACTTTCGCATATCTTTGCAGACGCATAGTTAACCAAACGGCTATGTAATGAAAGGAAATACATATTTTACTAATACATTAATTAATATTATAAGAAAAAAAGGAAATACATATTTTACTGATGCAATCGATCCGATTCGATATATAAATTAATAACAAATACTAATTATTATTATTCAACACTTTATTAACTAAAAACAAAAAAGTATGAAGAAGTGGACTTATCTGGTTGTAGCCGGTCTATTGGCTGGTGCAACCCCGATGCTTCAAAGTTGCGTTGACAACGACGAACCCGAAGGCATCAACGTATTGAGAAAAGCTAAAGCTGAGCTGATTGCCGCCAAGAAGGTAGTGCAGGAGGCTGAGGCAGCTCGTCTGAAAGCAGAAGCTGCTAAGTTGGAGGCTGACGCAGCCTTGGTTAAGGCTCAGGCCGAAATCGCTAAGGCTCAGGCCGAACTGATCAACGCTCAGACTGAGGCTGCGCGTGCTGAGATTGAAATCCGTATTGCTCAGGCTAAGGCTGAAGCTGAACACCAGCAGCATATTTGGGAGCAGGCGGATAAATTGGCTGAAGTAGCTTATCAGCAGGCTTTGGCTCAATTGGCTCTCGTAAAGGCTCAACTGAGTGTACAACAGCAGAATGCTCTGCAGGCTTACATTAACGACGTTGACGCTAAGAAGGCTATCTACGATGAGAAGATGGCTGCCGTTCGTGAGGCTCAGCGTAACTGGATTATGGCTACTGAAGAAGTAGAATATCGTGAAGAGAACAAGGATTTCTACACATTCTACCTGCAGCAGAGCTTGAAGCGAGAGCAGGCTTATGTTGAAAGCTTGAAGAGTTTCATTGAAGAGGAGCTGAACCCTGCAATTGCAGAAGCTGAAGCTATGACTCCGGGTGAGAACGTAGCACGTCGCGATGAGCTGCAGGCTGAGTATGACGCTCTGCAGGCTAAGATTGTTGAGGCCCAGAAGGCCGTTGACCTGGCTCGCGCTGAAATGGCTCCCGACTATGACGAACTGGCTGCTCTGCAGAATGCAGCCAACGCAGCTTTGAATGCTCCCATCAAGATTGCTGAGTTCAAGTATGAATTCCCCTATTACATCGTTAATGGTTATCAAGGCGAAGTAACAGTAGTTAGAAGAGGTACTTATAGCCTGAATAATGATGCTTGGCTAAGCTTTAATCTTAACCGGATTGAAAGCGCAAAGAACGCTATCAAGGATGCTGCTCGCGACGAAAACCAGAACGCATGGACTGCTGAATCACTTGCAATGACAAAGAGCAATTACAAGAATCAACAAGCTTATGTAAAGGGTCTGAAGGCAAGATGGCAGGATGCAGTGAATGCATACCGTACGGGTACGGAATACGGTACAATTGCCAACTTGAAGGGTGATGCAGAAGCTGGTATCGCTGGCTATGACGATTTGCTGGCTGCTATTAAGGCATACAATGATTTGGTAGAGCCTTACCTCACCGCTAAGGCAGCTTTTGATAATTTGCTGGCTGAAACTGATTGGTGGACTACTTGGCAGACTTACGAGGATCAACGTCAGGCTGCTCGTGATGAGTATGATGAGCTCGTCGCTACTTTAAATCAGGAATTGGTAGATGCTGACAATTCTTACTGGCAGTCTAATGATATCTTGTGGTACGAATATGATGCTTTGTACGCTCGTTGGAATGAGCTGAACATTGAAGTAAGTCAAAAGGGTTCAACCGCAACAGCAGCCGAAATTCAGGCAGTAGCTGATGCTAAGACGGCTTACGAGACCAAAATGACTGAGATAAACACTAATCGTAAGAACTACTGGGGTTCCTGGGATTCTACAGCTGGTCAACATGTTGATGGTACTCGCGATAAGGCGGTAGCCGCTAACAATAATAAAATTGAACTTGCTGAAGCCACAAGAGATCGCAAAATTGCTGAAATCAATTTGGCTGAAGAGAAGAAATACCAAGAGAACAACGCAGCATACGCTGCTCAGTATGAAACACTGTTAAACGCCAAGAATGAAGCTGAAATGGCACTAGATAATGCTTTCAGTGCTGCACAAAGTGTTTATGGAGCTTTGACTTCTCGTGTAACAGATTATAGTTACTACAACAGTGCTCTTGGTAATGCATACTCTAATAAAGAGGAATTCGAAATAACAGATTCTCTGCCTCTTATTGGAAAATGGGCAGTTGAAAACAAGGTTCGCCAGCTCTCAATTGAACTTTATGGATCAACGGGCTCAAATCAATTCGATGACGATCGTCTTGTTGAATTGACTAAGGCTGATATTGACGCTAAACTTGCAGAAAACTACGGTTTGGAGCCTTGGGAAATTACAGGAGCTTACACGTGGTATGGCGCGTACGGATGGGAACTGTACTACGAAGCACAAATCACTCGTGCTGAAGCACTCCTTGGCGTAACAGACGCTCAGCTGGCAGAAATGACTGCTGACCTGCAGGCTGAAGCTGACAAGCTGGTTGCTGACTATGAAGCTGCCGTTGCTGTAGCCGAAGAGGCTCAGGCTGCTGCTGATGAGAAGGAAGCTGAAATCGACGCTGCTCTTGCTGAACTGCAGGCTGTAGTAGATGAGCTCCGTACCGAAGCTCGCTACCTGAATGAAATCCTCTTGGTATACTACCAGTACTCTGCAGGCGAATACTCTCAGGATCAGATTGATGCTCTTGTAGCTGACTTGAAGGAGTGGAAGGCTGATTTGGAAGAATATCTCGTAGAGTTAGAGTACGATGTAACTGTGGCTGAAAAGAATCTGGCTGACTGGAACAACAACGAAATCGCAGCTGCTGAGGCCATGAAGGTTGCTCTTGATGAGGCTCAGGCTGCTGCTGATGTTGCTAAGGAGAACCTCGACATCGCTCAGGAGCGTCTGCAGAAGGCTATCGAAGCAATGGCTGTTAGCGCTGAATAAGCAACAAACTCTTGCCCCTACGCAAATAGGGATATATACTTAATTTAAAAGAACAAACAATGCATAAGAAACTTTGCACATTCCTATTGGCGGCTTTGGTCGCTGCGCCCACACTCTGGGCGCAGCAGCCTGCCCCCTGCGGCGACGGCACGCCTTGCGCCAAGAAAAAGGAGGGTGTAGTGTTTGCTCCCCGTAAAGGTCAGTGGCAGGTATCGCTGATACTCGGTGGTAACGGCGCTTTCTATAACGAAAAGTTAGGAAGCTACCTCATCCCCGCATACAGCAATACAGGCGGATCTATCGGATTGCCTAACGGTGGTACAAGCAACTCAAACAGCTTGACCAACGGTAACCAATCAGGCTATCTGAACGATTACCTGAACATCAACGGGTTCAATGATAACTCTCTGCTCAACATCGTTGGCGTTGAAGCGAAATATTTCTTCAACGACTGTTGGGACTTCAACTTCTCGGCTGGTATGGCTATCGACGTAACGCCGAAGAAGGACTTCATCGAGGGTGACTACTCAGTGCCCGACATGATTATACCCGACCAGAAGTACGTCAACGCTGAGACCACGAACAACTGGTTTGTTAACGTGGGTGTGGACCGTTATTTCAAGACGCGCAATCCTCGCATCCATCCTTATATTGGTGCTACCGTAGGCTTCCAGATGGCTCACATCGAGACCATGGAACCCTATACAGGCAAGATGTCGTACGATGAAGACTCCGAATCGGAAGAGGATGCAGTAGATCAGCAGGTCTATCTGGCTCCCGGACGTATCGGACAGGTTATGGGCTTCAAGGGTGCTCTCGTAGGCGGTATTGAATACAGCATCGCCCAAGGTCTGACCTTCGGCATCGAGTGTCGTCCCCTGGCCTATCGCTACGACCTCATTCAGATTGCTCCGCGTGGATTCGACAACTACAACGTGTCGCACCACAGCATCAAGCTGATTGAAATGCCCGTGGTGAAGCTTGGATTCCGCTTCTAAACACTTCATAAAGCTAACCCGCGTCCCCTGAGGACAGCGGACGTATAAATGAAGGCGGTTCTGCTAAAGTCCATTAGCCGAACCGCCTTCTATATTCTAAATGATATTCTGATTATGAAACGTAATTTACTGTTATTTCTTCTCCTTGCCCTGGTCGCACTGCTCGTGTCCTGTGGTCAGAAGCAGCCCGTACAGGCTCCCTGTACCATCGACCTGACCTGCTCACTGGAGGGTTACACCAAAGGGGTACTCACGCTGGTTGATGGCTCGGCGCTTGACTCGATCTGCCTGACGGATGGTCATCTCTCACTCCAGCGCACGGACTCGGCACAGATGCCCTATGTAGCCAAGGTGAAGCTGGTCAACGACAACGACCCCACCGATGACATCTACATGCCTATCGTGGTAGAGGGTGGCACGGTGACTGTGGTCCTGGGTGAGCTTTACACCACTTGGGGCACCCCGCTCAATAAGGCCATGCAGCAATTCTTTGTCGAGATGCAGCGTGTACACGACTCCCTGGAAGGGGAGACTGACCCGAAGGTAGTGGCTGAAAGCTATTCGGCCTTTTTCAAGAAGCAGATCCTGCTCCACAGCAACGACGTGATAGGTCGCTTCGTACTGGCTGAGTATGGGGCCAACATGACTCCCGACGACGGCATGGAGGTGAAGACAGTGATGAAATGAGAAAGGAACATAAACCATGAAACTGAAATCTCTTTTTATAGCAGCTTCGCTGCTCGCCCTGCCCTTTGCGGTGCAGGCTCAGGATGTTCCCGCTACCAAGCCGGCAAAGCCTGCGGTAGAGAATCCCTGGTTCATCTCGGGTGGACTGGGTCTCTCTTATTCTACTGGTTCTACCGGTGTGGGTAAACTGCTCGCTCCTGCTGGTCAGATAGCAGCAGGTAAGTACTTCTCGCCCGTGCTGGGTGCCCGTCTGGCCATCAGCGGCTGGCGTGGACGCTCGGCCAGTGTGACTTCCGGCCAGGCCAGCGGTTTCTTCTATGGCGCCGCTACCATCGATGGTATGCTCAACATCAGTCAGTGGATCAAGCGTTACCCCGAGCGCCCCGTTGATGTCAGCTTCCTGCTTGGTGCGGGATTCAACCGTGCTTTTGAGCACAGCGTCTCTTCGCTTGTAGTACGTACCGGTCTGCAGATGGGTGTACGCCTGAACAATGCCTTCGACTTCAACGTTGAAGCCACGGTCAATGGTGTCAGCGACCGTTGGAACCGTCGTGACGACCACAGCTTCGATACCTACGTCAACCTGCTGGCCGGCGTAACCTACAAGTTCCGCTCGGGCTACAAGTGCGCTACCTGCATCTCCGTAGAGTACATCGAGGAGGAGGAAATCAACGAGTGCGTGAACCGCATGCGTGCCCGTATAGATACGGTAGTGGTTGAGAAGATCGTTGAGGTAGAGAAGGAGGTGGCTCCTGCCAAGGTGGTACGCGGTATCCGCAGCCACGTAGCCTTCGGCCTGGGTAAAGTCACCGTGACCGATGACCAGCTCATCAACGTGGTGGCCATTGCCGACTACCTGAATCAGTATCCTGATGCCACGGCTACCGTGATAGGCTATGCTGACAAGGGCACAGGCAACGCTGAAATCAACGAGCGTCTGGCCAAGCTGCGTTCAGAGGCCGTGCTGAAGTGCCTGCACGAGAAGTACGGCATCGACGAGTCACGCCTCCAGGTAAGCAGTAAGGGCGACACCGAACAGCCCTTCTCCACCAACGACTGGAACCGCGTAGTCATCATAATTGCCGAGTAACGTCACTCCCCCTATAAAAAATCTCCCCTGCGGCCATCGCCGCAGGGGAGATTTTTTATGCTCGAACGAACATTTACACCCGGAGGTTCCTTTCATCTCGCTGGTAAGTTCTTTTCTGCCGTTTGAAAAAAGATTTTCCTCTGGATGAAAAGCGTTTTTCATCCAGAGGAAAATAGTGGGATAATGGGTATGAGGTTAATAATTCATCGGTACCCACCTGCTTTGGCGATGCGCTTGGGGATGTCCGTGTTATCCATCTTGCCACTGAAAGCGCTGGCGCCAGCTCCGATGGCATAGACGGGCACGTAGCCGGCGCTGTGACTGCTCGTGGTCCAACCCAGCAGAGCTACCTGGCTCATCACCTGCTTAGCCACGGCGGCCAGCGGCTCGGTCCTGCTGTAGAGGCTCTCCTCAAACTTGACGTTGTTCTTCACAAACGAATCCTCGAAGGCATCACGCAGCATACGCTCCTGCTCCCAGTTGAGCTTGACGCTCTTCCAGAAGCCCATCTTCTCGCCAAGGAACTCCTTTATATCCTCCCAGGTGTAGATGCGGCGCTGGCGGCGGAGGTTGGTGATGGAGCGTGAGAGGGCGTCAGCCGACTCCTGCTGATGAACGAGGTTGGCCAGATGGAGCTCATAATTGGAGTTTCCCAGGCCCAGGCCACCGGTCTCGTGGTCGGCAGTCACTACGATCAGCGTCTCCTTGGGGTGCTTCTTATAGAACTCATAGGCCACCTTGATGGCCTCATCCATGTCGATGACCTCACGCACAGTGGTGGCAGCATCGTTGCCGTGGCAAGACCAGTCAATCTTGCCCCCCTCCACCATCAGGAAGAAGCCCTTCTTGCTGCCCCCGTCCTTCATCAAGAAGTCGATGGCACTCTCCGTAATCTGCTTCAGCGTCAGGTCGCCCTCCTTGCGGTCGATGGCGTAAGGGAGGCAGGAGGCATCAATACCTTCGCCTTCGCGCTGCATCAGAATCATCTTACCGGCTTCAGCACGCTTGGCCTGATACTCCTCCACGCCACGAGCTACGGTATAGCCGGCCTCGGCAAAGATGGGATAGATGCTGGGTGCCTGCTGCTTGTCGTGCGTGCGCTCGGGCTTGAGGAAGCCACTGCCACCGTAGAAGTCGAAGCCCGCCTTGGGCAGGTCGAGGGCAATCTCATAGTACCAGCTGCGACTCTCCTGATGGGCATAGAAGGCCGATGGCGTGGCATGGTCAATGCTGACACTCGTGGTGATACCCACACGCTTACCGCTGCGCTTCGCCTTGACGGCTACGCTCTCCACGGGCTCCTTCTCGGGGTTGACACCGATGGCACCGTTGTAAGTCTTGACACCTGTAGCCAGGGCCGTACCAGCGGCAGACGAGTCGGTGATGGAGTTGGTAGCTGAATAGCTGGTGGCATAGCCGGCATAGGGGAAGGCACCGAAACAGAGGGGCGAAGTGCCGATACGGCCTCCATCCTGCTCCGCAAGAAACATCTCCGTGACGTTGACCTGGTTCAGCCCCATACCGTCACCAATAAAATAGAATACATACTTAGCCTGCTGCGCGTGCAAAGTGACAGCCAGCAAGAGGAACAAAAGAGAATAAGTAAATCTTTTCATAACAAAATAGTAAGATTAGAACAAAAAAAGACAAAACCGTATAAGTTTTGCCTTTTTTTGGGAAATTAATACGCCATTACTTGCTCAGGATAGCTACGGTATCCGATGCAATCATCAGCTCCTCGTCGGTAGGAATCACGACAACCTGTACCTTGGAGTCGGGGGTAGAGATGACAATCTCCTCGCCACGCACCTTGTTCTTCTCGGCATCGAGCTTCACGCCCATGTACTCCAGCCCTTGGCAAGCTGCAGCACGGCAAGAGGCCTGGTTCTCGCCCACGCCACCGGTGAAGACGATGATATCTACGCCACCCAGGGCAGCAGCATAGGCACCGATGTATTTCTTGATGCGGTAGAAGTACATCTGCTCGGCCAGGATGGCACGCTTGTTGCCAGCGGCAGCAGCCGTCTCCAGGTCGCGCATGTCGCTCGACTCACCGAAGATACCCAGCACACCGCTCTTCTTGTTGAGCAGGTTGGAGATGCCAGCTGAGTCAAGACCTTCCTTATCCATGATGTACGATACAGCACCACCGTCGATGTCACCACTACGGGTACCCATCATGAGGCCCTCCAACGGGGTGAGACCCATGCTGGTGTCCTGACACTTACCGTCCTTGATGGCTGAGATAGAGCCACCGTTGCCGATGTGGCAGGTGATGATGCGCTTGCCCTCAGGAGATACGCCGAGGAACTCGCACACGCGCTTCGAAACGTAGCGGTGAGAGGTGCCGTGGAAGCCGTAACGACGCACACCATACTTGGTATAGAGTTCGTAAGGCAGGGCATACATGTAGGCGTAGTCGGGCATGGTCTGATGGAAGGCGGTGTCGAACACACCAATCTGAGGTACGTTGGGCAGGATAGCCTCTACGGCACGTACACCCTTCAGGTTGGCGGGGTTATGGAGCGGAGCCAAGTCGTTGCAAGCAGTGAAGGCATCGAGCACCTCCTTATCGAGGAGCACTGACTCGCTGAACTTCTCGCCACCGTGCACCATGCGGTGGCCTACGGCATTGATCTCGTCCAGACTCTTGATGGCACCATATTCAGGACTGGTCAGCGTCTGGAGAATGAACTCCACGCCGACGGTATGTTCGGGGATGTCCTTCTCCAGGATTTTCTTCTCGCCCGAGGGGAGAGTGAACTTCAGGAAGGAATCCTTCAAGCCGATCTTCTCGATGCCACCCTGGGCAATGACCGACTTCTGCTCCATGTCGAAGAGCTTGTACTTGATAGACGAGCTACCGCAGTTGAGTACTAAAACTTTCATAGGTTGTGTTTTTTATGGGTGATGATTATTATTGTTTAGCAGCAATGGCCTGATTAGCCGTGATGGCAATCATGCGATAGACATCCTCGATGGAGCAACCACGGGAGAGGTCGTTGACGGGACGGGCAATACCCTGGAGGATCGGGCCGATGGCATCGGCATGACCCAGGCGCTGAACGAGCTTGTAGGAGATGTTGCCCACCTCGAGCGAGGGAACCACCAATACGTTGGCGTGGCCTGCGATGGCCGAACCCGGGGCCTTGCTGGCACCTACGCTCGGTACGAGGGCGGCATCGGCCTGCAGCTCACCGTCGATGGCAATGTCAGGAGCCAGCGACTTGGCCTTACCCAGCGCCTCAACCACCTTATCTACTACCTCATGCTTGGCAGAGCCCTTGGTGGAGAAGCTCAGCATAGCCACCTTGGGGTCAAGGCCAGCTACGGCACGGGCGGTACGGGCGGTGCAGACGGCAATCTGAGCCAACTGGTCAGCATCGGGCACGGGCGTCACAGCCACGTCACCCATCACGAGCACACCGTTGTTACCATATTCAGGAGCGTGAGTCAGGAGCAGCATGGCACCCGATACGCAGGTGATACCCGGCGTGGTCTTGATGATCTGCAGGGCGGGACGGAGCACGTCGCCCGTGGTGTTGCGCGCACCGGCCAGCTGACCGTCGGCATCGCCACTCTTGATAATCAGGCAACCCAGGTAGAGGGGATTCTCCACCAGCTTGCGGGCCTCCTCGATGGTCATGCCCTTCTTCTTACGCAGCTCGCAGAGCAGCTGGGCATACTCCTCCTTCTTGGGGTGGTTCATCGGGTCGATGATGGTAGCCTTGCCGATGTTACCCAGGCCCCACTCCTTGGCGCAGGCCTCAATCTCAGCAGGATTACCCAGGATGATCAGGTCGGCCACACCATCCGTCAGAATCTGGTTGGCAGCCTTCAGCGTACGTTCCTCAGTTCCTTCGGGGAGAACGATGCGTTGGCGATTGGCCTTCGCACGTTCCACAATTTCGTCTATAATCTTTTGCATAATACGATATGTGATGATAAGTTATGTGATAATAAATAGTTTCTTGACGCTGCAAATTTAGTTTAATTTGTCCTATCCGCATAGGTAAAAATTGGTTTTTATTTGATGTTCTGCCCAATATTGCACAATTTAACAATAAAAGCGCTAACTTTGCGGCCGCTTATCGATAAAACATCTATAAATAAGTACAAGCTATTATGATACGTCAATGCACGATTCTATTTGGCTGCCTGGCTCTTGGTGAGCTGGTGGTCTTCCTGACAGGGGTTAAGCTGCCGTCGAGCATCATCGGTATGCTGCTGCTCACCCTGTTTCTGAAACTGAAGTGGGTCCGTCTGGAATGGGTACAAGGCCTGAGTGATTTCCTGGTGGCCAATCTGGGCTTCTTCTTCGTGCCACCCGGTGTGGCGCTGATGCTCTACTTCGACATCATCCAGGCGCAGTTCTGGCCCATCGTGATAGCCTCCGTGGTCAGCACCCTCCTCGTGATCGTGGTGACCGGCTGGGTACACCAGCTGACCCGTAAACTGAAATAAAATAACCCATAGCACAAAAAAAGCATCCGTTGAATCATGAATTTCCTTTCCAATCCCTATTTCCTGCTGGCCATCACCTTTGGTCTCTTCTTCCTGGCCAAGCGCCTGCAGAAACTTACGGGCTTGATGTTGCTTAACCCCATCCTGCTCACCATTGCCCTGCTGATCATCATCCTGAAGTCGGCCCACGTCAGTTACGAGAGTTACAGCGAGGGAGGACACCTCATCGAGTTTTGGCTGCGACCCGCTGTGGTGGCCCTGGGTGTGCCGCTTTACCTGCAGCTGGAGACCATCAAGAAGCAACTGCTCCCTATCCTGCTCTCCCAGCTGGCCGGCTGCTTGGTGGGCATCGTCTCGGTGGTCCTAATTGCCCGATGGATGGGTGCGCCCGACGAGATTGTCTATTCCCTGGCTCCCAAGTCGGTCACGACCCCGATTGCCATGGAGGTGACCAAGACCCTGGGTGGCATTCCCTCGCTCACAGCCGCTGTCGTGGTCTGCGTGGGGCTCCTCGGCGGCATCCTCGGCATGAAGACCATGAAACTGACCCGCATCGGCAGTCCGATGGCTCAGGGACTCTCCCTCGGCACAGCAGCCCATGCCGTGGGTACCTCCACCGCTATGGAAATCAGCCGCAAGTACGGAGCCTTTGCCAGCCTGGGACTGACCATCAACGGCATCCTCACCGCCCTGCTCACCCCCACCATCCTCGAACTGATGGGCATGGTCTGACCGCATCCCCCTTATCCCTCAACGAAAACAACCCATGATTCATTTCAAAGACATCACCCTCAACGACCGCGAAATCATCCAACGCTATACCCTCCACAGCCCGCGACGCAACTGCGACCTGGCCTTTGCCAACCTCTGCAGCTGGCGCTTCATGTATGGTACGCAGTACGCCGAACTGGACGGGTTCCTGCTGCTCAAATTCCGTGCCGAAGGGCAACTGGTCTATATGATGCCCATTGGCGAGGGCGACCTGCGGGCCGTGCTCCATGCCCTGATTGACGATGCCCATCGTGAAGGGGCCCCCCTCTGCCTGCTGGGCATCTGCAGCGACATGTGCTCGGAGGTGGAGGCCTTCATGCCCGGGCAGTTCCGCTTCACCGCCGACCGCGACTATGCTGACTACCTCTACCTGCGCAGCGACCTGGCCACCCTGAGCGGCAAGCGGTTCCAACCCAAACGGAACCACGTGAACAAATTCAAGCGCACCTACACCGATTACGCATACACCCCCATCACCCCCGACCGCATCCGCGAATGCCTGCAGCTGGAGCAGGAATGGTGCCTGGCCAACGACTGCGACAAGCAGGAGGGCACGGGCAACGAGCGGCGTGCCCTAACCTATGCGCTGGAGCACTTCGAAGCGCTGCAACTCACGGGGGGCATCCTCCACGTGGAGGGAAAGATAGCCGCCTTCAGCTTTGGCTCCCCTATCAACCACGACACCTTCGGCGTACACGTAGAGAAGGCCGATACCCGCATCGAAGGGGCCTATGCCATGATTAATTACGAGTTTGCCAACCACGTGCCCGAGCAATACACCTACCTGAACCGCGAGGAGGACCTCGGCATCGAGGGCTTGCGCAAAGCCAAGCTCTCCTACCAACCCGCCATCATCCTAGAGAAGTACATCGCTTGCCTCAAGAGCGAACCCGTAGAAAACATCAAATGGTAGCCTCCGTATGAATTCCAAACTATCGTCCATGAAAGCCCTCTGGATGCAATGCTTCCCGGAGGATGACGAGAGCTACATCAACCTGTTCTACAGCTATTATGGCCACCCCCGATACCATCATACCATCGTAGAGGGAGGGAGGGTCATCTCCATGCTGCATCACATCGATACCTACCGGTACAATCTATTCGACAAGAATCTGCGCTGCTCCTACATCTATGCCGCCTGCACCGCTCCCGAACAGCAAGGGAAGGGGCTCATGGGGCAACTGATGGAGAAGACGCTCCTCACGTTGCACGAGAAGCACATCCCCCTCTGCGTCACCATACCCGCCAAGGAGGAGCTCTTTGCCTTCTACGGCCGCTTCGGCTTCGTGCCGGCATTCAAGCGATGGTATGACCGATGGAGATGTTCTGGCCTACCTTATTACCGCTATACAGAGATGAGTCTCCAACACAACATACCTCAGGCAGTTGCGGTGGAGTGGCTGACCACGGCCATCAACAGCCGCTTCACGGGCAACATGCGACACACACAGCGCGACATCCGCTTTGTGGTGGAATCCACCCTACAAAGTGGCGGATTCGTCGTAGGTATGGTCAACGGGGAGGGAGAGTTGAGAGGCATCGCCATCGGGGATAAAACCAGACAGGCGCTCCGCGTACGGGATTTTACCACGGTATCACCTCGCGATATCAGTTACTTCATCGACCTACTTCGCTGCTCCACGCAGCTGCATTTCTGGTTGGAGCTGACGGAGCCTAACGCACGGGAGACCTTCTTCGGAGCGGCACGCATCGTGGATCTCCCCCTGTTGATGAAAAGAACCGAGTCTTCTCCCCGAACGAGAGAAGAAGAGACGTTCTACATCAAGGACCCCATCATCTCGGCTAACAACGGCCTTTATCAATTTGCAGACAGACACTTCAGCTTCCTGCCGTGCCTGCCGCCTGAACATGCTGAAGATGGAATCCCCGTCTATGACATCGCGGAATATACCCGCAAGCTCTTCGAGATAGAGCCTGGCCACATGACGCTGATGATGGATTAACAGCTGAAGAGGAATCAGCATCCGCTGGCATTGACCCCCTCGAAGGTGAGTGTGGGGATGCGCCAGTTGGACTCCAGGCGGGGGTCATTGCCCACGGCTACGAGCTGTTGCCACAACTCGAGCATATTGCCCGTGACGACCATCTCGTTGACCGGCTGCGTGAGGCGGCCTTGCTCGATGAGGAAGCCCTCTATGCCGTAGGAGAAGTCGCCCGTGGAGCTGTTGCAGTTGCCCCCGTTGAAGGCGGTCACGAAGAGGCCGTGTGCCACATCGGCTATCAGCTCCTCCTGGCTCTTCTCCCCAGGGGTCAGGACAAGCAGCGAGGGCGAGGCAATGGTGGGTTCCGCCCCCATCTTGCAGGCGCAATAGGTATCTATATAATAGGTACGCAATACCCCGGCGTCAAACACCGGCATAGGGCGCGTAGCCACCCCTTCGCCATCAAAGTAGCGTGCCCCGTTGGCCCCTATCAGATGGGGCTCATCGAGGAGGGTGAAGAGGGGTGAGCCCACCTGCTTATCGAGGCTGTTGAGCAGGAAGGAGTTCTGCTGATGCAGGGCAGGGCCGTAGAGCGCACTCACCATCGGGCCGAGCAGCTGACGCACACAAAGCGCATCGACCACCATCGTATAGCGACCAGAAGGTGCCTTGCGCTGCCCTATCTTCCGCAGGGCACGTTCATAAGCCAGCTGGCCATGCCCCTCCTTGAGGAGCAGGTCATAACGGAGGGAGGTGATGTAGCTGAAGCCTGAAGGACGTGCTTCGCCCTCACCCCGCAAGGCCACGCTGGCCGACAGGGCAAAACAGGTGCCACGCCGTTCGCCCTCAAAGCCGTTGCTGGCTATGCGGTAGGAACCACTCTCGCCATCGCTGTAGGAGCTCTCCACGGAGATAATCCGCTCGTCCTTGCCCAGCGCCTCCTCAGCCACGGCACGCGCCAGGGCCACCTTCTCATCGGGGTCGTAGGTCAGGAAGCAGGCATCAAACTGCTGCAGGTCGGGCAGGCCTCCCTGGTAGTAGCGCGAGGCATCGGGCAGCTGGCGGCAGGGGTCCTTGGCCAGGTAGCGCGTATGCTCAATGCCATGCTGCAGGAAGCGCTTCAGCTCCTCCTGGTGCAGGCGGTTGGTGGAGTAGGTGCCGTAACGCCCATCCACAAAGAGGGAGATACCCAATCCGCTCTCCGAGGCCTGCTGCAGACGGTCGATAGCGCCATCGCGCAGGTCAAACGAGGTGGTACTCTCGGTATAGAGCACAAGGCGTGCCTGCTGGGCCCCGTGCTTCAGTGCGTAATCCATGGCCCATTGAGCCAACTGCTTGTTTTCTTCTGTTATCATGGTCTTGATGCTGTTAATTTTATTCGCCTCCCACGGTCAGCTTGCTGACCAGTACAGCGGGCATTCCGCAGGTCACGGGGCATGACTGTCCCTCCTTGCCGCAAGTCCAGGTGCCGTTGTCTATCGTGCTGTTGTTACCCACCAGGGTGATGTCGGCCAGAGCCTGCGGGCCGTTGCCGATGATGTTGATGTCCTTCAGGGGGGCTGTCAGCTTGCCATCTTCTATCAGGTAGCCCGACTTGACGTAGAAGGTGAAGTCGCCGGCGCCTATCTGTACCTGTCCGTTGAGGAAGTTATCTACATAGACTCCCTGCTTGACCGAAGCAATCATCTCCTCCTCGCTCGTGGTACCCGACTCCATGTAGGTGGCCCTCATGCGGGGCAGGGGGACGTTGCGGAAGGTGTCACGCCGGCCATTGCCGGTAGGCGCTACGCCATAGTAGCGGGCACTGATGCGGTCGTGCAGGTAGCTGGTCAGCACGCCATCCTTGACCAGGTAGGTCTTCTGTCCCTCCACCCCTTCGTCATCGAAGTGGATGGAGCCTCGGTTATAGGGGATGGTGGCGTCATCCACCACCTGAATCTGTTCGTTGCAGATCTTCTTGCCCAGCTGGTCGCAGAAGATGGAGGTGCGCTTGCGGTTGAAGTCGGCCTCAAAGGCATGTCCGATGGCCTCATGGAGCAGGATGCCTGAGCCACCGGCTCCCATCACCACGGGCATTTCGCCCCCTTTGGGCTTGACGGCCTTGAAGAGGATGGCCGTATGCTCCACCACCTCATGAGCCAGGGTTTCCACCAGTGTGTCACTCATCATCTCGAAGCCTCTACGGAAGGCGCGAGCCGCATGACCATTCTCTACCATACCCTCCTGCTGCATCACACACACCACGGAGAAGGCGCCCATGGGACGGTAGTCGTAGTAGCTCACCCCCTCGCTGTTGCAGAAGAATACGTGTGAGGTGCTGTCAGCCAGGGTGGCTTGCACCTTGATGACTCGGCTATCCAACTCGAAGATGCGGCTGTTCAGCTTCTCAAGGTAGGGAATCTTGGCCTTCAGTTCCACCTCCTCCCAGGGTTGGTCGATGAGATAGAGGTTGCGCGTACGTCTCTTCTCGATGCGCTCGGCCACAGGGTGTGGCTGACCCGAGCTGGCGATACGGGCCGCCGTATGCGCAGCACGAAGCAGCTCTTCGGGGGTGACCCCTTCCACGTAGGCATACCCCGTCTGTTCGCCGGCTATCACCCGCACACCTACGCCAAAGTCGATGTTGGAGCTGCAGTTGTTCACCTGGCCATCCATCAGGCCCACCAGGTTGTTGAAGGTATGTTCAAAGTAGAGGTCGGCATAGTCACCTCCCATCTCGAGGGCGGTGGCCAGCACGCGGCGCAACAGTTCCTCCGTCACGCCGAAATGATTCATGGCTTGTTGGGTTGATGAGAACATCCTTTTTTTAAACTAAAAACTAAAAACTAAAAACTAAAAACTAGAAACTAGAAACTAGAAACTAAAAACTGGCTTTCTCATTCGTTGATTAGGAGGCTTTCCAGCTCCTCGGCGTTGAGGCGGAGGTAGAACTGGCCTTTGTAGGCCACGGAGATGGCTCCGGTCTCTTCACTCACGATGATGGCGTGGGCATCGCTGGCTTGGGAGATACCCATGGCCGCTCGGTGGCGCAGGCCCAGCTCCTTGGGAATGTCCAGGTTGTGGGATACGGGCAGGATGCATCCGGCGGCCTTGATGCGATTCTTACTTATCACCATGGCCCCGTCGTGCAGGGGGCTGTTCTTGAAGAAGATGTTCTCTATCAAGCGTTGGTTGATATCGGCGTTGATGACGTCACCCGTGCGCACCACATCGTCCATGGGCATGTTGTGCTCTATCACGATCAGGGCTCCCACCTTCTGCTTGCCCATGCTCAGGCAGGCCATCACGATGGGGAGGATGTCGTTGTGCTTCAGCTCCTCCTTCTTGGCACGGGTCAGGAAACGTACCAGGGCGCTGGCATGTTGGTGTGAGCCGAGGGTCAGCAGGAAACGACGAATCTCCTCCTGGAAGAGCACAATCAAGGCGATGACACCCACGCTCACCAGCTTGTCGAAGATGGAGCCCAGCAGCCTCATCTCCAGCACCTGCGACACCACGAGCCACAGCAGGATGAAGACCAATATGCCCGTGAACACATTAATCGAACCCGAAGCCTTCATCAGCTTGTAGCTGTAGTAGAGCAGGAAGGCTACGGAGAGGATATCGATAAAGTCCTTTATACTGAAATCGATAAACATAGGAATGAATGAATTGGGGTCGTTTGATTATTGTCTGGGTTGCTGTTGCCGCATCTTCTGCACAATCTTCACGGCCTCTACGGCGGGACGCACATCGTGTACGCGCAGGATGTGTGCGCCCTTGAGCAGGGCGATGGTGTGGAGCACCGTGGTACCGTTGAGCGACTCCTGGGGTGTGGAACCGAGCAGGCGGTAAATCATGGACTTACGCGAGACACCCACCAGCAGGGGCAAGCCGAAGCAGGCGAACTCCTCCATCTGCGAGAGGAGCTCGTAGTTGTGGTCGAGCGTCTTGCCGAAGCCGAAGCCCGGGTCGAGCACGATGTCCTTCACGCCCATCTGGCGGAGGCGATCCACCCGCTCGGCAAAGTATTGCATCACCTCCTTGAGCAGGTGGGCGTAGTGAGGATTGAGCTGCATGTCCTGAGGGGTGCCCTGCATGTGCATCATCACATAAGGTACACCGAGACGGGCCACCATGGGAAACATCTCAGCATCCATCTCGCCTGCGGCAATGTCGTTGATGATGGCCACACCATACTCCTCCACACACATGCGCGCCACGTCGGCACGGAAGGTATCTACTGACACCACGGCCTCAGGAGCCACACGGCGAAGTACCTCCAACCCGTGACGAAGGCGATGCATCTCCTCCTCAGCAGAGACATGGTCGGCATTGGGACGCGACGAATAGGCCCCCATGTCGATGATGTCTGCCCCCTCCTCCAGGAGCCGGAGCACCTGCTTCTCCACCGCCTCGGCCGTCTGCATACGGCTCTCGGCATAAAACGAGTCGGGCGTGACGTTCAGGATACCCATCACGCGCGGTTGCGAAAGGTCCATCAAGCGGCCATTCACGTTGATATGACGATGTTGTAGTTCAGTCATTTTGTTCAAATTTTAGCTATTCAGCCTGCAAACTTACAAAAAAAGTAGGGAAAACATGCAACGTTTCAAAAGATTGTGCTACTTTTGCGCTAACATTAAAAGAAAATTCTACTCATGACCGATATTCAAACGCTGTACAGCTGCTTTTTATCTTGCGCCTGCGTGACGACCGACAGCCGCAACTGCCCCCCTGACTCCCTCTTCATCGCCCTGAAAGGGGCTTCGTTCAACGGCAATGCCTTTGCCGCCCAAGCCCTTGAGGCGGGCAGCCGCTATGCCGTCATCGATGAAGCTGCCTACCTGCCCGAGAACGATGCCCGCTACCTTCTGGTGGATAACTGCCTCCTGGCCCTCCAGCAGCTGGCCAACTACCACCGCCGACAGCTGGACACCCCCATCATCGGCATCACAGGCACCAACGGAAAGACCACGACCAAGGAGCTGATAGCTGCCGTGCTGAAGCGCCAACGCCACATCCTCTATACAGAAGGCAACCTGAACAACGCCATCGGCGTACCACTCACCCTGCTCCGCCTCAAGCCGGAGCATGAACTGGCCGTGGTGGAGATGGGTGCCAGCCACCCGGGTGACATCCAGGAGCTGGTGGATATCGCCGAGCCCGACTACGGCCTCATCACCAACGTGGGTAAAGCCCACCTGCAGGGCTTCGGTTCCCTGGAGGGGGTGATTCGAACCAAAGGGGAGCTCTACGACTTCCTGCGCACGAAGGGAGATGCTACGGTCTTCATCGACCACGACAACCCCTACCTGATGGCCATCGCCCAGGGGCTCAACCTGGTATGCTACGGGCGGGAGGAGAGCGACTGCCAGGAGCAAGCTGGTCGTGCAACGAACGACGAAGGTGAGCAGTTGGCTGTCAGTGGCCGCATCACGGGCAACTCACCCTTCCTCTCCCTCTGCTGGCACGAAGCCGGAAGCGCGGAGGATCATCCCGTACAGACTCAACTCATCGGCGAGTACAACTTCTGCAACGCCTTGGCCGCCATCGCCATAGGTCGCCACTTCGGCATCGAGCCCCAGGAGATAGATGCAGCCCTCACGGCCTACTCCCCCACGAACAACCGCTCGCAACTGATGCAGACGGCCCATAACACCTTGATTATCGATGCCTACAATGCCAACCCCACCAGCATGATGGCTGCCCTGAGCAACTTCAAGAACATGCAGGCCGCTGAGAAGATGCTGATACTGGGAGACATGCGTGAGCTGGGCGCCGAAAGTGCCGCCGAACACCAACGCATCGCCGACTACCTGCAGGAGTGCGGCTTCGAGCAGGTGATGCTCGTAGGCAGCGAATTTGCCGCAGCTCGTCATCCCTACCCCACCTACCCTGACGTAGAGAGTCTGAAAGAACTGCTTGTAGCCGCCCCCCCGCAAGGGCAAACCATCCTCATCAAAGGGTCCAACGGCATCCACCTGAACAGAGTAATCGACCTGCTGTGAACCCTCTGCTCCTCCTATATGAGTCTTAATTGCTCCTAATCAGGAGCATGCCATTAGTGGTCACGATTGTCAACAGTCAGTAGTCAACAGTCATTAGTCAACAGTCATTAGTCATTAGTCATTAGTCATTAAAGAGATTGGAGTAGAATGACTCCTCTCAAACCCAAAATGCTTAATGACTAATGACTATTGACTATAATGACTGAAATGACGCAGCATCGCTCTGCCTTCTTGCGGCCGTTACCCGAAGATGTGGAACTGATCCAGGAAGACGAGCGTGATGCCGATGGGGGCAACGTACTTCAAGCCGAAAAGCAAAATTTTGTAGATGTGTACCTTCAGGGTACCGTGGTTGCTGATCTCCTCCCAGATAATCTGCTTATCGAGGTACCATCCGGCAAAGAGGGCGATGAAGAGGCCACCGGCGGGCATCATGATCTTGGCCGTGAGAAAGTCGAACAGGTCGAAGAGCGTCATGCCGAAAAACGACAGGTGGCTACCGCCCACGCCGAGGGAAAGCGAGCAGAGGATGCCCAGCGCCACACAGCAGGTGGTGACCAACGTGGCGGCCTTCTTGCGGCTGAGATTGAACTCCTCATGCAGGTAAGCCGTGCCCACCTCGTGGAGCGAGATGGTGGAGGTCAGCGCAGCCAACGCCAACAGCACGTAGAAAAGCAGCGAGAGCAGCAGGGCCAACAGAGGCAAGCCGCCGAAAGCCTGCTGGAAGACATTGGGCAGGGTGATGAAGAGCAAGCTGGGGCCCGAGTCAGGACGAATGCCCACGGAGAAGGCGGCGGGGAAGATGATGAATCCGGCCAGAATGGCCACCAGGGTGTCGATTACAGCCACATTGCACGCCGTGCGCGGCAGCTTGGTGTCGTCGCGGAAGTAAGAGGCGTAGGTGCAGAGGCAACCCATGCCCAGGGAGAGCGAGAAGAAGGCCTGTCCCATGGCACTGAGCAGTACCTTACTGTTCACCTTGCTGAAGTCAGGTTGCAAGAGGAAGCGCACCCCCTCGCTCGCGTTGGGCAGCAAGATAGAGCAGCAAGCCAGCACGAGGAGCAAGATGAAGAGCAACGGCATCAGAATCTTCGAGGAGCGCTCGATGCCCCGCTCCACGCCACGCACGATGACGAAGTGGGTCAGCAGCACGAAGGCTATCGTCCAGAGGGCAGGTCGCCAGGGGTTGCTCACGAAGCCGTTGAAGGTGGCGATGAACCCCTCCGCACTCTGTCCGCTGAGCCCTCCACTCACCGCCTGCACGATGTACTCCAGCGTCCAGCCGGCCACTACGGAGTAGAAGCTGTAGATGAGGAATCCGCTAAGCACCCCGAGGCGTCCCACCCATTTCCATTGGGTGCCAGGGGAGAGCAGACGGTAAGCACCGGCCGTATTGGCTCGCGAGCGACGTCCAATCATGAATTCAGCTATCATAATGGGGATACCGAGTGCCACCACACATCCTAAATAAAGAAGAATAAAGGCCGCACCGCCATGGTTGCCCGTCTCAAAAGGAAATCGCCAGATGTTACCCAACCCTACCGCCGATCCGGCTGAGGCCAGGATAACACCTATCTTGCTGCCAAAGTTGGCTCTATCGTTTTTAGTCATAATTAGGGAGTTTTAATCGCAAATCGATGCAAAGTTAGATATTTTTCTTTATTTTTGCAGCCAAATTAAAGGAAAAACTTCAGATGTTTCACTTTTTATTGTAATAGAATGCGTTATTTTATCCGTAAATACCCCTTTTCGCTTGCGATTATCCTGGCCGTGACCTACCTCTCGTTCTTCCAGCCCCCCTCAATGGACGACGAGCCGCTCTTCCAGTGGCCGTACATCGACAAGGTGGTGCATTGCTGCATGTACTTCGGCATGTCGGGGATGCTCTGGCTGGAGTTTATCCGTGCCCACCGCCGTCAGCAGGCCCCGATGTGGCACGCCTGGATAGGAGCCGCAGCTTGCCCCGTGGCCTTCAGTGGCGTGGTGGAGCTGCTCCAATCCTATTGCACCACCTACCGAGGTGGCGACTGGCTCGACTTTGCCGCCAACAGCGTAGGTGTCCTGCTGGCCACGGTGATGGCACTAAGCTACATGCGCCAGACAGGCAAGGCATAACCTTCCACATATAAAAGGTATCCTCTAAATTTTTAGTTTTTAGTTTTTAGTTTTTAGTTTAATTGTTTTTAGTTTAAATGTTCCACCTGCTGAAGAACTTCCTGCTTTACACCCCGTTTGAGCGGAGAGGCATCCTGCTCTTGATACTCCTCATCGCCCTAACGATTGGCGGAGGATGGTGGTGGAGGTCCTATCAGACGAGGCAGCCAGCTGAAGAAAGGAGCGACTCCCTCATCAGCCACTTCAGCGACTCGCGGCAATCCGCCACAGCCGTCACGGAGAGCCGGATCAGGAAGCGGCTGCCTGAGGCCACACATTCAGGTGGTGATACGCTCTTCGCCTTCAATCCCAATGATGCTGATTCTGCCACCTTGGTTCGCCTTGGCTTTACTCCCTGGATGGCACGCAACCTGCAGAAATACCGAGCCAAGGGCGGACATTTCCGCCGGACGGAGGATCTGCGCAAGCTCTACGGCATGACCGAGACGCTCTACACCCGCCTGGCGCCCTACGTCACCATTCCAACTGAAGAGCAAACCAATCACAATAAGCAAGTGGATGTGAAGCCGAGTCCTTCGAATCAGGAGGAGCGCCCCTCCGTCTATCTGCCACGTACAGACAGCCTCTACACCCGCGTGGAGAAATACCCCAAGGGGACGCGTATCGAACTGAACCGGTGTGACACCTCAGAACTGAAGAAGATACCTGGCATAGGGAGCTATACAGCACGCCGCATCGTGAATTACAGAGGAAAGCTGGGCGGATTCGTGCGCCTGGAGCAGCTCCGCGAAATCCGCCTGAACAACGAGGTGCTCGAGCCATGGTTTACCCTTGATTCTACGGCCATCTCTCCGCTGCAGGTCAACCGGCTCCCGATGAAGCAGCTGCTGGCCCACCCCTACCTCAACTTCCGGCAGACGAAAGCCATCATGCAGTACCGCGAGCGTCACGGCGCCATTCCCTCCCTCGATGTGATGCGCGGCTGGGAGGAGTTTACGCCCAACGAGCTGAAACGCGTAGCGCCCTACCTCAGCTTTGAATAACGCCATCCACGATGTGGATGGTGCGGTCGGTCATCTGGGCAAGCCCCTCGTCGTGGGTCACAATGACGAAAGTCTGCCCCAGCTGCTTCCTCAGGTCAAAGAAGAGGCGGTAGAGTTCCTCCTTGTTGCGCGTGTCTAAGCTGCCCGACGGCTCATCGGCCAGCACCACGTCAGGATGGTTGATGAGTGCGCGAGCCACAGCCACCCGCTGCTTCTCTCCGCCGGAGAGTTCGTTGGGCTTATGCCCTTCACGTCCTGACAGGCCCATCATGCCAAGCAGTTCGTGTGCCCTCTGCTCAGCTTCACGACGAGCCGTACCTGCGATAAAGGCGGGAATCATCACGTTCTCCAGGGCGGTGAACTCAGGTAGAAGCTGATGAAACTGAAACACGAAGCCGATGTGGTGGTTGCGGAAGGCGGCCAGTTCACGCTCCTTAAGCTGCTCCACAGCCTTGCCGTCAATCAGTACACGTCCTGTATCAGGTCGGTCGAGCGTACCCATAATCTGCAGCAGGGTGGTCTTACCCGCCCCACTGGGTCCTATTATGCTCACCACCTCGCCACGCTCCACCTGCAGGTCAACCCCTTTGAGCACCTGCAGCGAGCCGAAGCTTTTGGTTATTCCTTGTAATTCTATCATCATTTCGTCAGATTAGTCCTCATTTTGTCAGGTTCTTGATTACATACTCGGCCAGGTAGCAGCCAAACACGGCAGGCATGTAGCTCACGGTGCCACAGGTCGATTTCTTGTTCTGCTCCTCATCAGTCAGGATGATGGCGCGTCGGTCGGCTTGCTCGGTACTGAACACCACGGGCAGCTTGCGCTTCACGCCCATCTGCTGCAGGCGCTTGCGCACGGCCTTGCTCAATCCGCAATGGTAGGTCTCAGAGATGTCAGCAAAGCGCACCTGGGTGATGTCGCTCTTGGCTCCGGCCCCCATGCTCGACACAATCTTCAGCTTCCGCCTCAAGGCTTCGGCGATGAGGTGACACTTGGGTGCCAGGGTGTCGATGGCATCCACCACGAAGTCGGGCTTCTCCTCATCGAGCAGGGCGGGGATGGCCTCATCCTTGAGGAAGAGGGGCAGAACGCGCAGACGGATGGCTGGGTTGATGTCGCGGAAACGCTGAGCCAGCACCTCCACCTTGGGTTGACCCAGGGTAGCATGGGTAGCGGGTAGTTGGCGGTTGATGTTGGTAAGCTGCACGGTGTCGGCATCCACCAGGGTGAGCTGTCCTACACCCGCGCGGCAGAGCATCTCGGCGGCATAGGCTCCCACCCCTCCCACGCCCACCACGAGCACACGGGCTGCAGTCAGGCGACACATCTTCTCCTCGCCCAGCAGCAACTGCGTCCGCTGCTGCCATTCAGGATTCTGTTGGTTAGTCATCATTTTAATATATAAGGATAAGATACATTCTCCTGCGGGTCGCCATACTGGTCAGGATAGAGCAGCAGCACGCTGTTGTTGTTGAAGTTATGCGAAATCTGTTCAGGCAGGCGCTCGAAAAGGGGCGAATAGGAGATGAAGCCACGGCGAGCACTCACCACGACGAGCAGGTGGTCGTAATCCACGTGAGAGGTGAGCATCAGCAGGTCGCCCCAGTCGTCCATCACGGCATACTCGGCCCGAAGGCTGTCATGCTTGGTGCGGATGTAGTTCTCGATGTAGCGCTCTGTCTCCGTGTGGGCATAGAACTCCATGCGGCAACCCAGCTGCTCGCCCATGCGGCAGATGTGCTCCAGCCATTTGTAGAAACCCACCTCATACTCTGCCTTGGGGGGAATGGCCAGCACGACCTTACGCCACGTGTTGGGTGGCATGAGGCTACGCAGGATAATCACCTCGCGGTGAGTGCCCTTGAGCAGGTTCTCACCAATCATGCCGAAGAAGTTGTCAGCAATGTTCGACTGATGGTGCAAGCCGATGACCACCTCACCCACCTCCTGCTCACGCATGGTGTGGATGATGCCCGAAGCCACGTTGTTGCTCACGCGGCTCATGGTCTTCATCTTCACATCGGCGGCCAGGGCGATGCTCACGGCCCGCTCCAGGTTCAACTTGCCCTGCTGGCGCTTGCGGTTGTCGCGGTCGTCATCGTAGGAGACGGTCAAGCCGAGCAACCCGTCAGGTATCTGGGGATTACGTATCATGATGGCAAACTCGGTCAGCATATCCACAGTCATCGGGTTGGAGTAGGTGATGAGGCAGCGGCCATGATTGCTGCCCCGGTTACCTTCAAGCGAGGCCTCGGCCATGGCTATCTCACGCGAGGCACTCTCCGTGGCCAGGGAGCTGATGATGCAGGATACGAGGATGACCATCACCGTACCGTTGAGCACCACATCGTCCATCAAGCAGACGCCCGGAGCAATCTCCAGCTTCGTACCAATCATCACCATGGCCAGGGCACCGGCGGCATGAGCGTTGGTCAAGCCGAACATCATGCGGCGCGACAGGCGATCCATGCCCAGCAAATGCTGCGTGAACCAGGCGGCCAGCCACTTGGAGAGCACGGCCGTGAGCACCATGACGAGCACCACCTTGAGCGTATCCCATCCCGAGAAGAGCACGCGTACGTTGATGAGCATCCCCACGCCTATCAGGAAGTAGGGGATGAAGAGGGCATTGCCCACAAACTCGATACGGTTCATCAGGGGCGATACCTTAGGCACCAGGCGGTTGATGACCAATCCGGCCAGGAAGGCACCCAGCAGCCCCTCCAGGCCTGCCAGCTCGGCCAGGGCGGCACTCAGGAAGACCAGGGCCAGCACAAAGATGAACTGCATCACACTATCGTTGTAGCGACGGAAGAAGGCCCGGCCAATACGCGGGAAAGCATAGATGACAAAGGCCCCGTAGCAGACAAATTTCATGATGAAGAAGAGCCAAAACCAGCCGTTGTCACCCTGTGTCTGGGCCCCCACGATACCGGCCAGGATAAGCAGCGAAACGAAAGCCGCAAAGGCCGTGGCCACCACCGAGAGCACCACGCTCACCTGCTTGCCCATGCCGTAGCGCCCCACGATGGGATATGCCACCAGGGTATGCGAGGCAAAGATACAAGCCAGCAGGAGCGACGTGAGCCAGGAGTAGTCGAGCACATAGCGTCCCGCCAGCAAACCGATGCCGAAGGGCACGATGAAGGTCATCCAGCCGAAGAAGAGCCCCTGTCGCCCATGGCGAGCAAAGTGACCCAAATCCATCTCCAACCCGGCCAGGAACATGATGTAGTAGATGCCCACTTTACCGAAGAGCTCGAAGCTGCTGTCACGCTCCAGCAAGTTAAAGCCATACTGCCCCACCAGCACACCGGCCACAATCAGCCCGATAATATGCGGGATACGCAACCGACTGAGCAACATCGGTGCAAAAAGTATCATCACCAACACGAGGAAGAAGATCCAAGTCGGGTCGGTAATGGGCAGGCTCAAACTACTTAAAAACCAGGGCATAGGCGGTAAAACAATAATTTTGCTGCAAAATAAAGAAAAATATTTCACTTTCTGCGTTAAAATCGGGCAAATTGTTATACATTTGCACCCGTTTTTTTGAATAAGGCCAATAAAAGAGACTGTTTTGGCACAAAAACATAGTATTAATCACAAGTTAAAACGTAAAAAATGAAAGTAGCAATTGTTGGAGCAAGCGGAGCCGTGGGACAGGAGTTCCTGCGAGTGCTCGATGAAAGAAATTTCCCCGTGGACGAGTTAGTATTGTTTGGTTCGAAACGCAGCGCAGGCACGAAATACACCTTCCGCGGTAAACAGATCGAGGTCAAACTCCTGCAGCACAACGATGATTTTAAAGGAGTAGATGTAGCCTTCACTTCCGCAGGCGCAGGTACTTCGAAGGAATTTGCCGAGACTATCACCAAACATGGAGCCGTGATGATAGACAACAGCAGCGCCTTCCGCATGGATGCCGATGTGCCTCTGGTAGTGCCCGAGGTCAACGCTGCCGATGCCCTGGAGCGCCCCCGTGGCATCATTGCCAACCCCAACTGTACTACCATCCAGATGGTCGTGGCCCTCAAGGCCATCGAGCAGCTGAGCCACATCAAGACCGTACACGTATCCACTTATCAAGCTGCAAGCGGTGCCGGAGCTGCCGCCATGGCTGAGCTCTATGAGCAGTACCGCCAGGTGCTGGCCGGCGAGTCTGTGACGGTAGAGAAGTTTGCCTACCAGCTGGCCTTCAACCTCATCCCGCAAATCGACGTCTTCACGGACAACGGGTACACCAAGGAGGAGATGAAGATGTACAATGAGACGCGCAAAATCATGCACAGCGACGTGCGCGTGAGCGCCACCTGCGTGCGCGTACCGGCCCTGCGCTCCCATTCGGAGAGCATCTGGGTGGAGACTGAGCGCCCCATCAGCGTGGAGGAGGCCCGCGAAGCCTTCGCCAAGGGTGAGGGACTAATCCTGATGGATAACCCCGCCGAGAAGGAGTACCCCATGCCACTCTTCCTGGCCGGCAAGGACCCCGTCTATGTGGGCCGTATCCGCAAGGACCTGAGCAACGACAACGGCCTCACCTTCTGGATTGTGGGTGACCAGATCAAGAAGGGTGC
>JBJEKT010000178.1:0-6599 GCA_051878775.1 Bacteroides sp. | reverse complement strand
CAAAAGTGGGTGGATTGAACCGCTCTTAGTGGGTGGGTATGCTCCGTTTTCGCCATATGGATATGCAAGAGCCCTGCATGAAATAACGAATGGTTGTAAACGTACACATTGGATTTGGTTTATCTTTCCGCAGTTGGCAGCATTGGGATATAGTAGTAATGCAAAATATTTTGGCATTAGTAGTTTGGATGAGGCTAAGGCTTATCTCAATCATCCTATATTAGGCGAAAGATTGCGTGAGATTACCATGGTTCTGCTGCAACACCGTGGAAAGTCGGCTGTAGATATACTTGGCGATATGGATGCCGTTAAGGTTCGCTCTTGTATGACACTCTTCGATGCTGTATCGCCAGATGACATATTCCAAGAAGTGCTGAATGCATTCTATAGCGGAACGTATGACAAACTGACATTGGATAATATGTGATAGGAAAATGCGTATGATGAACTATAAGATATGCTTTGTATGTACAGGTGTGTTTGATGAGTGTCATCGTGATGCGGTGACACGTGTACTGGACTACAGCCATTGGAGCAGAATCGTGCTGTTCAATCAGATAGCATTGGATAACGACGGTAATGTGGAAGACCCGCATTATCAGACAGCAGCTGTGTATCGTCGTGTGGCAAGACACATTGAAAACGGCTGTATGCGCTTGGTTGAGGAGTGGAAACGAGAATAACGAGTAAGTGTGATGAAGATAGAGTACGTTACATTCTTGTGGCGAAATGTAGCGTTTTACTCTTATTTGTTATGGAAAAAGTTGTAATTCAAAATAAAAATTATAACTTTGCGTCCGAAATTCAAAATGGTAATTTGAAAAGTAGGAAGGAATGATTACTAAAGATGCAATCAAACAGGTCTTGGCCTCCAATCAGAGGGAGGTGGAGCACTATGAGGTGATTCCTCGTACGTTGCCTTCGGACGACTTTCCTTGTCGTGTCTTCGTAGGACTGCGTCGTGCAGGCAAGTCCTTTATGCTTTATCAGAAGATGCAGCAGATGCTGGCCTCTGGGCATGGATGGGATGAAATGCTCTACCTTAATTTTGAGGATGACCGATTGGCGCAATTTGATGTTTCGGATTTTACACTCATCCTGGAGGCCCACGCTGAGATGTACGGGAAGCGTCCGATGCTCTTTTTGGACGAGATTCAGGTAGTGGACGGATGGGAGAAGTATGCACGACGGTTGGCTGACAGCAAGTATGCTGTTTGGATTACTGGAAGCAATGCAAAGATGCTCTCCTCAGAGGTGATGACTACATTGGGAGGTCGTTATCTCTCGATGGAGGTGTATCCTTACAGTTTCAGGGAGTATCTGGATGTCATGTCTGTGTCTTACGACGAAGTGTCGCTGTTGGCCACAGCGTCGAGGGCAGCGGTAGTGCGTGCCTGGAATGAGTATCTCCTTTGGGGAGGCTTGCCGGAATCTGTACGTCTGGCGGTTAAGCGGAGCTACTTGAGCAGCACCTTCCAGAAGATTTACCTTGGAGATATATCAAACCGGAACAAAATAGCTAATCCATTGCTGTTGCGCCTGTTACTGAAGAAGATGGCTGAGAGTGTATGTCAACCAGTCTCTTACAACCGTCTGTCGCACGTCCTCTCATCAGTGAGCGGAAAGATAACCATGCCTACGGTCAGTAAGTACATCGAATACAGCGAAGCGGCATGGCTTTTGTTGCGCTTGAGGAACGTCTCTGCTTCCTTTGCTGAGAGGGAGACTGCATGCAAGTACTATTTTGTGGATAATGGTGTTCTTAATCTCTTCCTGTTAGGTGGCGAGACCATCTTGTTGGAGAATGTGGTGGCACTTGCCCTTTTCCGGCGATATGGACACGATGTCGATAATGAACGTGTATTCTTCTATAACGAGAAGGTGGAGGTGGATTTCTACGTGCCCGAAGATGAACTTGCCATCCAGGTCACGTACAGTATGACGCAATTGCCAGATACTTTCGACCGTGAAGTAAACGCCCTGAAGAAACTACCCAACGTACTGCCATGCCGCAGGCGTTTGGTTCTTACTAACGACGAGAGTGGCCGTGTGCAAGATGAGCATGGAGGGATAGATATCATGCCTGTATGGAAATGGTTACTTGGTAATCTATCTTAACGTGAGTTCGACGAATTCAATACAAAGAAAGCACCTGATTGCGAGCGTTGTTACTATCTTGAACGATTCCTGAGGGTTCAAAAGTACAACTACGATAATGCCAGGCGGGAAATCACAGAAGGACGCAAACGCACTCACTGGATATGGTTTATCTTTCCGCAGTTGGCGGTGCTGGGGCGTAGTGTGGGTACACGGCTAAGGGAGAATGCTGTCTCGCCGGATGACATATTCCAAGAAGTGCTGGATGCCTTCTATGGCGGTTCATCGGATAAATCAACATTGGATTATATGTGATAGGATAGTTAAGGCATGTACGACAGAGGATATGTTGCATCATGTTCCGAAGCAAGAACGGGTCATGCTATTGGGACATGGTTCAGATAAAGGACTGTTCTTCCGTGCGGATGATAGCAAGGATGAGTTCGACAAGATAATTGTGGGGCATGCTCACGCTTATTATCTGAGGAAGCATGAAGGCAACATCGTGGCTGTATGGTGCAATGCTGATCAGTTTGCTCGTGCAGAGGGATTGCATGGATTGTTTTCTGGGATGATCATTTCAGAGTTAAGTGAGGCTCTCTTGTATCATGTGGAGACTACACAGGAGGAACTTGACCGTGAGAATGTGAAGTTGGCTATGAGGCTGAGGACATTGCTTGATGAAGAGATTCCTCTGAGGGAGATTCCTGAACGGATGTTGGCAATGGATGATGTCCACTCACCCTTGACGACATTCAATTACAAGAATTTTTTCTTTTTATGAGTATGAATGGGGATAAATGATGGATTCTTGTATAACAAGCCCAAAGTGGGCTCGCAAAAAACAGAAGCGCTTGACTTCATTAATGAAGTCAAGCGCTTTGCGTGGTGTCACCAGGAATCGAACCGGGGACACAAGGATTTTCAGTCCTTTGCTCTACCAACTGAGCTATGACACCCTTTCTGTTTCGTTTGCGGGTGCAAAGGTAGGGAATGTTTTTGAATTACCAAACTTTTTTGCAGAAAAAACGCTGATAATTTATGTTTTTCTTTATTATCAGCGTTTATTTCTGCTTTTTCGCCTATTTTCTGCTATATATTCTCTCCAGATAGGATTATTGAAGGGGGTTCCAGCCTTGGGCCTTGAGCTCGAATTCCTGACCATCGCGTGTGACGAGTGCACAGCCTAGCTCGGGCTTGGTGATGTGCCCTATGACGCGCACGCCTTCCATCTGCGAGATTTTGTCGTAAGCCGAGAGGGGGACGGTGAAGAGCAATTCGTAGTCTTCGCCGCCATTCAGGGCGCAGGTGCTGACGTTCATGTTGAGCTCTTCGGCCATGGCAGCTGTCTGGTAGTCGATGGGCAGATGCTCCTCGTAGAGACGGCACCCCACTTTACTCTGCGTGCAGATGTGGAGTATCTCAGAGGAGAGGCCATCGCTGATGTCCATCATGGCGGTGGGCTTCACTTGCTCTTCGGCCAGCTGCTGGATGATGTCGCGACGTGCTTCGGGCTTGAGCTGTCGCTCCAGCAGGTATTCGCGTCCCGTGAAGTCGGGTTGCATGCTCTGGTCAGTGCCTTGGAGCACCATCTTCTCGCGCTCCAGGAGTTGCAGTCCCATATAGGCTGCGCCCAAGTCGCCTGATACGCAGACCAGGTCAGTTTCATGGGCACCGTTGCGATAGACAATCTGCTCCTTCTCGGCTTCGCCCAGGCAGGTGATGCTGATGGTGAGGCCGGTCATCGAAGAGGTGGTATCGCCTCCTACGATATCGACGTCATACTCCTCACAGGCCAGTCGGATGCCGGCATAGAGGGCCTCCATGTCCTCTACAGTGAATCGCTTGGATACACCCAGTGAGACGGTAATCTGCGTAGGGGTGCCGTTCATGGCGTAGATATCGGAGAAGTTGACCACAGCCGACTTGTACCCCAGGTGCTTGAGCGGCACATAGGTCAGGTCGAAGTGTACTCCTTCCAGCAGCAGGTCGGTGGTGATGAGGGTCTGTTTGCCTTCGCTACAGGCAATCACGGCTGCATCATCGCCTACGCCGTAGCGGGTGGATGGTTGACGGTACTCGAGGCTCTCCGTCAGGTGGCGAATCAATCCAAATTCGCCTAATGTAGCTATTTCTGTACTCATATGCTTCGGGAACGGTTAAATGGCTGTTTACGAACGGTTGATCAGTTCGCGCATAATCTCTGTCATCCGGGGTTGGGCGGCATCAGCGGCTTTCTGTACCTCCTCGTGTGATACCTCCACAATCTTGCCCTCTACGCCCAAGTCAGTAATGACTGATACACCGAACACCTTGATGCCGCAATGGTTGGCTACGATGACCTCGGGCACGGTACTCATGCCTACGGCATCGGCTCCAAGGATATGGAAGAGTTTATACTCGGCTGGTGTCTCAAACGTAGGCCCCTGTGTGCCGATATAGACACCGTGCTGTACCTTGATGCCTTTCTCCTGGGCGATGGCATCGGCTTTGCGGATGAGTTCCTTGTCGTAGGCTTCGCTCATGTCCGGGAAGCGGGGACCGTAGGGGATGTTTTTGCCGCGCAGGGGATGTTCGGGGAAGTAGTTGATGTGGTCGGTAATGATCATTAGGTCGCCAATCTCGAAGTCGGGATTGGTACCGCCGCTGGCGTTGGAGACGAAGAGGGTCTTGATGCCCAGTTCGCGCATGACGCGGATGGGGAAGGTGACCTCCTTCATCGAGTAGCCTTCGTAGTAGTGGAAGCGGCCCTGCATGGCCATGATTTCCTTGTTGCCCAACTTGCCGAAGATGAGCTTGCCACTGTGGCCTTCGACGGTGGATACGGGGAAGTTGGGGATATCCTGGTAGTTGATTTCATACTTCTCGGTAATCTCGGTGGCAAGGTTGCCCAGTCCGGTACCGAGGATGATAGCTGTCTCGGGGTGGGTATGCATGTGCGCCTTAATGAAGGCGGCCGTTTCTTGAATACGTTCTAACATATCGTATAATGGTTTGATTGAATGATTCTTGTTGATTATTCAGTATCTCGATTTCAATGGGTTGCACGTAGATATAGGGTTTCAGCGTGTCACTCAGGGCGGGATGGTGGATGAGGCGGGCAGCATCCTTCTCGGTGGTGACGAGCAGCCGATGAGGTCCGGGCAGTAACTCAAAGCGCGACTGGATGTGGGTCAACTCCTTGGCGGTAAAGGGGTGGTGGTCGCCATAGGCCATGTGCTCCACCTGTGCTCCGTGGCGCTGTATCTCTTGGAGCAGGGGCTTAGGGTGGGCAATGCCGCTTACCAGTAGGATGTTGGTAGTGGCATTCAGCTGGGGCGAACTCTCTTTGGCCAGGTTGGAGAAGAGGGGAGTAAGAGCCCCGTAGCGCAGGCGGGAGAAGAAGAGCCGCTGGTAGGGGTAGAGGTGAAGTTGCTTGGTGAGGATGTTGTAGTCGATGGGTTTCAGCTCGGGCGGGCACTTGGTGATGATGACAATCTGTGCCCTGCGGCTGCCGTCGGCTGACTCGCGCAGGCGACCAGCAGGCAGGAGGGTATCATCGCACCAGAGGCGATGGTAGTCGGTAAGCAGGATGTTGATATCTGCCTTGACGTGCCGATGCTGGTAGGCATCGTCGAGCAGGATGATCTGAGGCGGTGCGGGGGTGGCGAGGAGTTGTTCGATGCCGTGGCAACGGTCTGCATCTACAGCCACGCGGGCATCGGGAAACTTCTGCTTCATCTGGAACGGTTCGTCGCCCAGCTCATCGGCTGTCGTGGTGGAGGTGGCCAGAACGAATCCTCTGCTGAGCCGCTTGTAGCCCCGGCTCAGCACGGCTACCTGCCATCCTTGTCCCTGCAGCAAGCGGACGAGGTACTCGGTATGGGGTGTCTTGCCCGTGCCGCCTACGGCCAGGTTGCCGATGCAGAGTGTAGGAACGTCAAAACTCTTTGACCGAAGCCAGCCTCGGTCAAAGAGTTTGTTTCTCAGGCTTGTTACTCCTGCGTATATCCACGACAGGGGGAGAAGCCAAGGGTTGATTATTCGGTCTTTTCTATCTACCATTTTATTAAGTTACGAGCTACTGGTTCGTAGCTAAAAACTAATCAATAGTGAGGTCGAAGGGCAGGCGGGCCTGGATGGGGTCGAGCTCGGTGAGTTGCTCAATCTGCTGTACCTGCTGCATCATGCGGCCAGTCTTGGTGCGCATCAGGAAGGTACGCATCAGGGTGTTTGAGATATCGCCGTTCAGCAGTTCGTCGATGAAGCTGCTCTTCTCGGGGTAGCTCATCACGGTATAGGCTTCTACGCCAGCCTTATCGATGGCAATCTCCAGGGCGGTGTCGATGCCACCAAGCAGGTCAACGAGTCCTAACTCCTTGGCCTTCTCGCCGGTCCATATTCGGCCTTGGGCCATGCCGTTGATGGTCTCTTTGTCCATGCCGCGGCCATCGGCACAACGGGTCAGGAAGAGGTCGTAGCCATTGTTTACATTCTTCTGCATCAAGGTCTTTTCGTCGGCT
>JBJEKT010000177.1:0-1585 GCA_051878775.1 Bacteroides sp. | reverse complement strand
GACTCATAAATCTACCCTTAATCGTGTATTGGATGATAGTTGCGGATTTTAGGATTATTGCACCGGAGAACAGACGTCTACAATTCGAGAAAGTAATGGACAGGACGGCATTCAAGGACATCAAGAAACGGGTGAAATTTCATACCTATGAGAGTATCTATACTCAGTATGACTGTATGTGTAAAGAAAGAGCAATGCACGGATTCATATAGAATCTACGATCAATTCTTAACATAACGCATCATCAACGTCGCAAAACAAAACCTTGAATCATTGGAGTTTGTTAACCTACTGGAAATGATCATTCTTGATTATAAAAGTTAAAGTGTGATCTATTCGTTTTTATTGCATATTTTGATCGTAACATTGCAACCGCTTATGAGGTACAATGTGACGATACAAGAGACACTTGCCAAGACGGTGCAGGTGGAGGCCGACACGATGCAAGGTGCAGAGTTGGCCGTTCGTCGGCTGTATCGTGACGGTGACATTGTATTGTCCGGTGACAACTATCTTGACACCCGGATAGCTGTTGACAGAAACCAGGCATACTATAAATCCCCCAGCAATGACTTCACCCTCATACAGGGTGATTGTGTGGAGACGCTCTCGAAGTTCCGGTTCGGCTTCGACATGGTGTTTGCTGACCCTCCCTATTTCCTTTCGGGGGGCGGCATCAGCTTTCAGAGCGGCAAGGTGGTGTGTGTGGATAAGGGCGACTGGGATAAGCCTGTCACACCCGAGGAGATGGATGCCTTCAACCTCCGCTGGCTCGCCTCTGTGCGCGACCATATGAAGGAGAATGCCACCATCTGGGTGTCGGGGACGCACCACAATATCTTCAGCGTGCAGCAGCAGTTGCTGAAGTTGGGCTTCAAGATTCTGAATGTCATCACATGGGCAAAGACCAATCCGCCGCCCAACGTCTCGTGCCGGTACTTCACCTACTCTACGGAGTTCATCATCTGGGCAAGGAAGTCGCCGAAGGTGCCTCACTACTTCAACTACGCGCTGATGAAGCAGCTCAACGAGGATAAGCAGATGACTGACGTGTGGCGGCTGCCGGCCATTGCTGCGTGGGAGAAGTCGTGCGGCAAGCATCCCACGCAGAAGCCGCTCGGCGTGTTGGCTCGGCTCATTCAGGCTTCTACGCTGCCCGGAGCTTGGATTCTTGACCCCTTCAGCGGTAGTGCTACGACCGGCATTGCGGCCAATCTGCTGGGGAGGCGTTACCTCGGCTTGGAGGTGGAAGGGGATTTCCTCGCCATGAGCAAGGCGCGGCGTGAGGAGATTGAGCAGCAGCAGGTGCGCTCTCGCTACTTGCAACGACTGGCCAAGGCGAGGATTATCCTCCCTCCGGACGGCTTCTTCGTGGCCGATGAGGTGGCGGACGATTACGGTGTGCCGTGGCTACGAGGACTGGATGATTAGCTCCACCTGGCTGCCGCGCTTGATGACCTTCTCGATGCGCTTCAGCAGACGCTCGAAGTAGGGGTAGCTGCGGACGACGACGCCAGGCACCAGGTATTCGCCTACCACGATGCTTGCGCCGAACGCCTTGCCGTACACGCCGTTGCCGTGGATA
>JBJEKT010000176.1:0-6682 GCA_051878775.1 Bacteroides sp. | reverse complement strand
TCGTAGCACACAAAGTGGCTCAGAATCAAGATGTCTTCAACGAAATCATGATTGCCAGCCGCACCAAGGCTAAGTGTGATGCCATTGTGAAAGCCATTGGCAACCCTAACATCCAGACGGCACAGGTGGATGCCGACAACGTGGAGGAGCTGGTGGCCCTCTTCAACAGCTTCCGTCCCGACATCGTCATCAATGTGGCTCTGCCTTACCAGGACCTCACCATCATGGAGGCTTGCCTCAAGGCTGGTGTGAACTACCTCGACACGGCCAACTATGAGCCTAAGGATGAGGCTCACTTTGAGTACAGCTGGCAGTGGGCCTACAAGCAGCGCTTCGAGGAGGCTGGCTTGACGGCCATTCTGGGCTGTGGATTCGACCCGGGTGTGAGTGGAGTCTATACCGCCTATGCAGCCAAGCATCACTTTGATGAGATGCACCAGCTGGACATCGTGGATTGCAACGCCGGTAATCACCACAAGGCCTTTGCCACCAACTTCAATCCCGAAATCAATATCCGCGAGATTACGCAGAAGGGTCTCTATTATAAGGATGGCGAATGGATTGAGACCGAACCGCTGGAGATTCACCAACCCATCACATACCCCAACATAGGTCCCCGTGAGAGCTACCTGATGCACCACGAGGAGCTGGAGAGCTTGGTGAAGAATTACCCCACCATCAAGCTGGCCCGCTTCTGGATGACCTTCGGGCAACAGTACCTGACCTACCTTGATGTGATTCAGAATATCGGCATGTCGCGCATCGACGAACTGGAGTATCAGGCTCCGCTGGCCGATGGCAGTGGCAAGCAGGTGAAAGTGAAGATTGTACCTCTGCAATTCCTCAAGGCCGTGTTGCCCAACCCGCAGGACCTCGGCGAGAACTACGACGGCGAAACCTCCATCGGTTGCCGTATCAAGGGTATCAAGGATGGCAAGGAGCGCACCTATTATGTCTATAACAACTGCAGCCACCAGGCCGCTTACCAGGAGACCGGTATGCAGGGTGTGAGCTACACCACCGGTGTACCCGCCATGATTGGTGCCATGATGTTCCTCAAGGGCATCTGGAAGCGTCCGGGCGTATGGAACGTGGAAGAGTTTGATCCCGATCCCTTCATGGAGCAGCTCAACAAGCAGGGCCTCCCCTGGCACGAAGTGTTCGACAAAGATCTGGAACTCTAATCACTAATCATTAATCACTAAATAAAAATGGCAAAGAAAGACGAACTGAATTTTGAGGAAGCTGCTGACCAGGCGCAGAATAGCAACAAGCTGAAGGCTCTGCAGGCTGCCATGGCCAAGATTGAAAAGGATTTTGGCAAGGGCTCCATCATGAAGATGGGTGATGAACGTATTGAGGAGGTAGAGGTGATTCCTACGGGCTCCATTGGTCTGAATGTAGCCTTGGGCGTGGGCGGATATCCCCGTGGACGTATCATCGAGATCTATGGTCCCGAGTCGTCTGGTAAAACCACACTCACCATCCATGCCATTGCTGAGGCGCAGAAGCAGGGTGGTATTGCTGCCTTCATTGATGCAGAGCATGCCTTTGACCGTTTCTATGCCGAGAAACTGGGTGTGGATGTCAACAGCTTGCTTATCTCGCAGCCCGACAACGGCGAACAGGCTCTGGAGATTGCCGATCAACTGATCCGTTCGTCGGCCATTGACATCATCGTCATCGACTCGGTGGCTGCATTGACCCCGAAGGCGGAGATTGAGGGCGATATGGGTGAGAATAAGGTGGGCCTGCAGGCCCGACTCATGTCACAGGCCTTGCGTAAGCTTACTGCTTCGGTCAGCAAGACACGCACCTGTTGCATCTTCATCAACCAGCTGCGTGAGAAGATTGGTGTGATGTTTGGTAATCCAGAGACCACGACCGGTGGTAATGCCTTGAAGTTTTACGCTTCGGTACGCCTCGACATCCGTGGCGGACAGAGCATCAAGAATGGTGAAGACGTGATCGGTCGCCAAACCAAAGTGAAGGTGGTGAAGAACAAGGTGGCTCCTCCCTTCCGTAAGGCAGAGTTCGACATCATGTTTGGCGAGGGTATCTCCCGCGCTGGTGAGATTGTCGATTTAGGCACCGACCTGGGCATCATCAAGAAGAGCGGCTCTTGGTTCAGCTACAACGACACCAAGTTGGCGCAGGGACGCGATGCAGCCAAGCAGGCCATTCTCGACAATCCTGAACTGGCCGAAGAGCTGGAGCAGCTCATCTTTGCAGAGCTCAATAAGGAGGCTTGACGCAACGACATGGATTATTCGAAGAAAATGGAATTTTGAAAGAGTAAGCAACTGACTGTTCGATTTTCCCTCTTTTATAATCTGAAAAGATTGGAGTTTTCGTTTTTATGTTTACCTTTGCAGAAAAATAACCGCTATAACGTAAAAGTAAACATGAAAACGAGACTCTTTTCTTTTGTGTGTGCGCTTGTGGCAAGCGTGACGCTTTCTCCGCTCTTTGCGCAGAGCGACAACGGTGTAAAGATGGGCATCTTCAATCACCTCTCTGTGGGTGCCAGTGCCTCTACCTTGGGTTATGGCTTTGATGTGGCCTTGCCACTGACGCCCTATTTGGCTATTCGTGGTGGTGTGGAAATCATGCCTTCCATTACGTTTGATACCGATGTGGATGCTGATTTTGAAACGTCAGCAGGTGGTTACAGCACTTCGGTTAATCTGGAAGGTGACACCAAGCGTACGCAGAGCTATGTGATTGCCAATATCTATCCTTTCAAGCGCAGCAGCTTCTTCCTGGCTGCAGGTGCTTACTTCGGAGGAGGTAAAGTAGTGGGTGTCCATGGTCAGAGCGACGAGTTGCGTAATTTGATGCAGCAATATCCCAGTGTAGAGGGAGGCGTTGTTATTGGCGACTATACCTTACCGGTGGAGCGCGACGGTAGTGTGAGTGGTAGTATCGACGTCAAGAAGTTCCGTCCTTACTTTGGTCTTGGCTTTGGACGTTCAGTGCCTTACAGGCGCGTAGGTTTCGCGTTCGAAATGGGTGTACAGCTTCACGGCACACCGCAGGTAAAGGATAAGAACGGTAGCATCAATGACCTCATCAGTAGCTCAGATGCCGACGACGACTTCTCTGAAATCGTAGATAAGCTCACCGTTTATCCCGTCATCAAGTTCCGTCTTACAGGCCGAATCTTCTAAGTAAGCGCCCTGACCGTGGACGGCATGCTATGCCTGTATATATATAAGTAAGGTATATATATAAAAGGTATATATAGTTAGTTGTATATATAAATAGGTATATGAGATTAAAACAAAACTAAACTTAATATTCACCAAGTTCAAAACAACCTAAATGAAAAAGAAAACCATCACTCAGACCCTTTGTGCTGCCGCAATGTCGGCTGCTCTTGCTTCGTGTGCCTCGTCGAAACAGGCCGTTACGCTCAACGACCTGCAAGGAGAGTGGGACATCATCGAACTGCATGAAACAGCTGTAGTGCCTGCCGAGGGACAGACTTTCCCCTTCATAGGCTTTGATGCCACGGGGCGTGTCTATGGCCATGCCGGATGCAACCGCATTACGGGAACTATCGACCCGAAAGCTAAACCGGGCACCATCGACCTCAGTCGTTTGGGCAGCACCATGATGATGTGCCCCGACATGACGGTGGAGCGCAATGTGCTCGCTGCCTTGGGCGAAGTGAAGCAGTACCGTAGCCTGGGCAATGGGCAAATGGCCCTTTGTGGTAACTCCAAGAAACCCATTGTCGTGCTCCAAAAGCGGAAGTAATCAGACAAAATGTGACGTAGAGAGGGGGCCAAAAGCCCCCTTTTCTGCCATTATGGCAGTTATTCTGCCTGTGCCAAATGTAGCATAATGGTTTTTTTCTGTTTGGCACATGGTTTGTTTTTCTGTTGTCGTCAGCCGTTAGGCCGACAGTAATAAACAGAATAATAACAAATAAAAAAGATACAATTATGGGAAAGATTATTGGTATTGACTTAGGAACTACAAACTCATGTGTTTCAGTATTCGAAGGTAACGAGCCGGTCGTTATCGCTAATAGCGAAGGTAAGCGCACCACACCTTCGGTGGTAGCCTTCGTAGATGGCGGTGAGCGTAAGGTGGGTGATCCCGCCAAGCGTCAGGCCATCACCAACCCCAAGCGTACGGTTTACTCCATCAAGCGCTTCATGGGTGAGAACTGGCAGCAGGTACAGAAGGAAATCTCTCGCGTGCCTTATTCCGTAGTGAACGACAACAACATGCCGCGTGTAGATATCGACGGCCGTCACTATACGCCGCAAGAAATCTCAGCCATGATTCTGCAGAAGATGAAGAAGACGGCTGAGGATTACCTGGGTCAGGAAGTGACCGAAGCTGTAATCACCGTACCCGCTTACTTCTCTGACTCTCAGCGTCAGGCCACGAAAGAGGCTGGTCAGATTGCCGGTCTGGAGGTAAAGCGTATCGTCAACGAGCCTACGGCTGCTGCCTTGGCCTACGGTGTGGATAAGAGCAACAAGGATATGAAGGTAGCTGTGTTCGACCTGGGTGGTGGTACATTTGATATCTCTATCCTGGAGTTCGGTGGCGGTGTATTCGAAGTGTTGAGCACCAACGGTGATACCCACCTGGGTGGTGACGACTTCGACCAGGTCATCATCGATTGGCTGGTACAGGAGTTTAAGAACGATGAGGGTGCTGACCTGAAGGGTGACCCCATGGCCATGCAGCGTCTGAAGGAGGCTGCCGAGAAGGCTAAGATTGAACTCTCTTCTTCTACGAGCACCGAAATCAACCTGCCCTACATCATGCCCGTAGGCGGTGTGCCCAAGCACCTGGTAAAGACCTTGACGCGTGCTAAGTTCGAGCAACTGGCTCACAACCTGATTCAGGCCTGCTTGGAGCCTTGTAAGAAGGCCATGAGCGATGCTGGTCTGAGTAACTCCGATATTGACGAAGTCATCCTGGTGGGTGGTTCGAGCCGTATCCCTGCTGTACAGAAGCTGGTTGAAGACTTCTTCGGCAAGGTGCCTTCGAAGGGTGTAAACCCCGATGAAGTAGTGGCAGTAGGTGCTGCCGTACAGGGTGCCGTGCTGACCGACGAAATCAAGGGTGTGGTTCTGCTCGACGTAACTCCGCTGTCTATGGGTATCGAAACCCTGGGTGGCGTGATGACCAAGCTGATTGACGCCAACACCACCATTCCTTGCAAGAAGAGCGAGACCTTCTCGACCGCTGCCGATAACCAGACCGAGGTGACCATCCACGTGCTGCAGGGTGAGCGCCCCATGGCTGCCCAGAACAAGTCAATCGGTCAGTTCAACCTGACTGGTATTGCTCCCGCCCGTCGTGGTGTGCCTCAGATTGAGGTAACCTTCGATATCGATGCCAACGGTATCCTCAAGGTAAGTGCTAAGGATAAGGCTACCGGTAAGGAACAGGCCATCCGCATCGAGGCTTCCAGCGGTCTGAGCAAGGAAGAGATTGAGCGTATGAAGGCTGAGGCCGAAGCCAATGCTGACGCTGACAAGAAGGAGCGTGAGAAGATTGACAAGCTGAACCAGGCCGACAGCATGATTTTCCAGACCGAGAACATGCTGAAGGAGAGTGGCGATAAGCTGCCTGCCGACATCAAGGCTGAGGTAGAGTCTGCCGTTCAGAAGATGAAGGATGCCCACAAGGCACAAGACCTGGCTGCCATCGATGCCGCAACAGCCGAGCTGAATGCCGCAGCTCAGAAGATGTATCAGGCCCAGGCTCAAGCCGGCGCACAGCCCGGTGCACAGGATGCAGGCTTCCAAGGCGGTCAGCAGGCCGGTTCTCAGAACAGCAGCAAGTCGCAGGGCGACAATGTGCAGGATGCAGACTTCGAGGAGGTGAAGTAAGTAACAGTAAATAACAATAACTGAATAAAATAGGATAGCGTATAACTCGATGAGTTGTGCGCTATCTTTGTTTAGGGACACATTCAGAAGTTTTTGCCAACTGTCAGCACCTGAGGTTAGTCACGTTTTCTGATAGGCGCGCTATTCCCGATGATATGTTTGAAGGGTGCAAAAGACCCTTATTACGAATAAAAACTATAGCTTATCCAAAACATAAGCTCCAATAAGTAAATATTAGAACTAAAAGCGTAACGATATGAATATAAAATTACTCTATTCAGAACTTCAATCTCTCGTCAAGTCTAAGACCGGGCGGGATATTGCCCTGTCTGCTATTGATGAGCGGACGGTTAGGGTAGAGGCTAAGGTGAAAGTGAAAGTGCCGCTGCTTGGTGAAATCGAAAAGCATATCGGAGTGAATGTCTCCGTGGAACAGATTGAAGGCAATGATATCCGACTGAATTATAGCGGAGGATTGGGGACAGATATGATTATCGGTGGTTTGCTGACGTATGTGACTTCGACACCAGACGTGAATATGGTGGAGAAGACATCTGGAAACGGCGTCGTGGTGCACCTCGCTGAAATCGATGATATGAAACGGATGCAAAAAATGCTCAAAAATTAGATATAAAGGCCGTATAATATGCGATAAACGACTAACTTTGTAACAACATACTTACCCCTAAGGTTTTATTTATAAGCATAGACAGCGTAATAAGCATAGTAAAGTATGACCAAACTCCGTTGCGTCGTAGAGCGTATCACATATCAGAATGCCGAGAACGGCTATTCGGTGATGAAAGTCAAGGTGAAGG
>JBJEKT010000175.1:0-1643 GCA_051878775.1 Bacteroides sp. | reverse complement strand
ACAACATCAACCTGCAGATGAACTACTGGCCCGCCTGCAGCACCGGTCTGAGCGAATGCGTATGGCCGCTCATCGACTTTATCCGCACGCTGCAGAAGCCAGGAGAACGCACCGCCAAGGCCTACTTCGGCGCACGTGGCTGGACCGCCTCCATCTCCGGCAACATCTTCGGTTTCACCACACCGCTACGTGACCAGGATATGTCTTGGAACTTCAACCCCATGGCTGGTCCGTGGCTCGCCACCCACCTGTGGGAGTACTACGACTATACCCGCGACCTGAAGTTCCTGCGCGAGACGGCCTATCCGCTTATCCGCGAGAGTGCCCTCTTCACCATGGATTACCTCTGGCACCGTCCCGACGGCAGCTATACTGCAGCCCCCTCCACCTCACCTGAGCATGGTCCTATCGACCAGGGAGCTACCTTCGTGCATGCCGTAGTACGCGACATCCTGGGAGCCGCCATCCAAGCCTCTCGCCTGCTGAAGTGTGATGCCAAGGAGCGCAAGCAATGGGAAGAGGTACTGGCCCATCTCGTTCCCTACACCATCGGCCGCTACGGCCAGCTGATGGAGTGGAGCCAGGACATCGATGACCCCAACGACCACCATCGCCACGTCAACCACCTCTACGGCCTGCACCCGGGCAACACGATTTCACCTATCACTACCCCCGAACTGGCCAAGGCCTCACGCGTCGTGCTCGAACATCGTGGCGATGGCGCTACGGGCTGGAGCATGGGCTGGAAGCTCAACCAATGGGCCCGTCTGCACGATGGCAATCACGCCTATACGCTCTATGGCAATCTGCTGAAGAATGGTACGATGGATAACCTGTGGGATACACATCCGCCCTTCCAGATTGACGGCAACTTTGGCGGCACGGCCGGTGTTACGGAGATGCTGCTGCAGAGCCATGCCGGATTCATCCACCTGCTCCCCTCCCTGCCCGATGCCTGGAGCGAAGGTTCGGTAAGCGGCCTGGAGGCTCGCGGCAACTTCTGCCTCGACCTGCAATGGGCTAAAGGCCAGCTGTGTGAAGTGAAGTTAACCTCCCGCAAGGGCGGCAAATGTATCCTCCGCTACGGTGAACAGGAACTCACCCTGCAGACCCGTGCAGGCCAGAGCTACCGCATCCTCTATACGGACGGCAAGCTCGTGAAAGGATAAAAAAGAGCACTACTCATTACCTGCCTACGATAGCTTCCATGCTATCGTAGGTCTAAGGTAAGTCTAAAGTAACTCAATAGTAACGCTAAAGTAACACTAATCCAGGTCTAATCGCCAATTAGAGTTTGATTAGACCTGGATTAGAGATGGATTAGAGCTTGATTAGAGCTACAGCTGAACAAGAGCTGAACTACAGCTGAATCACATAGAGTGACTACATACTACAAGATAAGCGGGCTGCCTTCTTTACGAAAGCAGCCCGCTCATTGTTTTTAAGTCCTCAGACCATCGGAAGCAGAAGCCCTACAAAGGGCTTTCTGCACCGAGGCCTATGGTACGTTTAGTTCACAGAGGTCGGACCCTGGCCGGCAACCTGCGGCCATCCTGGGTTCTGATAGATATTGGAAGTCGTCAAGTCGGTCTGGTCACCCGTAGCCGTCTGACGGAATACATTCTGCGGAATGGGGCTCAGGT
>JBJEKT010000174.1:0-6970 GCA_051878775.1 Bacteroides sp. | reverse complement strand
GGGACTACCTGCAGGCCAGCAACAACTTCCGCTTCATGACCACCAAGCAGAGCAGCGTCACCCTGTTCCGCGGTATCTACGAGAGCCCCTACGATGCCTTCACGAACTACATGAACATCCTGGGCGACTTCATCAAGCGCGTAGATTCACTCTATCCCGTCGATGTGGACAACGAAGAGCTCAACCCGCTGCTGACCACCATCGACAACCAGGGCCGTGAAATCGAAGAGCTGCGTAAGGAGCTGGAGAAGGCACAGGCCAAGCTGGACAAGGTAGAGAAGAAAGAACCTGCTAAGAAGGCAGCTGCCAAGAAGGAACCCGCTGCCAAGAAGAGCACTACCCGTAAGAAGAAAGAGGAGTAACCCCCTGAACAAGGAGCAATCCCCTTTGACTATACGATTTAATTGATTATCGGGATATACACCTGCGGGCTGTATATCCCGATTTTTTTGGCTCTTTTTTCTAAAAAAAGCGGTAGAGGATTCATTATTCTAAAAAATAATTGTATCTTTGCACCGCTAAATCAAAGCAACGACAGCCGTTGCAAGAGGTAGAAGTACCTCAAAGCATGGCTTCATAACCCCATAACATCTTATCATTCATCGACTGCGTGAAGCATGCTGTAATGAATTATACACCCAAAAAACAATATGTACAACATCATTCAACTTAAGGAAAAAGAGCTGTCCGAGCTACAGAAAATCGCGTCGGAGCTGAACATCAAGAAGCCCGAAGGCTATGTCCGCGACGAGCTGATCTACAAGATTCTCGACGAACAGGCCATCGCGAGTGCCAACAAGAAGGCAAGCTCAACAAAGAGTAAACCAGACCGCAAAGAGGATAAGGCCAAACGGACTCGCACATCAGCTAAGAAAGAGAGTGCTCCAACCCAAGCAGAAGGTGCCAGCGAGGACTCCGAGACCAACCCTGCCAACGGGCAGACGCCTGCTGTAAACGCTCCTCAAGAAGCAGGGGCAACTGCCGACCTGACCCCCGAAAGCGCATCAGAGAAAGTTGACAAACAAGCCAAGACTCCCAGACAGGCAAAACAAACCAAACAAGAGAAAGAGGACAAAAAAGCGAAGAACAACCGAGGCCGCAAGAAGAAAGAAAACAATGCAACTGTTGAGCAGCCTCAGCTCTTCCCCGAAGAACCTCAAGACGAGACCAATAGCAGTGCCATCCAAGGTGGAGAGACACAACAGCCCGAAGCTGTAAAGCAAGATACACCTTCCGCTGAACCCGCAACAACCACCCCATCCGAAACTACACCCACCACCAGTACACCTGCTGACGACTTCATCCCCATCGAAGACCTTCCCTCTGAAAAATTTGAACTTCCGCAAGAGCTTTTTGGTAAGTTTGATGCCACCAAGATGGAGAAGCCAGCTCCCAAGGAGGAGCCCCGCAACGTCAACGAGCCTCAGCAGCAAGGTGGTGACCGCAAGAAGCGCCAGCGCATTGCCGGACGCCCTGACAACAACCGTCAGCCCATCAACGTAAGGACAGGCCTGCCCATGCAGCGCCCTGCCAACAACGACCCCCATGCTGCTGAGCCCTCCGCAAACAACATGCCCGAACAGGCCATCGAACAGGCACCTGCAGAGAAACCCTACGACTTCGACGACATCCTCACCGGCAGCGGTGTACTGGAGATTATGCCTGACGGCTACGGCTTCCTGCGCTCCAGCGACTACAACTACCTCTCCTCACCCGATGACATCTACGTATCCCAACAGCAGATCAAGATGCTCGGACTGAAGACAGGCGATGTGGTGGAAGCCATGATCCGTCCTCCCAAGGAGGGTGAGAAGTACTTCCCCCTGGTCAAGGCGCAGAACATCAACGGCCGCGCGCCGGAATATATCCGTGACCGCGTACCCTTCGAGCACCTCACCCCGCTCTTCCCCGATGAGAAGTTCCAGCTCTGCAAGGGCGACCCCTCCGATTCCCTCTCAGCCCGTATCGTGGATCTCTTTGCCCCCATCGGCAAGGGACAACGCGCACTGATCGTGGCCCAGCCCAAGACCGGTAAGACCGTCCTGCTGAAAGATATTGCCAACTCCATCGCCGCCAACCACCCTGAAGTCTATCTGATGATGCTCCTCATCGACGAACGCCCCGAGGAGGTGACCGACATGGCCCGTACCGTCAAGGCCGAGGTGATAGCCTCTACCTTCGACGAGCCTGCTGACCGCCACGTGAAGATAGCCGGTATCGTGCTGGAGAAGGCCAAGCGCATGGTGGAATGCGGACACGATGTCGTCATCTTCCTCGACTCCATCACCCGTCTGGCCCGCGCCTACAACACCGTATCCCCCGCATCAGGTAAGGTGCTCTCAGGTGGTGTGGATGCCAACGCCCTCCACAAGCCTAAGCGCTTCTTCGGTGCTGCCCGCAACATTGAAGGCGGCGGCTCGCTCACCATCATCGCCACCGCACTGATTGACACAGGCAGCAAGATGGATGAAGTCATCTTCGAGGAGTTCAAGGGAACGGGCAACATGGAGCTGCAGCTCGACCGCACGCTGGCCAATAAGCGCATCTTCCCTGCCGTCAACATCATGGCTTCGAGCACGCGTCGCGACGACCTGCTGCAAGACAGGTTTACCCTGGAGCGCATGTGGGGCCTGCGCCGCTTCCTCTCCGACATGAACCCCATTGAGGCCATCGATACGGTGAAGACCAACCTCGAGAAAGCCAAAGACAACAACGAATTCCTGCTCAGCATCAACAGCTGATTCCCCTAGGCAGCGATTCGCCATCCATAAACGGTACGAAGCACCGAGGCTACCATCCCTCGGCTTCGTGCCGTTCTTTTTTGAATTTACGGGTTAATGTAAGTTAAGAAACGGGGGGGGGTAAAAAAAGAGGTATAAAATTGGGGCGAAAACGACTAGAAAATAGTACTTTTGCATCGCTTTTATGCGCGAAATCGACAAATTTTATGAAGCATTGACCATGAATCGACTTGCCCATTATTTACTTGGCTCCATGCTGTTATGGATGGCCGCCTGTTACTCCGGTAGCACATGGGCAAGTACTCCCTTTCAGACACTTCAGTTGGAGGAGCAGGTACGGCTCATCCAGCAGCTGCTGGACCATAACCTGGGCTACTCTGACGAGGTGAAGTTTGATGATCTACTCCAGACCCACACCGCCGTAGAGCAGTACTACCTCAAGCAGGGCGACCTGAAGCACTATTTCCAACTCAAGGAACTGATTATCTACATTCACGCCAGCCGCGGCAAGCTGACCCAGGCTTCCGAGCTCAGTCAGCAGCTCCTGGCCGAAGCGCAGAAGATGGACTACACGCCAGGCATCGCCCTGGCCCGCTTTGCCCTGGGTGATGTCTATCTCAACGCTGACATGCTCAGCGAGGCGCTGAAAGCCTATCAGGAGGCCATCCGGCTGCTCCTCCCCTGCCAGGATGTGGACAACATCAAGGAGCTGGTGATGATGCAGCAGATCCCCCTGCTGCTCCGCATGAAGGCTTACGATGAGGTGGAGCGCGTGCTGCAGGAGATGAGTGCCCTCTACATCCACTATCATCCCCACCTCAACCCCTTCCTCTACTACTACTTCCGCACCTACCTCTACACCGCCCTGGGGCAGCGTGACGAGGCAGAGCACGCCCTGCAGCAGGCCGACAGCCTGTTTCAGCAGAAGCCCTCCACCTACTACTCCATCTTCAAGCTCTTTGCCCATGCTGGCCTGGAGCGACTCCAGGGGCACTACAAGGAGGCAGCCCGCTGCTACCTGGAGATAGGCAACTTGGCCCGCCGCTCAGGCATCCACCTGCGCGAGCAGAAGGCCAACCTGCTGCTCGTGGAGCACCACAAGCAGAACCGCAACTTCCGCGAAGCCTGCCAAATCTACCCACTCATCCTGGCCGAACGCGACTCGCTCTCCAGCCACAACTACAGCTCGCAGGTCAACCTGCTGCATGCCATCTACCAGGTCGATGACCTCCACTCCGCAAATGATGCCCGCCGCCGTGAGCTCCTGCTCTATGCCGTGAGTGGTGCCGCTGTCATCCTGCTGATAGCCCTCAGCTTCATCTTCATCTACCGCCGCCGCAACAGCCGGCTGGCCCTCACGCGCCGGCAGCTTGAGGAGGCCTGCCTCGTGGCAGAGAGGTCCATCCAGTCGAAGAGCCTCTTCCTCTCCAACATGAGCCACGAGATACGCACCCCGCTCAACGCCCTGGCCGGATTCTCCTCCATCCTCGTGGAGAGCAACATCGATGAGGAGACACGCCGCCAGTGCAGTGACATCATCGAGCAGAACTCCGAACTGCTCGAAAAGCTCTTTGGTGACATCGTCGATCTCTCCAACATCGAGCTGGGCAACATGCAGTTCCAGTATGCTGATGAGGAGGTGGTCTCCATCTGCCATCACGTCATCGACACGGTGGAGCGCATCAAGCAGACCGCAGCCGAGGTGAGCTTCAGCTGTGAGCTCCCCTCGCTGACCCTCCATACCGACAAGGCCCGCCTGCAGCAGCTGCTCATCAACCTGCTCATCAACGCCACCAAGTTCACCACCCAGGGCTACATCCGCCTCACGCTCAGCATCACCCCCACGGGTGAGGCGCTCTTCAGCGTAGAGGACACCGGCTGCGGCATCCCACTGGAGCAACAGCAGAAGATATTCCAGCGCTTCGAGAAGCTCAACGAAGAGGCGCAAGGCAGCGGACTGGGCCTCTCCATCTGCCAGCTCATCATCGAGCGCTTCGGAGGTAAGATATGGATTGACCCCAGCTACACGGGAGGTACCCGCTTCTGCTTTACCCATCCCCTGCCCCAGGCCGGGAGAAAGGAGGCGATGTCATGATGAAGCACATCCGCTCCCTGCTCTGCCTGGCCGCTTTCCTGCTGCTCCACTGGCAGCCTCTGCAGGCCATGCCCACCGACAGCCTGATTGCCCTGCTGCCCACGCTGCCCCACGACTCGCTGCGCCTGGAGGTGCTCCACGAGATTACCCTCAACATGCAGCACACCCCCGCGCAGGAGACCTACGCCCGTCAGCTCATCGCTGAAGCCGAGCTGCAGCACAACGATGCCCAACTCTGTGCCGGCCTCTACCTGCTGATGCTCTACTACTACAACAACACCGACGATACCGACAGCCTGCTCCACTGGCTCAACCAGCTCAAGCCCGTGGCCCTGCGTATCCACGACTACCGCGACTACTTCGATGGCAAGAAACTGGTCATCAACAACTACATCTACTCCCAGCAGTACGAGTATGCCATCGCCCAGGCGGAGGAGATGGCCCACGAGGCGGAGGAGAAGGAGTACATCGAAGGCACCGCTGCCGCCTACTTCTGCCTGGCCAACGCCTACAACGAGACGGGCCGCCTCAAGGAGGAGAGACTGGCCCTGCAGAAGATACACCGCCTCTTCCCCCAGCTGCGCTACACCAACATCAAGCTGGGCACCTGCGAACTGCTCATCGAGCATGCCCATCGCTCGGGCGATACCGAGGGCCTGAGCAGCTACCTCGATGAATACGAGGCCCTGCTCGACGAGTGTGAAGCCGCCTCGGCCGACCGCGCCCCCATCTATGCCATCCACCGCCTCTATGCTGCCGCCTACCGCATCTATTACCACACGCTGCGGCAGGAATTCAAGGAGGCAGCTCAGTATATCGCACAGCATAATCTGAAGAACGCCAACGAGGAGCTACACCCCTATCAGCTGCTGGCCATGGATGCCCTGCAGAGCTACTACCTGGCCATCGGCCTGCCCGAGAGCGCCCTGCTGCTCAACGACAGCGTGATGCGCTACCTGGTGCAGCAAGAGGGCTACACCGCCTCCATCACGCGCCCCATGCGCCGCCGAGGTGAGATACTGAGCCAGCTTGGGGACTATGAGCACGCCCTGGCTTGCTACGAGCGCTCCGTGGAGATACAGGACTCCATCAACCAGGAGATTTCGCACAAACAGCTTACCGAGTACCAACGGATGCACCACCTCGACCTCCTCCTGCAGCATCAGGAGGAGCTCAAGGAGCGCGAGCAGTGGATTCTGCTTGGCCTCTGCCTGCTGCTCATCACCATCTGCCTGATTTACTACCGCCACATCCAGCGCATCAACCTGGCCCTCCACGCCGCCAAGCGCGATACGGAGAAGGACCTGCAGTGCGCCCAGCGGGCCAACGAGACCAAGGGCATCTTCCTGGCCGACCTGCGCCAGCACATCAGCAAGCCCATCCACACCGTGGTGGCGCTCTCCAAGCAGCTGGCCGCCAACCCGAACCTCAGCGAGCAGGAGCGTGCCGCCACCCAGCAGACCATCACCCGCTACACCCAGCAGCTCATCCGCCTGGTCAACGGCGTGCTCGACCTCTCCCGTCTGGAAGCCGGCATGACCAAGTGGCAACTCTCCTCCTGCGACCTGCTGCAGACGCTGCGCCATGCCATCGACGAGGTGCAGCTCCACCACCCCGAGATGCAGGTCAGCTTCCACAGCCAGGTGGAGCAATGGCCTGCCCATACGGACCCCAAACGGCTGATGCAGCTCTTCAGCTCCTGCCTCTACCTGCCCTACGCTGCCACCCATCCTGTTCCCACCGTAGAGGTCACCGCCTGCTCGGAGGGCATCAAGATACGCATTACCCCCTCCTCGCTGGCCGATGCGGCCAACCGTTGCGAAGAGAGCACCATCCGCCACGACATCAACCGCCTCACATTGATTTACTTCGGCGGCCTCTACCTCGTCTCGTCCGATACAGAATCCACCCCCTGGATAGAGATTACCTACCCGAAAAAACAGGAGTAATCACTATTTTTCACGCAGTTAATGCCGATAATAGGCGGCTTTTTTGTACTTTTGCAGCCAAATTATCGAAAGTATAAAAATAAATAAGTATAAAAGCCCATGTTTGACAACCTAAGTGAACGCCTCGAACGGTCGTTCAAGATTCTGAAAGGTGAAGGAAAAATCACTGAAATCAATGTGGCAGA
>JBJEKT010000173.1:0-7009 GCA_051878775.1 Bacteroides sp. | reverse complement strand
TGTTTTAAGTTTGCAGGGGTAGTTGCGTTGTGAAACGTAGCTGCCTCTTTTCTTTGATAATAAAGCCTTACTTATATAACATATCCTCACTCATAAACCAATCCGTGTCGCTGAAACTGCTGCATGTCTTCATCCGTCAGACCGAGTTCCTGCAGCGGTACGGGACGGTTGTGGTCGTCGAGATAACAGCGTGGTACAGGATGGTAGCTGGGAGAGCAGAGTGAGAGGCTGTCAGCAAGCACCGGTGTGGATAGACCGCCGAGCTGCAGCAGGGTGTGGAACAGGGAGAGACTGGTTGACACCGGCATCTCAGTGTGGGCTTCCAACGCTTCCACCTCTGTAGTATATTGTGTACGGTAGTCGGTGGAGAGCCAGATCCAGAGCGGTACATGTATTTGATAGTAGGTGGGTACGGGTGAGGCGTGGAGGAAGCAGCGGCGGCTGTCGTCAAAGAGGTCTTCGCCATGGTCGGAGGTGTAGAGCCAGGCGGCTATACCTCCATGGGCTGTAAGTAGTGTAGTGAGCTCTCCCAGAATGGCATCCGTGAAGCGTAGGGAGTTGTCGTAGGCGTTGACGAGCGAGGTACGGTTCTTAAACTTGGCATCGGTCTGGTCATCGGGTGTGAAGTAGGCCATTGAGCGTGGATAGCGTTCACGGTAGTTGAAGTGCGAGCCGTAGGTGTGAAGCACGATGAGTAGCTTGTTGTGCTCTTGGTTGAGTGCTTGCTTCACCCCTTTGAGCAGGTCGGCGTCCGACGGGATTTCGTCTCCAGGTTGCTCCTCTTGCAGGAAGTGGTACTCGTGGGCCTCCATGCCAAAATAATCAATGAATGAGTGGTTGGGCCGCTGGTTAGAGATGAAGAGGGTGTGGAAACCTGCTTCGCGGAAGGCGGTAATCAGGCTCTTCTCCTGGTAGATGCGGTCGAAGTCTTCAGCCGATGCTCCCGATAGCAACATGGGTACGCTCTTATGGGTGGTATTGGATTGTGTCAACGCATCGCGGAAGGTGAAGAGGCCATCGATTGCGGCGAGCTGCGGGTTGGTATTGCGCTCGTAGCCGTAGAGGCTGAAGTTGCATGCCCGGGCTGTCTCGCCAATGACGAGTACATAGGTCTCCTTGGAGCTCTCGTGCGAAGTGGTGGCCTCAAAACGGAAGTCACGCGCGGTCTCGGCATAGTGGATTTGCTTATTGGCCCGTTCGATGGCCAGGTAGAGATTGTAGGTGGCATTGAGCGGGTAGAGCTCTTTGTGTGCGGAATAATTCAAATCGGTGAGGAGGGTGATGCTCAGGCAAATCACTCCCGCGCCGAGGGTGCAAGCCGACCATTTCCTGGCCTTGGTGATAAAGGGTTGTGCCAATGGTTGCCCCATGCGCATGGTGCAGAGGCCTAGGATAAGTGCAGGGAGATAGACGATGAAGACACCGGCCACTCCAGGTATCAAGTTGTCGAGCAGTTCGATGGCTTCACCCGGGTTGGTGGTGACCACATTGAGGAACATGTCCACCGCGATGACCGACTGACCGAAGAGGTAGAGCAGTACCAGCTGGAAGGCTGCGAAGAAGACGAGGGGAAACAGAATCCAGATCATCTTACCCGGCTTACGGCTGAGTGTGAGTAATAGTCCGTAGAGGCCGAGAGGTAGCAACAGGTTGCTGATGCGGGCCAAGATGCTCATTGGCTCGGTGATGGAGAGGCCGATATTGGGAAGCATCAGGGCAAAGAGGTAATAGTAGAAGAGGAACTTGGGGTGACAGCAAGTCGTGAAGAAGCGACGGAGCGGGTTATGTTGGTTCATTTTGGCAAATCTCTGAGATATAGATGATGTAAAAAGGTTTTGATGACGTCAGAAGGCTTCGTTGATGTTGAACAAGAAGCCCGACTGTCCGTTTTTGCCGAAGCCGTAATCCAAACGTACGTTGACGTCCTTCTTGAACTCCCAACGGTAACCTATGCCGTAGTTAGGGAGGATTTTGTCCAATCGCAAGGCGCTGAATTTGGGAAAGACGGTGCCCGCTCCGGCCCAAACCACGATGCCGTTGCGCTTCCAGATGTGTTGGCGCAGTTCCACGGTACCCTCCATCTTGTGTTTATCGCGGTATCGTCCTTCGTAGTAGCCGCGCATGGTGTTCGAGCTGCCCAGCAGGGCCATCATGCCCCACGAGGGGTTTCCGAAGTTGAGGGTGCCCCGGAAGTCCGTGGCTATCAATCCCCCTTTCCATACCTTATTATATGTATTGAAGCGCCAGTCGGTGGTGCTGAAGGCGTAGTCGTTACCCAGGATGGCAGGGCGGAAGTTTTGGGAAAGCGAGGCGTAGAATCCCCGGTGGGGATTAGTCATCACATCGCGTGAGTCATAGACCATGGTCAGGCCCACGCCGATGTTTGTGGTGCGTCGGTCCATCCCGTGGAGCATTTCCGGGTGTTCCACCTCCTTGGCCTGGACGAAGTCGAAGGAGGCTGATGGGCCCAGGTAGAAGTGGTTAGCGGCGCGAATCAGGAAGTCCACCTTGATGCGGGCTTGCCATCGCTTCAACTCCGACTCATTGGCATCGAGGTTGCCCTCATCATAGCCTATACCCCACACCTTACTGGGGAAGTAGAAGCCATAGAGTGTATAGTCCAGCCGGTAGCGATCCTGGGGGAAGAGGTGAGTACCGCGTATGCCGAGCAGGTAGAACCCCACGGAGGAGAAGTCTCCGAAGAGGGAGACGTTTGAAGGGGGAAGGAGCGAGTCAGTAGGACAGGTGCGGTAGAGTCCGGCCGCCACGAGGCCAATGCCCAGCTCGGTGTCGGTACTGTAGTGGGGACCTCCAATGATGCTGAAGTCGAATTTCCGCTGGGGTTTCTCCTTGTTGGCATCATTGAAGTAATCCAGGAACCGGTTGAACCAACCTTTTCGCCTGGTCGTATCACCGGTCTCCGTCGTATCTGCAGGCCATGCTGTATCCTGTTCGATGACTTTTGGTGCCATACCTTCTTGTGCCTGCAGGGCCTGTGCCATGAGCAGTAGCCCAAAGGCAATCAGTAGGGAGTATCTTCTTATGCTCATTGTTCGTCTATTTCGTACGTTGTCTGTTGCTATTTCATAATCAATCCCACGTTGTCCACCCAGAATGCATTCCCTGGGGTGCCTACGTAGGCTCCCCCGTAGCTGGAGGAGAACTGCAACAATAGGTGGGTAGGAATCTCGTCTGCACGTGCCCATCCCACCTCCTTGACGGGCACCATCTGGCCCTTGCTGTTGCGGGCATAGTCGTTCAGGCGGAGTCCCATCAGTTCATCGTTGTAGTCCGGGCGCCCCGTGATGTTGCCGTAGAGGATAGGGTAGGAGACCTTGTTCACCCAGCCGTTGGTCGATTTGTCGTAGGTCACGACCATGGTGCCCACACGCAGGGCGGTGATATTGCCTTCAGCGTCCTCCGTGCGCTTCTGTAGCAGGCAGACGGTGATGGCCTTGTCAGCTCCGCTCACCACGCCCCGTTTGCTGAATCCCGTCAGCCTGATGCGGCTTGGTTCGCCGCTGCTGCGCACGCAGTAATCGTAACGCAAGGCATAGGGCCGCTCGGTAAAGGGTACGCCCCAGTTCATGGCCTGTACGCCCTCCTTGGTACCCGTGATAGGCTCCTGCATATCACCCAGGAAGATGGAACCGGCAGCCAATACGCTGATGTTCACCAGACCGAGTACTTTCACCTTTTCGATGTGCGTCTCCATGCGGCAGCAGTAGCCTCCGTCGGCACGCACGTCACGATAGACCGTATTGTTGGTCTTCACGATGCCCATCACCTTGGCCATGACATTCGATGTTCCCCAGGGTGATTCACCCAGGTTGGTATAGGGCTCGTTGCTGCTAATGGATTGGTTAGGTCCGATTTCGTAGAGGGTCTTATCCTCTCCACCGATGACGCTTGATTCATGTACAGTGCGTACCACCCATTGCTCCATATCCCCATAGTTGAGTGGGACAAACTTCTCTTGAGCGGAGGTCATGGCACTCGCTCCCAACAGCATCAGGGTACCAAAGCATTTTATCATCCTGTTCATCTTCTTTTTAGTTACGAGTTACGAGCTACAAGCTACGAGCTTTTGGATTTTTGTTTCTCTTTATATTCTAATAATAACGCTGCAAAGGTAGGAATTGTTTTGAAAAGGTGATTTCTCTGTTCGTTTATAGACCTTATTTGGGTGAAAATGGGACATCCTTTGCTCTGAATTGCCTATATAATAAGCGGTGTATTGGCTGTTATTGCGATTATTTAGCAAAATATGTGGGGAATCTGAAAAAACTTTTCTATTTTTGTACCCAAATTTGATTTAGAAAAAAGAAATGAACGTACTGGAACTTAGTGAACAGGAAATCATTCGGCGCAATAGCCTGAATGAGTTGCGTGCCATGGGTATCGAGCCATACCCTGCAGCAGAGTATGTAACCAACGCTTTTTCTACAGATATAAAAGCTGATTTCAAAGATGATGCCGAGCCACGTCAGGTCTCGATAGCGGGCCGTATCATGAGCCGCCGCGTGATGGGTAAGGCTTCGTTCATGGAGCTGCAAGACTCCAAAGGCCGTGTTCAGGTCTATGTGACGCGTGACGACATCTGTCCTGATGAGAACAAGGAGATGTACACCACCGTCTTCAAGCGTCTGCTCGACCTGGGCGACATCGTGGGCGTAGAGGGGTTCGTCTTCCGCACCCAGACGGGTGAGATCAGCGTACATGCCAAGAAGCTCACCGTGCTGGCCAAGAGCTTGCGTCCTTTGCCTATTGTGAAGTACAAGGATGGCGTGGCCTATGATAAGTTTGATGACCCTGAGTTGCGTTATCGCCAACGCTACGTGGATCTCATAGTCAACGACGGCGTGAAGGATACCTTCCTGAAGCGTGCCAAGGTCATCAAGACCATGCGTGCCGTGTTTGATGAGGCAGGCTACACGGAGGTGGAGACACCTATCCTGCAGTCCATCCCCGGCGGTGCCAGTGCACGCCCCTTCATTACCCATCACAACTCGCTGGACATTGACCTCTACCTGCGTATTGCCACGGAGCTCTATCTGAAGCGGCTCATCGTGGGCGGCTTTGAGGGCGTATATGAAATAGGTAAGAACTTCCGCAACGAGGGTATGGACAAGAACCACAACCCCGAGTTCACCTGCATGGAGCTCTACGTGCAATATAAGGACTACAACTGGATGATGAGCTTTACCGAGAAGCTGCTGGAGCGCATCGCTCTGGAGGTGAACGGCTCTACCGATGTGGAGATTGATGGCAAGACCATCAGCTTCAAGGCTCCCTTCCGTCGTCTGCCCATTCTCGAGGCCATCCAGGAGAAGACGGGTTACGACCTCAGCGACAAGAGCGAGGAGGAGATCCGTCAGATTTGCAAGGAACTCAAGATGGAGATTGACGACACCATGGGCAAGGGTAAGCTGATTGACGAGATCTTCGGTGAGTTCTGTGAAGGCACCTACATCCAGCCTACCTTCATCACCGACTATCCTGTGGAGATGAGCCCGCTGACCAAGGCTCACCGCAGTAAGCCCGGCTTGACCGAGCGCTTTGAGCTGATGGTCAACGGCAAGGAGCTGGCCAACGCCTACAGCGAGCTCAACGACCCCATTGACCAGGAGGAACGCTTCAAGGAGCAGCTCCGCCTGAGCGAGAAGGGCGATGATGAAGCCATGTTCATCGACCAGGACTTCCTCAAGGCATTACAGTACGGTATGCCTCCCACGTCGGGTATCGGTATCGGCATCGACCGTCTGACCATGCTCATGACCGGTAAGCCTTTCATCCAGGAGGTGCTCTTCTTCCCGCAGATGCGCCCCGAGCAAGCTCCTCCCAAGGACCCTGCTTCGCGCTACGTGGAGCTTGGCATCCCCGAAGCCTGGGTACCCGTGCTCCAGAAGGCAGGCTACAACTTAATCAGTGACATGAAGGATGTCAACCCGCAGAAGGTCCACATGGACATCTGTGGCATCAACAAGAAATACAAGCTTGAACTCACCAACCCCACCGTCAAAGAGGTGGAGGAATGGATCAATAAGATATGAAACTACCGGGAAAGATAGCCATAATGGGAGGTGGCAGTTGGGCTACGGCCATTGCCAAGATGGTTTTGGGGCAATCCGAATCCATCAATTGGTACATGCGTCGTGATGACCGTATTGCCGACTTCAAGCGGCTGGGGCATAACCCTGCTTATCTCACGAGCGTGAAGTTTGATGTGAAGCGCATTAACTTCAACTCCAACATCAACGAGGTGGTAAAACAGTCAGACACACTGATTTTTGTCACTCCGTCACCCTATCTCAAGTCGCACCTCAAGAAGCTGCGTACCAAGATTAAGGACAAATTCATCATTACGGCCATCAAGGGTATCGTGCCCGATGACAACGTGATTGTGTCCGAGTACTTCACCAAGGAGTACGGCGTGCCGGCTGAGAACATTGCTGTCGTGGCAGGGCCTTGCCATGCCGAGGAGGTGGCTCTGGAAAGGCTGTCCTATCTTACGATAGGTTGCATTGACACGGAGAAGGCTGCTGCCGTGGCGCGTCACCTCTCGGGAGCCTACATCAAGACCTCGGTGAGCAACGACGTGGCCGGCATTGAGTACAGCTCCGTGCTCAAGAATGTCTATGCCATTGCGGCGGGTATCTGCAGCGGACTAAAGTACGGCGATAACTTCCAGGCTGTGCTGATGAGCAATGCCATCCAGGAGATGAATCGCTTTCTGCAGACAGTACATCCTTTGGAACGCCACGTGGCCGAGTCAGTGTATCTCGGCGACCTGCTCGTGACGGGTTACAGCAACTTCAGCCGCAACCGCACGTTTGGTACGATGATTGGTAAGGGTTACAGTGTGAAGAGTGCCCAGATAGAGATGGAGATGATAGCCGAGGGCTACTATGGCACCAAGTGCATCAAGGAAATCAACAAGCACTATCACGTCAACATGCCCATTGTAGATGCCGTCTATAACATCCTCTATGAGCGCATCTCGCCCACC
>JBJEKT010000172.1:0-7052 GCA_051878775.1 Bacteroides sp. | reverse complement strand
GATTCGCGGCCGTTCTTAGAACTACCGACACCTTTTTTATGTGCCATTTCTTCTTACTGTTTTTAATGATTAAGCTACTACTTCTTTAATTGTCAACTCCGTAAACTGCTGACGATGACCGTTGAGCTTACGATAACCTTTTCTTCTCTTCTTGTGGAACACGAGCACCTTCTCACCCTTTACCAGGGCTGATGCTACCTCGCAAACCACCTTTGCTCCTTCTACCGTGGGAGCACCTACGGTGATGTTGCCATCGTTGTCAACCAAAAGAACTTTTTCAAACTCAACTATTGCACCTGCCTCCACGTTCTGGATGTGGTGAACGAACAGTTTCTTGCCAGCTTCTGCCTTAAATTGCTGGCCGTTAATTTCTACAATTGCGTACATTTAAACTGTAAATCTGTATAAGTTAGCTCCGGCGGGTGGTTGCTAATCACTTAGCATACACTTAGTTGAACCCGTTGCGGAATAATCGGCCACAAAAGTACGGCTTTTTTCCCGAACTGCAAAGGGTTTAAGCCTCTTTTTTCAAAAAAAACTTCAACTGAACAGAAAGCTGAACCACACAGCTACCACCAAGGTGGCCAACAAGATAATCAGCAGCAGGGCAAAGAGAAACATCTTACAGGTGCACCAAAGGCTCTGCCACCAGCTGATGGCGTAGAGCTGCCTGTAGTCGAAGCAGAAGATGAGGAAAATGCCGGGGAAGGAGACTTCATAGAGGTCATCGACCTGGGCATGACCGTGAATCAAGAGCACCACGATGCTGACCAACAGCAGCTGACAAGCAATGAAGGCCTGCACGAAGAGATGCTCCGTAATATTGAACCGCGGACGGTACCTGGGCTTTCGGAACACGAAGCGGGTGGCCAAAGCAAAGAGGGGCAGCGTAATGAGCACCAGGAAGGCTTTATTGCCATGGAACCACCCCTTGAGCAGATCCACCACCCTCTTGACGAAGGGATGGGATTCGACAAAGCGGTTAAAGCGGTTGGTCAGAGAATTGTCGCCAGTCAGAAGGTTACTCTTCCCCTCGCTGACTATGGGGATGCCCACCTCGTCGGTCAAGAGGTCGGTCAGCTCACGGACATTAATGCCCTCTTCCTCCAGTTCGTAGGTCACCACTTGCTTGACGGAGTCGCTGACCTGCTTTACCTTGGCCTTCTGCTCCGGAGTAATGGCCTCAGACAGTAACAACTGCTCCTGCCTGAGTGCATCGGGATCCACAAGCTGCACCGTCATCACATAGATGGCTGCCATAATGAAGAGCATCTGGAAGGGGCGGAAATAGAAGGCGCGACGTCCGGTGACAAACTCGCGGATGAGATGACCCGGTCGGTAGAACAGGTCTATCAGCGTGCGACCGAAACCGCTGTCGATATTAAAGAAGCCGCCAGCAATGTTCTTCAGCGCATTACTCATATGGTAGCGGGAGGTGGTACAAGGTTGTCCGCATCGGGGACAGAAGTTGCCTTGGTAAATCTCTCCGCAACACTTACAGACGGTGGTCGCCGCAGTGTTAAGTGGTATGGCTTTACCCCGCTGGATACAGAGGTAATAACGCCGCATGCGCCGTCTGAGAGGCTGCAACTGCAGCATCATCCGCTCGTGGAGTGCCAAGGGGAGGAAGCGCCGTCCGTGTAGCGTCCACCACAGTGTGAGCAGGAAGAGGAGCTGGAAGAGGGGGAAGTCGCCCCACTCCACCGTCAATTCATCCCAGGCCAGCGAACTCAGGAAGTAGAGGATAGGAAGCTTCCACCAGGAGACCCACTTAGGGGCCTGCGGCACACGGGATGTGACACCTTGAGATGGGGCTGTTTGCTGTAACGACTGCGCAGGTACGGTAGGACACTGTTCCAAGAGACCATAGAGGTCGGTATAGATGGCGGTATGAGGATAGGCAGCGAGCTCACGGTGCGTGGTGACACCATGAAGGATGCCTGCAAAGGGGACGGATGCAGCTCGAGCCGTAAGAGCATCGACCACGCTGTCACCAAGGTAGAGGGTCTCAGCAGGGGTCACACCTAGTCGTTCCATGGCTAGAAGCAGTCCCTCGGGATTAGGCTTCATCTGCCTGACATCTTCTCCTCCCACAATAAGGTCGAAGAATCCTTCGGGGAAATCGCGTGCAGCCAGTTCCTCGATTCGGTAACGATACTTGGTGGAGAGGATGGCAATGCGTGCCCCCTGCTGCTTGAGCTGCTGGAGCACCTCACGGGTCTCAGGAAAGAGGTGGGTATTGGCCGTCATGCAGCTGTCGGCATGCTGCACGTATTGCTGCTTCATTGAGGCCAGGTGCTGCGGATCGGTGATACCGGTCATCTCGGAGAAGGAGTCCTCGAGTGTCTTGCCAATGGTGCGCTTAATCTGTTCATCGGTCACATCAAGGAAACCTTCGCGGGTGAGCACGTGGCGATAGCACATCACGATGCCGCGAGAGGAGTCGGCCAGGGTGTAGTCAAAATCGAAGATGTAAGTGGTATAACGCATGGTCAATGGATATTTTGGAACACGCCGTTAAAGGACTTTGCAAATTCCGGATTCATCTCTGCAGCTTCTTTGAAGAGGGCCGTGGCCTTGGCTATCTCTTTCCGCTCGACGTAGAGCGCACCAAGTGCCAGATAAGCCTGTTCATTGAAAGGGTTGAGCTCAATCAGGTGCTGATAATCGGCCTCGGCATCCTCGGGATGACCTGTAGCCTGCTTAAGCCGTCCGCGCAGGAGGATGGCACTCTCGTTGTCGGACTCCATGGCAAGCACAGCCTGAAGGTCCTCATCGGCCTCGCTCATCTGCCCCATCTTGATGAGTGCCTCAGCACGAAGCAGACGGGCCTCGGTATAGTCATCCTTGAGCATGATGGCCTGTGTGAGATGGGCCACACACATCAGCGGATTACCCTGGCCATCATCAGCCTTGGCTAATAAGTAGTGAGCTGCCGCATTGCCTGCCTCAAGCTGGATGACCTGTTCGGCAGCCTTAGCCATGGCAACATAGTCCTCCTGCATGTAGCAGACGTTGCAGAGCATCAGGTAGCTGTCGGCATGGGTGGGTTCGGAGTGAATCATCGTCTCCAGCTCGCTACGTGCCTCATCGAGCCGCTCCGAGCGGATGTAGGTCTGAGCCAAGTAACCCCTCGTCTCGAAGTCCTCTTGAAGGGCCAATGCCTCGGTAAAGCAAGTAATAGCATAGTCCATGCGCCCCATGCGCAGGGCACGCATACCGTCAAACTTGAAGATTTCAAACTTCTTCTGCACCTCTTTTTGTTTTTGCTCCTCAGCCGTTTCACTTTTACCACCAAGGAATGATTTGAAAAATCCCATGTTATACTAATTATTATGAGTTCACTATGATTATCATTACAAACTACAAGTTCACTATATAAGCTGTTAGTTTTTAATTTTTAGTTCTAGCAGCCCTTCTTGGATCTGGATGTACTCCTGATTAATAAGTTGTTGCAGCACTTCTGCCAGGGCTTTGGTGGGCCAGGGGCTCCCCATACTCAGTTCTACTGCACGACATGGTGACTGGGTTAGCCGCTGGAGGATATAGTGAATCATCTCCTGCTGCTCACCAGGCAGGCCTAAGGCCCACTGCTCACCAATGCAGACATCGCACATTCCACACGTCTGGTCTATCTGCTCACCAAAGTACTGGAGCAAGAACCGGCTACGGCAGGTCTGCTGCTGTCTGGCGTACTCCAAGATGACCTTGACGCGCCCCTCCATACGCGATTTACGTTCCTCATAGACTGAGGGAGGAAGTTGAATACGTTCCCGCTCCACGCGCTCGCGCGTATATATAATATAAGGTGTACGCCTGTGGGGAATGTAGCTGATGATGCGCAGCTTGCTCAGTCGAATCAATACATCATAGACCTGCTGTGGCGTGGTACCACTGAAGGTGGCAATGGCGGTCTCACGAATAAACTGGTAATCGCTGAAGAGACCGGTATAAAGCCGCAGCACGCCCTGCACCACCCTCTCACTCACGGCATCCATCTCACGCAGGCGGTAAAGTTCATCGCGCATGAGAAGAAAGCGGAGGCGTGAGGCATTGTCACGCTCCTCAGTATATTCCAGGTAACCAGCCTGGGTGAGCAGACGCAAGGCACCATCCACAGGTAGAGGGAAGAGTTTGAACTTCAGGCAGAAGTCCTGAATGTCAAACTCCCGCACACAGCCCATACCGTCGCCCATAGCCATCTGGAAATAGTACTGTAGTTTCTCGTAAACATCGCGGATATACTCTTTCTCGGGGAATGATGCGCTAATCCGTTTATGAAGCGCGGCATCATCAGAAGGATTGTAGAGCACCACGGCATAGGACTGCTTACCGTCGCGTCCAGCCCGACCAGCTTCCTGGAAATAGGCTTCAATCGAATCGGGCAAGTCGAAATGGACCACTAGGCGTACGTCAGGCTTGTCGATGCCCATGCCAAAGGCGTTGGTAGCCACCATGACCCGCTTCTCCCCGTTCGACCAGAGCTGCTGACGCACATCGCGCGTCACGTCATCCAATCCTGCATGGTAATAATCTACTGAAATGGCGTGTGACTGAATCAGTTCGGCCACTTCTCGGCAGAGACGACGGTTGCGCACATAGACAATAGCACTCCCCGCTACCTGTTTCAGTACACGGATCAACTCCGCCCGCTTATCGCCGATATGGCGCACGATGTAGGCCAGGTTCTTACGCTCAAAGCTCATACGAAAGACATTCTCCCGCTGAAAACCCAAACGTAGCTGGATATCCTTGACCACCTGAAGCGTAGCTGTGGCCGTCAAGGCCAGGACAGGCACCCCGGGCAGCTGTTCACGGATCTCAGCAATCCGCAAGTAGGCAGGACGAAAATCGTATCCCCACTGGGAGATGCAATGGCTCTCATCCACGGTGATAAAGCTGATGTGCATCTTGCGCAACTTGCGCTGAAAAATCTCCGTGCCAAGACGCTCAGGAGAGACGTAGAGGAATTTATAATGGCCAAAGATACAGTTGTCAAGCGTGCGGAGCACCTCCTCACGCTCCATACCCGAATGGATGGCCAAGGCACGCAGTCCCCGCTTCTGGAGGTTGAGTACCTGGTCCTTCATCAAGGCGATGAGCGGCGTGATGACCAGACAAAGCCCCTCCATGGCCAAGGCAGGAACCTGGAAGGTAATCGACTTACCACCACCCGTAGGCATCAGGCCGAGCGTATCCTCTCCACGCGAGATACTCTGAATAATCTCCTCCTGGATACCACGGAAAGAGTCGTATCCCCAGTAGCGCTTCAAGATGTCTAGATGATTCATGATGGAGCTTCTCTCTACGGAGTGGCGTCAGCTATTTGGCTTGATGTCTTCGATTTGCAGTTGTACCTCACCCCGCTTATGGGTGTTCTCCTCGATGGTATAGCAGATATCAAACGACTGCTTACTCTTTATGAAACGCACGTGGGAACTCTGCCCAAAGGCGATGCCGTTCATCACGTTGTTCGACTTGTTATCCACCAGTTCCAGCTTGATATGTTCCTGTTCGCGACCCACCACCTTGCTCGTGCCGTAGTCATAGACATGGTGCGTACAGAAGATGGGCTTTACGTTCTCGGGGCCGAAGGGGTTGAACTTCTTCAAATCAAGGAAGAAGCGGTTACTGATGTCCTTAAAGTCAATCTCAGCGTTGATGTCAATCACGGCGCTGGTCTGCTCAGGCAGGATATGCTCAGCCACGTAAGCCTCAAAACGCTGAGTGAACTCCGCCACATGCTCCACCTTCATCGAGAGACCGGCAGCATAGGTATGTCCACCGAAATTCTCCAGCAGGTCGCGACAATTTTCGATGGCCTTATAGACATCAAAGCCTGATACGGAACGTGCCGAACCGGTGGCTAGGCCCCCCGTACGGGTAAGCACGACAGCCGGCCGGTAATAGACCTCAGTAAGGCGAGAAGCTACGATACCGATTACACCCTTATGCCACGCCTCGTTATAGATGACGATGGAGCGGCGATGATCCAACCCTTCAAGACCATCGACGATGCGGTTAGCCTCTTCAGTCATGCTCTTGTCAAGGTCCTTGCGCGTCTCGTTGTACTGATTAATCTGTCCCGCCTTCTCCAAAGCAATAGAGAAATCCTTCTCTGTCAGCAGGTCAACGGCCTCTTTGCCGTTCTGGATACGACCCGAGGCGTTGATGCGTGGGCCTATCTTGAAGACGATGTCACCCACGGTAATCTCCTTATCGGCCAGCCCGCAGACATCGATAATGGCTTTCAGCCCCACGCTGGGGTTGCTATTGAGCTGCTTGAGGCCATGAAATGCCAGGATACGGTTCTCCCCCATGATGGGGACGATATCAGAGGCGATACTCACAGCCACCAGGTCGAGCAAAGGGATGAGGTGATGAAACTCAATACCGTTATTGAGGGCAAAGGCCTGCATGAACTTAAAGCCCACGCCGCAACCCGAGAGGTGCTCGTAGGGATAGGTGTTGTCCTCGCGCTTGGCATTGAGAATGGCCACGGCCTGAGGTAGCACATCATCGGGCACGTGGTGGTCGCAGATGATGAAGTCGATGCCTTTACTCTTGGCATAGGCTATCTCCTCCACGGCCTTGATGCCGCAGTCGAGCACAATCACCAGGCCCACGCCAGTACTGGCAGCATAATCTACCCCCTTAGTTGTCACGCCATATCCCTCGTTGTAGCGGTCGGGGATGTAGTAATCAACGTTGGAGTAGAACTGCTGAATAAATTTATAGACCAAGGCCACGGCCGTGGTGCCATCTACGTCATAGTCGCCGTAGATCAAGATACGTTCTTTCCTTCCCATGGCCCGATTCAGACGATCGACCGCTACGTCCATGTCTTTCATCAGGAAAGGGTCATGAAGATCAGGCAACTGTGGTCTAAAGAACTTCTTCGCCGCAGCTGCAGTCTGGATCCCACGCTCAGCCAATAGCCGGCACAGGATGGGGCTAATCCCCAGCTCCTGAGCCAGATGTTGGCTTACCTCTTCCTGTTCGGGTGTTATGGGTAAATAATTCCATGTGTGAGTCATTTATATATGTTTTTT
>JBJEKT010000171.1:0-7076 GCA_051878775.1 Bacteroides sp. | reverse complement strand
TGTCGCGGAACAGTTCACCGAATGTCTCGTAATCGGTGAATCGCTTGTGGAGCGACTGGCTGAGTCTGAATTTGTCCAGCAACGACAAGAAGTCATTGCAAACAGATGATTTCTCACTCAAAAAGTTGGATAATTCAGAAAAATGGATTATTTTTGCATCCATAACAGATTGTTTTAATTATTGTTTATATGTTGTTTTTTGTTCACCACAAATATAAAACAAATAATTGACAATCTGTTATTTTTCCTCAGATATTTTTCCAGTAATTTCAAAGAACGAATGCCCGCTCCCATTAAGGGGGATAAGGGCTTAGTATTAATTGTAGCCACGCCTCATAGGTGTGGGAAACTTTAGTCATTAAATTATCTGCCTGCAAAGTTACGAAATCGTCTTGAAAACGAGTCACGGATTATGCACAGCGACAGTCAAACTATATGGTTGTCAAATCAAACGCTTTGAACACGCTGTAATACAATTCTTCTTCTTCTTGCCATTCGTCCCAGAACGGCTTTCGTTCGTCCCTGCGGTTGGCTGCCTGTCCCTTTTCCTGGCAGTCTATCCCCACTATTTGGTGCATTTACTGAAACACTCTATGTTTGCAGCATCAAAATTCAACAAAACTTGTGATGAAGCAAACTGTTAAAGCAATCTTATCCCTTGCAGCGGGGCTGATGATAAGTCTCTCAGCGCTCCTCCATGCACAGCAGACCATGCGGGTAGATACCATTCGCATAACTCTCTTCACCGACAGCGTGGGGCTGGAGGAGGTCACGGTACGCACGCGCAAGAAACCGGCGGCCAATAGCTGTTTCTCCGACATGCTCCCTGTGGAAATGGTCACCATCGGAGGTGCCAATGGCGATTTATACAAAGCGCTACAGACGTTACCAGGCTCACAGACACTAGGCGAGAGTGGACGGCTACTGGTGCGTGGCGGAAGCAGTGAGGAGACGCAGACCTTCATCGACGGCCTCCATGTGCTCAATCCCTATACGGCCACGAGCGAGGGACAGGCGGCTCGCAGCCGCTATTCCACTTTCATGTTCAGTGGTATAAACCTGGCTTCGGGCGGGGCACCGGTGGAGTATGGCAATGCCCTGTCAGCTGTGTTGCCGCTAGAAACCAAGGATCAGAGCACTGTGAATAAGACGGGGGTCAATGCCTCCATCGTAGGTGTAGGTGGTGGGGGGACACGAACCTTCCGCAGTGGCTCAGCTTCGGTGGACCTCAATTACCAAAATCTGGACCTCTATCACCGGCTCTTCCCCGACCGCAAATCTTACGACAAGCCTTATACTATGGCCTCAGCAGCTACGCAACTGCGCCTCTACCTGCGTCCCTATACCCTGCTTAAAGTCTATGCGCAGTATGATCGCACAGACCTTATCTCGCGCGAGAGGGAGGTACTGCGTCGCTTCGACCTGGGTGAGGACAATGTCTATCTGAATGCTACCCTACGTCATGAGTCGCCGCAGAAGGCTTGGAAACAGTATGCTGGTGTGGCTTACTCCTGGCATCAGCAAGCTATTGGCGGTGCAGTGCAGAGTGATGACTACTGGTATCTGCGCGAGAGTGAATGGCACCTGAAGATGAAAACAGAGCGGAGTTGGGCTGATGGTCGCCTAGGGATGCAGGTCGGTGCTGAGGGCTACTTGCGCCGCTATGCCACCACCTATCAGTGGAGCGAAGTGAACGGCGGGAATCCCATGCATAGGCAACTCCATCCGAACATTGCTGCTACCTTCCTCTCCTTCAAGGTCTTCCCGTTGCTGTGGCTCAAGACGGAGCTCTCCCTGCGTGGGGAGTATGCTTCACCGGCCAAAGAGTGGAACCTCTCGCCTCGGTTGGCCCTCAACGGCTATGTCGGACCGGTGATGCTCAGTGCGGTGGTCGGGCGCTATACGCAACTTCCTTTGGCTGAGCGTATGGCTGAGGCGCACCAGCTGGGGATGGAGCACTGCACGCATTACAATCTAGGAGTGCAATATAAGGTAGCTCGTCGCTATGCCAAGGCGGAACTTTACGACAAGGAGTACTCCCATCTGGCCTGGTACGACGGCACCACATGGAGCAATGGAGGCGATGGCTACAGCCGTGGGGTGGATCTCTTCTTCTCTGACCCTGAGAGCCTACGCAATCTGGAGTATCAGCTTTCCTACACCTATAATATAGGCAAACGCAAGGCTGGCACTGACCCTGTACGCAGCACACCCCAATATGCTACGCGTCACAACGCTTCACTCGTACTGAAATATACCATCCCCAGCTGCCACCTCATCCTGGGCATGACAAACAGCGTGGCCTCGGGTCGTCCCTATCATGACGATACCCTGCCTGGTTGGATGAACTGTGAATGTAGGCCCTACCACAGCCTGGACCTGGCATTGACCTATCTCCCTACCAAGCGGATGATTATCCACTGCTCTGCCAGCAATGTCCTGGGCCGAACCAATGAGTTTGGACGTGAGAACGGTAAGCCGGTCCTGGCCTCCAGCAACAGCTTCTTCTACGTGGGTGTCTTCCTGACCCTAGGCAAGAAAGCGGCCTATGATGTGTCGAACTTTTAGTGATTAGTGTCTGGTGATTATTTTTCAATTTATAAAATCATGACGGTATGAAAACATTTATTTTAGCTTTGATGCTGACAGCTGGGTGCTGCAGCATCGTACGAGGGCAACAACTGACCCTCAAGGTGACTGACATCAGTGAGTCGAAAGGCCATATCCGGGTGGCTATCTTCAACAGTGAGGCAGATTATCTGCAAAAGCCTGTAGCAGCCTTTGCGGTTGAAGCAACAAAGGGAGAAGTTGTGATACCTTGCAGCGGACTGCCCAAGGGTACTTATGCCATCTCCTTGTTTCATGACCTGAACGACAACGGCTATCTGGATACTGGCAACATGGGCATCCCCACGGAGGATTACGGCTTCTCCAACAACGCTAAGCCCGTGATGGGGCCTCCATCGTTTGAACAGTGTAGCTTTATGCTGGATACAGAACTTACACTAGAAATTAAGCTGACTCGCTGAGTGCAAACAGAATTTTTTTAATGGAAAGTTTTGTTTATATGGAAAAGATGTGCTTAATTTGCAGCACATTCTGTAGAAACAAGACACATGAAGAATAGATTATTGTGGTTTAGCTTGTGCCTCTCGGTGCTCATGCTGAGTGCCTGTCTGGAAGGACAGAACCTGCATGAAGAGAAGGAGGAAAACAAGGAAAATGAGTACATAGAGTATCACACCATCACGGTCAATATTACCTCTGACCGTGATGGTGTGCTTTGCCTGGTCTATCAGGAATATCCTTTTGATGATCAGGGTAGCCTGATAGCCTCGCCCTGCCTGAAGGCCTATACGCCGATTAATACCTATCTGCAGGTACCCACCACGCTGAAGAAGCTCTACGTACTGGTGGGGACGGATACGGTCTATGAATCGGGTGCCGATGCGGTGAATCTGCACCTTAAATAAGCAGCCAGGGCGGATACATCAATCCGCCCCGACAGTGTACTCATTTACTGTATTCCTGGTGGAAGACTACGACTGCCTCGATGCCTTTGCGGAGGATATCGAGCGGTAGGTTCTCGTTAGGTGAGTGGATGGCGTTGCTCTCCAGGCCGAAGCCCATCAGCACGGTCTTGATGCCCAGCACCTTCTCAAAGGTGGAGATGATGGGTATGCTGCCTCCGCGGCGTACGGCGAGTGGCTTCTTGCCGAAAGCCTGTTCAAAGCCCTTGGCTGCTGCCTGATAGGCAGGGAGGGTGATGGGGCAGACGTAGCCCTGGCCTCCGTGCATCGGGGTGACCTTCACACGGATGCTCTTCGGCGCAAGCGAGCAGAGGTAGTCGGCAAACTGGCGTGAAATCTTCTCATGATCCTGATGAGGCACTAAGCGGCAGGATACCTTGGCATAGGCTTTTGAGGGGAGTACCGTCTTGCTGCCTTCGCCCGTATAGCCACCCCAGATACCGCAGACATCAAATGAAGGACGGCAACTGTTGCGCTCCAACGTGATGTAACCCTTTTCGCCGCTCAGCTCCTCCACGTCGATGGCTCGCTTGTAGCGTGCCTCATCAAAGGGGATGCTGGCTATCATCTCGCGCTCTTCCTTTGACAGCTCCTCCACGTCGTCATAGAATCCCGGCATGGTGATGCGTCCATCGGCATCGGTCACCCGGCTGATGAGGCGGCAGAGTTCGTTGATGGGATTGGCCACGGCACCGCCAAAGTGACCGCTATGCAGGTCGCGGTTGGGGCCAGTGACCTCAATCTGCCAGTAGGCTAATCCGCGCAGGCCGGTGGTCAGCGAGGGGAGGTCGGCTGCCAACATGCTGGTATCTGATACGAGGATGACGTCAGCTTTGAGTAGCTCCTTGTGTTGCTGGCAGAAGGCTTCGAGGCTGGGCGAACCAATCTCCTCTTCACCCTCGAAGATGAACTTCACATTATGGTGGAGCAGTCCCTCCTTCACTACGTATTCGAAGGCTTTCACCTGGATGAAGCCTTGACCCTTGTCGTCGTCGGCTCCACGGCACCAGATGTGCTCGTCGCGTACCTCGGGTTCAAAGGGATTCGATTTCCAGAGTTCCAGTGGCTCGGCCGGCATCACGTCGTAGTGGGCATAGATCAGCACCGTGGGGGCATCGGGGTTGACCAGTTTCTCGGCATAGACAATGGGATTACCTGCCGAAGGCATCACTTCGGCTCGATCTACACCTGCCTTACGCAGCAGCATGGCCCAATGTTCGGCGCAAGCCATCATATCGGCATGGTGTTCAGGTTTCGCACTAATGCTCGGAATGCGCAGCAGTCCGAACAACTCTTCTAACATCCGAGCTTCATTCTCGGCAATGTACTTTCTGATAGGAGACATTTTTTTAGGGATTAGGGATAAGGTTTTACTGACGATATTATTTTGTTGCGGTATTCATCGTTGCAGTGCTGCGCTTACAGGCTCCTTGTCTTGTTGAGCAAGTAATAGTCCAGCAGGGTGAGGGCGGTCATGGCCTCTACGATGGGTACAGCGCGTGGCAGTACGCAGGGGTCGTGGCGGCCACGGGCTTTGAGAAGGGTCTCTTCGCCGTGGATATCTACTGTCTGTTGTTCTCTTAGGAGGGTCGCCACAGGCTTGAAGGCTACACGGAAATAGATGTCCTGACCGTTGCTGATGCCGCCCTGGATGCCGCCCGAGTGGTTGGTGCGGGTGGTGATGCGGCCGTGGTCGTTGTAGAAGACGTCGTTCTGCTGTGAGCCGCGCAGCTCCATGCTGCCGAAGCCCTCGCCGTACTCAAAGCCTTTGGCGGCATTGATGGAGAGCATGGCGTAGCTCAGGGAGGCTGACAGCTTGCTGTAGATGGGTTCCCCGAGGCCCACGGGGCATCCCTTCACAACGCAGGTGATGACACCGCCAATGGTGTCGCCCTCAGCCTTCACTTCGCGGATCAGTTGCTCCATAGCCTCGGCCTTGGCGGCATCGGGGCAGCGCACGATGTTGCTTTCCGTCTGACTGAGGTCATAGGCGGTGTAGGGCTTTTCCAAGGCGATAGGACCTACCTGTGAGGTATAGGCCGTGATGGAGATGCCCACCTGCTTCAAGGCCAGCTTGCAGAGCGCACCGGCCACTACGCGGGCTATGGTCTCACGGGCCGACGAACGGCCTCCGCCCCGGTGGTCGCGTAGGCCATACTTCTGGGTGTAGGTGAAGTCGGCATGTGAGGGGCGGAAGAGGTCACGCAGGTTGTTGTAGTCAGCCGAGTGCTGGTTTTCGTTCCACACCATGAAGCCGATGCTGCATCCCGTGGTACGTCCCTCGAAGATGCCCGAGAGAAACTCCACGCGGTCGCTCTCCTTGCGTGCCGTGGTGATGGCCGACTGTCCCGGCTTGCGACGGTCCAGCTCCTGCTGAATAAACTCCATATCAATTTCCACACCAGCGGGAAAACCGTCGATGACGCCGCCAATGCCTGGACCATGCGATTCGCCAAAACTGGTGAGGCGGACTATATTTCCTATTGCGTTGAACATCTATTTTCTAGTGTTTAATGATTAGTGGTTAGTGATTAGTGTTTAATGATTAGTGGTTATTTATAGCTCCTGATGGGGAAGTCGAAGTAGGTGTCGGGGTAGGGCTCGTCCTTGAGCGTGAAGTGCCACCACTCGGTGTGGAGCGGTTTGAATCCGTGCTTCAGCATCACGTTGCGCAGCAGTTGGCGGTTGGCTTGTTGCTCCTTGGTGATGCCCTGGTAGGTGGGGTGGGAGAGTTCGCCGAAGTAGTCGAACACACCACCCATGTCCAGCTCCTTACCACTTTGGGCATCTACCAGTGTGAGGTCAATCGTGGAGCCACGGCTGTGGCCCGACTTGCTGGCTATGAAGCCCAGCTTGAAGAGGTTACGCTTATCCACCTCGGGGTAGAAGCTCTGCTTGGTCAGGGTGTCGCCGATGACCTTGGCCCAGCGTACAAAGTGGCTCACAGCGCGTTGCGGACGGTAGGTGTCATACACCTTGATGCGGTAGCCAGCAGCCATCAGCTCCTTGTTGACCGCCTTCAGTGCCTCGGCAGCGGGGCGGGTGATGATAGCCACAGGCTCCTCGTAGCCATCCACGCGGGTGCCTACGAAGTTGTAAGTGGAGTGGTAACGAATCTCTTGAATCACGTCGGGCACGACCTCGCTTAGTAGCACGAAGCCCTCAGGCATCTGCTCATTGCAAGAGCCTTTTTGTCCTTGTGCACAACCGGCAAGTTGGAAGCCTATCGTCAGGAGAGCGATAAGGGAAAATCTTTTCATTGTTTTCATTGCTTTCATTGAATTATCCATTTTAAGCTGCAATATTCATCATTTTTCTCGACTTATGCAAGCAAAAGGCAAAAAAAAAGGAGTACCGCTGTACTCCAACCTTTGTTAACCTTAAATCTAATACTATGAAAAACACACTGCAAAGGTACGGCTTTTTGCGTTACCTGCAAATTTTCCAAAGAAAAACGTATGTTTTATAACATAGTTTTCAAGAAAAATAAAGTTATTAACGGATTTAGCCTTCAAAAAGGCTATTCACCACGGAAGAATCGTTCAG
>JBJEKT010000170.1:0-7142 GCA_051878775.1 Bacteroides sp. | reverse complement strand
GAGCAAGGAGCGGAGCAGCTCCATGATTTATGTATTCAGAAAGAAAAGAGGAGGACAGAGATGAACAATAAGAAACGTGAACATCGCTCCACGGGCAGCGGTATGCAGAACTTGACGGCTGGGGTGAGCATCCTCATGGTGCTCCTCGTATTGGGACTGGTGGTCTTCTTCGGACTCACCGCCCGAAATCTGTCAGTCTATGTGCGTGAGAACATCGGCTTCTCTATCCTGCTGAGTGACGAGATGCGCGAGGGTGATATCGTGAAGATGCAGCGTCAGCTCGACCAGGAGCCCTACGTAAGGCAGAGCGAGTACATCTCCAAGAAGCAGGCGCTCAAGGAGCAGACCGAGGCCATGGGTACCGATCCTGCCGAGTTCCTGGGGTACAACCCCTTCAAGCCGAGCATCGAGGTGAAGCTCAATAACCGCTACGCCAACTCCGACAGCATTGCCCTTATCGTCAAGACACTCAAGAAGAACAAATACGTGCAGGAGGTGACCTATCCTAAGGACTTGATGGATGCGGTCAATAAGAACATCCGTGGCATCAGCCTCTTCCTGCTGGCCCTGGCTGCGGTACTCACCTTCATCAGCTTTGCACTTATCAACAACATCATCCGTCTGACGGTCTATTCCAAACGTTTCCTCATTCACACCATGAAGCTGACGGGGGCCAGCTGGAGCTTCATCCGCCGTCCGTTTGTCCGTAGGAGTGTGGCCATGGGCGTGGTATCGGCCGTGCTGGCCGATGCGATGCTCTGGCTAGGGGCACAACAGCTGCTGCAATGGGAGCCCGAGCTCTCTGCCGTGGTCACTGCCGAGGTGATGCTGCAGGTATCACTGGCCGTGCTCCTCTCGGGGGTAATGCTCACTTGGCTCTGCGCCCTCTTCTCTGTGGGCCGCTACCTGCGCATGAAGGCGTGCGAGATGTACTACATATAGCAGGTACGCTATATAATATATATAAGGTATAAGAAAATAAACTACAATAAGAGAATGGATAAGAACAAATTTGCTTTCGACAAGATGAACTTCCTGCTGCTGGCAGCTGGTATGGCGGTGGTCATCATCGGCTTCCTGCTGATGACGGGCCCTTCGTCGTCGCCTGACCACTTCGAGCCGGACATCTTCAGCGCACGCCGCATCAAGGTGGCTCCTGTAATCTGCCTTATAGGCTTCGTGTCAATCATTTACGCCGTGGTGCGTAAACCTAAACAGCCCAACAAGTAACCCCTAAATAATAACGAAACATATGGATGTAATTGAAGCTTTGATCCTTGGACTGATTCAGGGATTTACTGAATATCTGCCCGTGAGCAGCAGTGGCCATCTGGCTATCGGAGCTGCCCTGTTTGGCATTGAGGGAGAAGAAAACTTAGCCTTCACCATAGCCGTGCATGTGGCTACGGTGCTCAGTACGCTGGTTATCCTTTGGAAGGAGGTGGCTTGGCTGCTTAAGGGGGCTTGCCGTTGCCAGATGAACGACGAGATGCGTTACCTGATTAATATCTTGGTCTCGATGATTCCCATCGGCATTGTGGGTGTCTTCTTCAAGGATCAGGTGGAGGCCATTTTCGGCTCAGGACTCATGGTCGTGGGTTGCTGTCTGCTCTTGACGGCTGCCTTGTTGGCCTTCTCTTACTATGCCAAGCCCCGTCCCAAGGAGCACATCACTCCTGGGGCCGCCTTTGTCATTGGCCTGGCTCAGGCTTGTGCCGTGATGCCAGGGCTCTCGCGCTCAGGTAGTACGATTGCCACAGGCCTGCTGCTCGGTATCGACAAGTCCCGTCTGGCTCAGTTCTCCTTCTTGATGGTGATTCCTCCCATTCTGGGTGAGGCCCTGCTCGATACGCTCAAGATGGTGAAGGGTGAAGATGTGGTAGGAGATATCCCCATGCTCTCACTGGCTGTGGGCTTTGTAGCGGCCTTCGTGGCTGGCTGTGTGGCTTGCCGCTGGATGATTAACCTGGTGAAGCGGGGTAAGCTGATAGGCTTTGCCATGTATTGTGCCATCGTGGGTCTGCTGGCTCTGGTATTTGCTTAATCCTAGGGAGGCATGATGGACGATAAAGGAGGCACTATGGATTTTAAAGAAGGTGAGATACTTTGTTTCGATAAGCCCTTAGGGTGGACGTCGTTCAAGGTGGTGGGCCATGCGCGTTACCACCTCTGCCGTTACCTGGGGGTGAAGAAGCTGAAGGTGGGTCATGCCGGTACGCTCGATCCCCTGGCAACGGGGGTGGTGATGGTCTGCACAGGAAAGGCTACGCGCAGGATAGAGGAGCTGCAGGCGCATACCAAGGAGTATGTGGCCACGCTTCGCCTGGGTGCTACTACACCGAGCTATGACCTGGAGCACGAGATTGATGCCGTCTATCCCACGGAGCATATTGACCGCCCGATGGTAGAGGAGGTGCTCAAGCGGTTTGTGGGTGAGATAGAGCAGGTACCCCCTGCCTTCTCGGCCTGTATGGTGAACGGTACCCGTGCTTATGACCTGGCCCGCAAGGGAAAGGAGGTGGAGCTTAAGGCCAAGAAGCTGGTGATTGACGAGATTGAGTTGCTGGATTGCTCGCTGCCCGACATCACCATCCGCGTAGTCTGCAGCAAAGGCACCTACATCCGAGCCCTGGCCCGTGACATCGGAGAGGCCCTGCAGAGCGGAGCGCACCTTACAGCCCTGCGTCGCACCCGCGTAGGTGACATCCGGGTTGAGGATTGCCTGGACCCTCTGAAGTTTAAGGAGTGGGTAGCCGCCCTCCCCCCAGCAGAATGTAGTGATTAGTGTTTAGTGATTAATGATAAGCTGATTAAAATAATGAAATTATCTCAATTCAAGTTCAAATTACCCGAAGATCGGATTGCTCAGCATCCTGTGCAGTATCGTGATGAATCGCGCTTGCTGGTGCTTCACCGCAAGACAGGCGAGATAGAGCATCGCATCTTCAAGGACATCATCGATTATTTCGATGAGCACGATGTGTTTATCTTCAACGATACCAAGGTGTTTCCTGCACGCCTCTATGGCAATAAGGAGAAGACCGGAGCCCGTATCGAGGTGTTCCTGCTGCGTGAGCTGAATGAGGAACTGCGTCTGTGGGACGTGCTCGTGGATCCTGCCCGTAAGATACGTATAGGCAATAAGCTCTACTTCGGTGAAGACGACTCGATGGTGGCCGAAGTGATTGACAACACCACCTCGCGTGGCCGTACGTTGCGCTTCCTCTACGACGGACCGCACGATGAGTTTAAGCGTGCGCTCTATGCGCTGGGTGAGACCCCGCTGCCTCACGGTATCATCAACCGTCCCGTGGAGCCCGAGGATGCCGAGCGCTTCCAGTCTATCTTTGCCCGTAACGAAGGAGCCGTTACTGCTCCTACGGCCAACCTCCACTTCAGCCGTGAGCTGATGAAGCGTATGGAAATCAAGGGCATCGACTTTGCCTTTATTACCCTTCATGCGGGATTGGGCAACTTCCGTGAAATCGATGTGGAGGACTTGACGAAGCACAAGACCGATTCCGAACAGATGTTTGTGGATGAGAAGGCCGTGAATATCGTCAACCGTGCCAAGGACGACAACCGTCAGGTTTGCGTAGTGGGTACCACCGCCATGCGCGCCATTGAGAGTACGGTGAGCACGGACGGACACCTTAAGGAGTACGACGGCTGGACCAACAAGTTCATCTTCCCGCCCTACGACTTTACCGTGGCCAATGCCATGGTGTCCAACTTCCACATGCCCCTCTCCACGCTGCTGATGATTGTGACGGCCTTTGGTGGTTACGAGCAGGTGATGCATGCTTACGACGTGGCGCTTAATGAGGGTTATCGCTTTGGAACGTATGGCGACGCCATGCTCATAACGGATAAATAAATGTACACCTATTACATCGGCTTAGGCAGTAATCTGGGTGATACGCGTGAGCACCTGCTCCGTGCGGTGGAGCTGATGAACCAACGCATCGGGCAGGTGGCCGCCCTCTCCTCGTTCTACGAAACGGAACCGTGGGGCTTCTGCTCCGTACATCACTTCATGAATGCTGTGTGCAAGGTGGTTACCCCTCTTCAACCCCTGGACCTGCTTGAAGCGACACAGCAGATTGAGCGGCTGATGGGGCGGAAGGAGAAGTCGGTTGGCGGAGTCTATCACGACCGCATCATCGACCTCGACCTGCTGCGTTGCTTGGATGACCAAGAGCAGGAGGTATCGTTTGATGACCCGAGACTGAAGCTGCCCCATCCACTGATGGAGCAACGCGACTTCGTGATGAACCCCTTACGCGAGCTGATGGTGAACGGCAAACTAACTACAGAAGAATAAGACAGATGCATACCATGAAAATCCCTTTCTGGCCAGCTCTTATCGGGACTGGCTTTGGCAGTGGCTTCTCGCCCGTTGCTCCAGGTACGGCAGGTGCCCTGCTGGCTACGCTGATGTGGTGGGGCCTGGGCCTGGTAGTCAATCCCTTGATGCAGCTCTGGCTGACTGTGGCCGCTATCCTGCTCTTTACGGTGGCAGGCGTTTGGGCGGCCCATCGCCTCGAGCCCTACTGGGGTGAGGACCCCTCGCGTGTGGTGGTGGATGAGATGGTAGGCGTCTGGCTTCCGTTGCTTGCCGCCCCCTGTGGCAGCTGGGTCTACGCCTTGGCTGCTTTTGCCCTCTTCCGTCTGCTGGATATCTTCAAGCCACTCGGCATACGCCGGATGGAGGAGTTGCCGCATGGGGTCGGGGTGATGATGGACGATATCCTGGCTGGTGTCTATGCATTTATTCTCTTGATTGCAGCACGATGGGTGATGGGGTGAAGCAAGCACGGACGCATGGAAAGTGGTATCACGCGTTGATCACCTTCCTCAAGGCGCAACTGTCGGCACAGCTGGCCAGTTTGGTGGACTTTGTGGTTACGGTGCTCCTGGTGAAGTGCTTTGCTCTGTTCTATCTCTATGCCACCCTCATCGGTTCGGTAGTGGGTGGCATGGTGAACTGCGTGATCAACTACCGTTGGGTCTTCTCCGATAGTCAATGCAAGAGCTACTATATTGTGATGAAGTACAGCTTTGTCTGGATTGTCAGCATCGCACTCAACACGTGGGGTACCTACTTCCTGACCGAATGGCTCACCCGTATGCCGTGGCTCAACCGGCTGCTCTCTTCCTACATCGACGACCTCTTCATCTTCTCGAAGATTGTGGTGGCCGTGCTCGTGGCTCTGCTCTGGAACTACCAGATGCAGCGCCTCTTCGTTTATCGCAATCTTTTTGGAAATAGAAATCATAATCTACAAGAACATGAAATATAGAGACTTTTTGCAACAGCTGATTTACAAGATTATCAATCCGCTGGTGCATGGAATGATTAAGGTGGGTATTACCCCCAATTTTATTACGACCACAGGACTGGTGCTCAACATCCTGGCTGCTGCACTCTTCATCTATGCCGGGGCTTGTTGCCCGGGCGAGCTCTCCTACGTGGGGTGGGGTGGAGGCATTGTGCTCTTTGCAGGCCTGTTTGACATGATGGACGGACGTGTGGCCCGTATGGGCAACATGTGCTCCACCTTCGGAGCCTTCTACGACTCGGTGCTCGACCGCTATAGTGAACTGGTCACCTTGCTGGGCATCTCCTACTACCTGTTACTCAACGGCTACCTCTGCGGTTCGGTGCTGACGAGTATTGCCTTGATTGGCTCGCTGATGGTGAGCTACGTGAGGGCCCGTGCAGAGGGACTTGACCTGGAGTGTAAGGTGGGATTGATGCAGCGCCCCGAGCGTGTGGTACTGGCTGCGCTTGGAGCCATCTTTACTGGTGTGTTTCAGGATATCACTGCCTTCGACCCCATGCTGATTCTGATTGTGCCGATGGGTATCATCGCCCTGCTGGCCAATGCCACCGCCTTCTACCGCATTCTCCATTGCCGTCGTTTGCTCAACAAATAAGATATCTATGTCCAGTTCCTCTCCATACGCTTCCTGGCAGCGGCCTACCCTGCGTGAAACGCTCCTCACGCTGGGGCTTTCTGTCCTTTTCCTGTTGCTGACCTCCTGCTACATCGGCTTGCGAAGCGACCATTTCCTGATGACGGGCCTCTTCTTGGGCCTCTTCTTCGCTTCGCAGTTCACGCGTAAGCTGGCCGTGGCCTTGCTCCCTTTTGTGGTCTTTGCCATCTCCTACGACTGGATGCGTGTCTATCCCAACTTCCGTGTCAATCCCATCGATGTGCAGGGGCTTTACGAGGCGGAGAAGGCTCTTTTCGGATTCCAGTCGGGTGGGGAAGTGGTGATTCCCTGTGAGTACTTTGCCAACCATCATGCGGCTGTGGCCGACCTCTTTGCCGGTATCTTCTATCTCTGCTGGGTGCCTGTGCCTATCGCCTTCGGGGTGTGGCTCTACTTCACGGGTCGCCGAGAGCTCTACCTGCGCTTTGCACTCGTCTTCCTGCTTGTCAACCTGATGGGCTTCTGCGGATACTACATCCATCCTGCTGCTCCACCTTGGTATGCCATGAACTACGGATTTGAGGCACAGCTGGGTACGCCAGGTAATGTAGCTGGACTGGGACGCTTTGACGAGTTGTTGGGTTGCTCCATCTTTGAGGGCATCTATGGTCGCAATGCCAATGTCTTTGCTGCTGTCCCCTCGCTCCATGCTGCCTATATGGTGGTGGCTACCGCCTATGCGGTGATGGGGCATTGCAAGCGATGGCTTGTGGGTCTCTTTGCTTTCATCATGGTGGGCATCTGGTGGACGGCGGTCTATAGCGGGCACCACTACCTCATCGATGTGTTGCTGGGCATCACCTGCGCCCTGCTCGGCATCCTGCTTTTTGAGCAAATCTTGATGCAGGCAGCACCCTTCAAGCGCTTTATGGCGCATTATTCACACTATATTTCTTAAAAAATAGGCCGCAGAGATACATCGTATCAGAAAACGCTGTATCTTTGCGGCCAAGAAACGACGGGTGGAAAGATTTGAGTAGCTTGCAACCACCGAAAAAAATGCTAAAACACACTTCTTTACTGCATTTCCAAAAGCAGGTGTTTCTACTTGCATCGAGTCATCCCAGAGTTTCTGAACGTAAACTAATTTATTCATTAACCCAAACGATTGTTTTGTAATGGGATACTTATTCACATCCGAA
>JBJEKT010000169.1:0-7270 GCA_051878775.1 Bacteroides sp. | reverse complement strand
AGAATGCACTGACTGAGGCTGAAGGCGACTTCGACAAGGCTATGGAGATCATCCGCAAGAAGGGTCAGGCTGTAGCTGCTAAGCGTTCTGACCGTGAGGCTTCTGAAGGCTGCGTACTTGCTAAGACTACGGGTGACTTTGCCGCTATCATCGCACTGAAATGTGAAACTGACTTCGTTGCTCAGAACGCTGACTTTGTGAAGCTCACGCAGGCAATCCTTGACCTGGCTGTGGCTAACAAGTGCAAGACGCTCGACGAAGTGAAGAACCTGCCTATGGGCGATGCTACTGTTCAGGTAGCTGTTACCGACCGCAGTGGTATCACTGGTGAGAAGATGGAGCTGGATGGCTACCTGACTGTAGAGGGTCCCGCTACCGTGGTTTACAACCACATGAACCGCAACGGCCTCTGCACTATTGCTGCCTTCAACAAGGCTGCTGATGAGCAGCTCATGAAGCAGGTGGCTATGCAGATTGCTGCCATGAACCCCATTGCTATCGATGAAGAGGGCGTACCTCAGGCTGTGAAGGACCAGGAGATTGCCGTGGCTGTAGAGAAGACTAAGGCAGAACAGGTTCAGAAGGCTGTAGAAGTAGCTCTGAAGAAGGCTGGTATCAATCCCGCTCACGTGGACAGCGAAGATCATATGGAGAGCAACATGGCTAAGGGCTGGATTACGGCTGAAGACGTGGCTCGTGCCAAGGAAATTATTGCCAAGGTATCTGAGGAGAAAGCTGCCAACCTGCCCGAGCAGATGATTCAGAACATTGCTAAGGGTCGTCTGGCTAAGTTCCTCAAGGAAGTTTGCTTGCTCAACCAGGAGGATATCATGGACGGCAAGAAGACTGTACGTGAGGTGCTGAAGGCTGCTGATCCTGAACTGCAGATTGTAGATTTCAAGCGTTTCACGCTGCGTGCTGAATAATCTGATTATTCCCACACACTCATAATAAAGGGCTGCTCACTCAATGGGCAGCCCTTTTCTATACAATCTATATATCAGTAAGCGAATTGCCATTTTACCGAGTCAAACAAACCTCTATCAGTAAGTTTCAACTCAGGTATAATGGGTAAACACATAAAAGCCATCGTGATAAATGGAGCCTTCAGAGGGCATCCAGCGCATTGGATGGTATCCCGTAGTAGTGAACAGTGGTGGGCAATCTCGTGACCGCTCAACGGAGAGATTATGCCGGCAATAGGTTCCATGGTAATTCTTTGTCTTTATGGTATTTAGTTGGTATTATAGGAATATATATTTTGAAAGAGGGGAGCCAGGAAGAGTGAGGTGCCGATGGTATCGATAATCTCTTTTTTTCAGCGACATACTCTTTGGGTCGAAGCCTACTAATCTGTTCAGTCTGTTCATGTGTTACTACAAACTATGTGTTTATATAAAAGTTGATTTAAGTAATTTTCATTCGTAGCAATAAAACAGGGGGTGAAAATCATGACAAAGATAGAGGAAATAGCGCTTTGTTAGCATCATCCTTACAGATTATTATTTATAATCGTGAAGAAAATTTTCCCTTTTGTTGCGATTTTAGTTGCTATCTGATTGCTTTGCAGTTCTCATGTTGGATATCTCAAGAAAAAAGGCTATTTTTGTAGCCGCAAAACCTATTTTGACGTTATGATGAAAAAGATTCTATTATTGGGCTCGGGTGAACTGGGCAAGGAGTTTGTGATTGCCGCTAAGCGGCTGGGACAGTATGTTGTAGCTTGCGACTCGTACGCCGGTGCACCCGCAATGCAGGTAGCTGACGAGTGTGAGGTGTTCAGTATGCTAGACGGTGATGCGCTTGAGGCAGCTGTCCGCCGGCACAAGCCCGACCTCATTGTACCTGAGATTGAGGCCATCCGCACGGAGCGTCTCTACGACTTCGAACGCGAAGGTATCCAGGTGGTGCCCAGTGCCAAAGCCGTGAACTATACCATGAACCGCAAGGCCATCCGTGACCTGGCTGCCAAGGAGCTGGGACTGCAGACGGCCCGCTACTTCTATGCCAAGACTTTTGATGAGTTGAAGCAGGCTGCTGAGCAGATAGGTTTCCCCTGCGTGGTGAAGCCGCTGATGTCGTCGAGCGGCAAGGGACAGTCGATAGTAAAGAGTGCTGAAGATCTGCAGCATGCCTGGGAGTATGGCTGCAGCGGAAGCCGTGGTGATATCAAGGAGCTGATTATCGAGGAGTTTATCCAGTTCGACAGCGAGATTACGCTGCTTACCGTGACACAGAAGAACGGTCCTACGCTCTTTTGTCCGCCCATCGGCCACGTGCAGAAGGGTGGTGACTACCGCGAGAGTTTCCAGCCTGCGCCGATAGACCCGGAGCACTTGCGTCAGGCTCAGGAGATGGCCGAGAAGGTGACGCGTGCGTTGACCGGTGCCGGTATCTGGGGTGTGGAGTTCTTCCTCAGCCGCGAGCATGGAGTCTATTTCAGCGAACTCTCTCCGCGTCCGCATGATACGGGCATGGTGACCTTGGCTGGTACGCAGCATCTCAGTGAATTTGAGCTTCACTGCCATGCGGTGCTTGGTCTGCCCATTCCGCCTATTACGTTGCAACGCATGGGTGCCAGTGCCGTAATCCTTTCACCCATCTCCAGTCAGGAGCAGCCTCAGTACAGTGGCATGGAGGAGGTAACAGGCATTCCTGATACCTACCTGCGTATCTTCGGCAAGCCTACTACGCGCGTCAACCGCCGCATGGGTGTAGTGGTCTGCTATGCGCCCACAGACAGTAACCTCGATGCCCTGCGCGATAAGTGCAAGGCACTGGCCGATAAGGTGAAGGTTTATTAAGAATCCGCCTTCGAACGGAGTAAGAGCCGTGTTCGAACGTTATATGAAAAGCCCCCGAAGCAGGTTCCAATCACTCGCTTCGGGGGCTTTCTCTTTAGCCTGTTTTGCTCGGTTCAGAGGAGTTAATTGTTCAGCTGTGAAGAGTTAACTGTTCAGCGCTGGGCATTTAACTGTTCAGCCGTGAAGAGTTAACTCATCAGCCGTGTGGATTATTTTACCAGTTCGGCAATCTTCTGCTGCAGCTCTTCGCCGTGCAGGCCGCGGGCTACAATGGTGCCTTCAGCATCAACCAGCAGGGTGTGGGGGATGCTGCTTACGGCATAAAGCTTGGCGCCTTCGCAATCCCAATACTTCAGGTCAGACATCTGCGGCCAGGTAATCTTCAGGTCAGCGATGCCCTTCTTCCATGCTTCCAGGTCGCGGTCGAGCGATACGCCTACAATCTCAAAGTTCTTTCCCTTGTACTGCTTGTAGGCCTCCACCAGGTTGGGCATCTCGCGACGGCACGGACCGCACCAGCTTGCCCAGAAGTCAATCAGTACCACCTTGCCTTTACCTACGTAGTCGCTCAGCTTCACCTCCTTGCCATCGGGTGTCTGCATGGTGAAGTCTGTGAACTTCTGACCCACGGCGGTAGCCTTCATCTTGACCACCATCTCCTGGATGCGTACTACGCGCTCATCACTTTGGTATTCAGCAGGAATCTGCGGAACGAGTGCTTCCAGTTCGGCCAGTTCGAGGCTATAATAAGTGTTCTTCAGTATCTCTACGCCAATCAGGTTGGTGATGTTTTCGTTCATCACCACCTTCAGCAGTGAATCGGTACGGTCAGAGATATTGATGAACTTCTCGCGGATTACATCCTTCTGCTCGTCAGTCAGCGTCGTATCCTCGAAGTTCTCAAGCAGCTGTTTGCGTTCGGCCTCCAGGAGTTGGAACTGATCGCGGTATGGCTGGTAGCGGTCGTTCAGCGGCGAACCGGTTACCTTGTCGTTCTCCTTGGTTAAGGCTACGTTGATTTGGCCATTCTCCAGATAGAAACTGAGCGACAGACCGTTTCCCTCTGTACCAGGGTAAAGCAGCTGGATGGAGCGGGCCGTATCCTGCTGTCCCTTGAAGGTGAACTTACCGTTGGCAATCACGGCCGAATCCACATTGACCATTTGGCGACCTTCACGCACACGCAGATAGACGGTCTCACCATCTTGGGCACCCTCTACGGTACCGCTTACGGTGTACCCTTTGGGTGCACCGCCACAGGCAGCCATCACAGCGGCAGCTGCCAGCATAAAAAATGATTTCTTCATTAATTTGATACAATAATAATTGGTGATTTTGATGGCGCAAAGATAGTGCAACTTTCTTTATCTTACAAGGAAAGCGACTGTAAACGTACAAAAAAAGTGAGAGAAAGCACACTTGCTTTCTCTCACTCTACACAAAAACTAAACTAGACTTAACTAAACTATTCTGTTAAACAGAAAGCATCAGGGTTTCACAACTCCTCTGTTTTCCGAGTGCAAAGTTATACACATTTTTTGCAATAACAAACTTTTTCACCACTTTTTTCGCTGTTAAGGACACTTTTTCTGCTACTTTTCGTGAACAATTAGCTTCTACCTTCCAGAAACTCCTGGAATGCCTGTTTGTAGCTGTCGCTTACCGGGATGTAGGTCTTGCCGAACACAATGCGTCCGCGGTCGATGACGCGAATTTTCTCCTTATTGATAATGTAGGAACGATGTACACGCATGAAGCGTGAGGTAGGAAGCTGTTCTTCCATTGACTTCATGCTCATCAGTGAGAGGATGGGTTTAGCCCCGCCTTCTTCGTAGATTTTGATGTAATCTTTCAGCCCCTCGATGTAGAGGATGTTTCGCAGCTCTATCTGTACCAATTTGTAGTCGCTTTTCACGAAGATGCTTTCGCGCTCCTCCTTGGGATGCTGGCCCATCAGCTCGAACCATTGCAGCGCCTTGCGTGCAGCCTCCAGGAAGTTGGCATACGTGATGGGTTTAAGCAGGTAGTCGAGGGCGTTGACACGGTAACCATCGAGTGCGTATTGCTCAAAGGCGGTAGTGAAGACGATGCGTGTGGTGGAGGGCACCATGCGTGAGAACTCCATACCGTTGAGTTCGGGCATCTGGATGTCAAGGAAGAGTAGGTCAACCGGTTTCTCGGTAAGTTGCTGCATCGCCTCCACGGCACTGGCATAGCACCCTTCCAGGGTCAGGAAGTCGGTCTTCTTCACGTAGCTCTCTATCAGTCCGAGAGCCAGCGGCTCATCGTCAATGATGGCACATCTTAGTTTCATATACAATCAGTTTTTAATTTTTAGTTTTTATCTTTTAGTTTTTAGTTTCAATGGTCAGTCGTGAGCGGTAGCTTTTGCCGTCAGCTGATACACTCTGTTGCCACAGGTAGTGGCCGGCGTAGCTCAGCTCCAGGCGGCGCTTCACTTGCTCCAGTCCGATTCCGCTGCCGCTCTTGTCAGCACTGCTTTTGGGAAAGTTGCTGTTGGTGATTTCGCACTCCACTCGTCCCTCCGCCAGCCAGAAGTGTATGTGGATGAAGCTGGGTTGGGTGGGGGAGACACCGTGCTTGAAGGCATTCTCAATGAGCGAGATGAAGAGCAACGGGGCAATGGGCTGGGCGCAATCCGCCGGGATATCGATGGCGGTCTTCAGCTCCACATGGGCTCCGAGGCGGATGCGCATCAGCTCGATGTAGTTGCGGATGAAGTCCATCTCTTTGTGGAGCGGCACGGTGGATTGCTGGTTGTCGTAGAGCACGTGGCGCAGCAGCTTGCTCAGCTCCTCTACGGCCTGTTGCGCTTTCTCACTGTCGAAGGCGATGAGGGCGTAGATGTTGTTGAGCGTGTTGAGCAGGAAGTGGGGGTTGAGCTGGCTGCGCAGGTTAGTGAGTTCAGCCTCTGTACGTATCCTCTCCGCTTCGCGACGGGCATTGTCCATCTCGCGCCAGCGGCTGCTCAGGCGGATGGCCACACTGAGTCCTGCTGTCAAGATCATGGAGAAGATGTCGCGCAGCAGGAAAATCCATTCGGGAGGGCGTTGCTTGGGCGAGGGCCCTTTGTCTCCTTCCCGCAGGTGCTCTGCGTTGAGCAGCAGTTGCCAGCTGTGGGCTCCCCAGGCAGTGATGCCGATGAGCAGCACATTCCAGAGCAGGAATTGCTTCACCTTGCCCATGAAGAGTAACCGGGGAATGAGTAAGAAGTAGTTGAGATAAAACACGATGAGGAAGCTCATCGGCACAATGCTGCCATGGTGCAGGTATTCCCACAGGGAGATGTTGAATCCACCGCGGCTCATCATCAGGAAGGGGAATCCAAAGACGATTCCCCAACCTGCTATGTGAATCAATATTTCTATCAGTTGTCGGTTTCGCATAGTGGCATCGATTATTTCGGGCGATAAAGGTAACGTATTTTTTTCGTTGAACCAAGGATGAGGCGGTTTATTCGTAGCGGATGGCTTCGATGGGGTCCAGGCAAGCCGCTTTCTTGGCAGGATACCAGCCGAAGAACACGCCAGTGATGGTGCATACCAGGAAGGATAGCAGTACACTCCAGGGCTGGATGTAGATGGGCCAGTGGGCTACGCTCTTCACCAGCCAGCTGGCTCCGCAACCCAGTATCACCCCGATGATGCCGCCCGTGATGCTGATGAGGATAGCCTCGATGAGGAACTGGCTCAGGATGTCGATGCCGCGGGCACCCACACTCATGCGGAGGCCAATCTCACGGGTGCGCTCCGTGACGCTCACGTACATGATGTTCATGATGCCGATGCCACCCACCACGAGTGAGATGCCGGCTATGCAGGCCAGCAGTGTGGTCATCAGGTCGGTGGTGCTGTTGAGCATCGAACTCAGTTCCTGTTGCGATCGGATGGTGAAGTCGTCGTCATCGCTCTCGCGCAGCTTGTGGTTGCGTCGGAGCAGGGTGGTGATTTCGTCGGTGGCCAGGTCGGTCATCTCTTCACTCAGGGCTGAGCAGAAGAGGCCACTCAGGTAGGTCTGGGCCAGCAGGCGCTTCATCACGGTGGTATAAGGGGCCAGTACCACATCGTCCTGGTCCATGCCCATGCTGTTGTATCCCTTACTCTTCAGCACGCCGATGACGCGGAAGGGCACCTGGTTGAAGCGTACCACCTTGCCGATGGGGTCAGTATTGGGGAAGAGGTTATCCACAATAGTCTTTCCGATGATGCACACCTTGGCTGAGGTCTGAATATCGGTCTCGGTGAAGAGGTCGCCGCTCTCCACGGTGAGCTGGCGTATCTGCAGGTAGTCGTTGCTGACGCCCGTTACGCTCGAGGGGTAGTTGTTGTTGCCGGCAATGAGCTGACCACTGCTCGACACGTTGGGGCTCACGGCGGCCAGGTAGCGGGTCTCGTTGCAGAGGGCTTCGTAGTCGGCCATCTTCAGCGTCTGCATGGCGCTGGGGT
>JBJEKT010000168.1:0-7271 GCA_051878775.1 Bacteroides sp. | reverse complement strand
CGATATAAGAAAATTCCTTGAAAAGATGCGCCTTGCCGTCCAAACCCCACATTCCGATGGCTGGATGGTGAATTCCGTTGAACATATTGGTCTTGACGGTGGTGTAGTGAATCATGTCCTCAAAGACGATGCGCTGCCCTATCTGCAGGGGCTCATCGAAACTCCAGGAGCCCATGTAGTCGCCGCTGAGGCAGGAGTTTCCACCCAGGCGGTAGGTGTAGGGGCCGTCAGCATCCATACGGGCTCCGCGTACGGCGGGCTGATAGGGCATCTCCAGGCAGTCGGGCATGTGGCAGGTGAAGCTGACGTTGAGGATGGCGGTGCGGATGCCTCGGTTCTCTACGATATCCACTACCTGGGCAGCGAGTACACCGGTCTGCCAGGTGAAGGCGGAGCCAGGCTCAAGGATGATGCGCAGGTGGGGGTAACGCTGATGGAGCCCCCGGAGGAGCTGGATGAGGTGGGTTACGTCATAATCCTGGCGGGTCATGAGGTGACCGCCACCCAGGTTGAGCCAGCGGAGCTGCGGGAACCAGCGGGCAAAGCGCTCCTCCAGGTGGACGAGGGTGCGCTCCAGCTCGTAGGAGGAGGACTCGCAGTGGCAGTGGCAATGGAAGCCTTCGATGCCAGCGGGGAGCTGGGCAGGGAGCTGGTCGGCCACCACGCCGAAGCGGGTACCAGGGGCGCAGGGGTTGTAGAGCTCGGTCTCTACCTCAGAGTACTCGGGATTGACGCGGAGGCCACAGGAGATGGGCTCTGCATAGGCCTCCACCTGGGGGTAGAAGCGATGGTACTGCGAGAGGGAGTTGAAAGTGATGTGGCTGCTGCAGCGCATGATCTCGGGGAAATCGGCCTCGGTATAGGCCGGTGAATAGGTGTGAGCCTTGCTGCCAAACTCTTCGAGGGCCAGACGGGCTTCATAGGGGGAGCTGGCCGTGGAGTGGTGAATGTACTCGCGGAAGATGGGGAACGAGCGCCACATGGCGAACGACTTGAAGGCAAGGATTATCTCCACATCGGCTCGCTGAGCCACATCGCGTATCAACGTGAGGTTCCTACGGAGCAACTCCTCTTCCATAATATAACAAGGAGTGGGAAACTGGGTAAAATCTATCATTTTAAACTAAAAACTAAAAACTAAAAACTAAAACTAAAAACTAAAAACTAAAAACTAAAAATTAAATGGGGCGCGGTAAGGGGCTCTTTCATCTACTTTATGACCTTGAAGCGGGCAAAGCGGAGAAGGAGCTGCTTGGTGCCGGCGTTGCGGAAACGGATGGTGGCCTTGGCGTTGTCACCCTCGCCCTCTACCTTTTCTACTTCGCCCAAGCCGAAGCGCTCGTGCTCTATCTGCTGACCTACTGTGAGGTGGCTTACCGTGGTGGCTGTTCCTGCGGTATGGGACCCTGCAGGGGCCGATGAGGCGCTCCGCGTGGACGATGCCAAAGGCTTGAGCCTGGAGCCCGTGCCCACGGAGCTGCTGCTGACACTGCCCCATACACGGCTGCCAACGTAAGCCTTGCTGCTGTCATACGAACTACTGCTGCTGCCACTGCTGCCATACGAACTGCTGCTGCCACGACCGCTGCCATACGAACTGCTGCTGTCACCGCCCAATACACGGCTGCCAACGTAAGCCTTGTCGCTGATGTACGAGCTGCCGTAAGCGCTGCTGCGGCTTGGAGAGGTGCTTTGGGAGGAACTGCTGCGGGTGGTGGGGGCATCGCTTTCGAGACTGAGGTAGCTGGGGTCGATGTCGCGCAGGAACCGGCTGGGGCTGGAGAACTCCATCTTGCCGTAGCGGTAACGACTCTTGGCGTACGAGAGGTAGCAGTGCTCCTCGGCACGGGTGATGGCTACGTAGAAGAGGCGGCGCTCCTCTTCAAGGGCTCGGGGGGATTCAACGACACGGGGACCAGGGAAGAGGTTCTCTTCCAGGCCCACGACGAAGACGTTGCGAAACTCGAGCCCCTTGGCACTATGGACGGTCATGAGGGTGATGCGTTCGCTACTCTCCTTGTCGTCCGTGTCCTGGTCACTGAGCAGCGAGACTTCAGAGAGGTAGTCGGTGAGGCTGATGTGCTCGTCGCCCTCCTCTTGCCGCTGGGCACAGAAGTCCTTGAGGCCGTTGACCAGCTCCTCTACGTTCTCCACACGAGCCATGCCCTCGGTGCTCTTGTCCTGCTGGAGGTCGGCGTAGATGCCCGACTCCTTGATGATGGCCACACCGGCCTCAAAGGCGGAGTCCAGCAAGTGGGCCTCGCGCCAGGCATTGACCTGCTGCACAAACTTGTCGAGCTTGGTGAGCGTGCCTTTGTTGCAACTGAGGCCATAGGCTGCAGGCTCCTGGAGCACGGTGAAGAGGCTCACCTCGTGGTCGGAGGCGGCGAGGACAACCTTGTTGAGGGTGGTCTCACCGATGCCACGGGCGGGGTAGTTGATGATACGCTTCAGCGCCTCCTCATCGTGAGGATTGACCACGAGACGGAAATAGGAGATAATGTCCTTGATCTCCTTGCGCTGATAGAAAGAAAGGCCGCCGTAGATGCAGTAGGGCATACCGGCCTTGCGCAGCGTCTCCTCGAAGACACGGCTCTGGGCATTGGTGCGGTAGAGGATGGCAAAGTCGGTGTAGGGCATCTGCTGACGGCGGTGCATCGCGGCTATCTTGTTGGCCACAAGGCCGGCCTCGTCCATGTCACTGTAGGCCTGATAGACGGGTATCTGCTCGCCACGGTCGTTCTCGGAGAAGACCGATTTCTGAATCTGACGGCGGTTCTTGGCTATGAGGCTATTGGCCGCAGCCACGATGGTCTGCGTGGAGCGGTAGTTCTGTTCGAGCTTGAAGAGGCGGGTCTCGGGGAAGGTGCGGGAGAAGTTGAGGATGTTGTCAATGTCGGCTCCCCGGAAGGAGTAGATGCTCTGGGCATCATCACCCACCACGCAGACACGATGATGCTCAGCCACCAGCTGTTGCACAATGGCGTGCTGGGCATAGTTGGTGTCCTGGTACTCGTCCACGAGCACAAACTGAAACTGCCGCTGATAGACGGCTAAAGCCTCAGGATAGTCGCGGAAGAGGATATAGGTGTAGAAGAGGAGGTCGTCGAAGTCCATGGCATCCGACTGGCGGCAACGGGCCACGTAGCGCTTGTAGATGTCACGCACCAGGGGAATGTTCTCCAGGGCATCGACCTTATAGGCCTCACCACTGGCGGCATAGGCCTCGGGGGAGATGAGCCGGTTCTTGGCAGCGGAGATGCGTCCCTGCACCACACCAGGCTTATAGACCTTCTCGTCGAGCTTCATCTCCTTGAGGATGGAGCGCACGAGGCTCTTGCTGTCGGAGGCATCGTAGATGGTGAAGTGGGAGGAGAAGCCGAGCCGAGCCGCCTCAGCATGGAGGATGCGGAGGAAGATGCTGTGGAAGGTACCCATCCAGAGGCGCGAGGCGAGCTGCTGCCCCACCCTGCGAGCAATACGCTCCTTCATCTCGCGAGCCGCCTTGTTGGTGAAGGTCAATGCGAGGATACTCCAGGGCTTGTACCCCTGGTCGAGGAGGTAGGCCACCTTGTAGGTCAATACACGCGTCTTGCCCGAGCCAGCTCCGGCAATCACCAGCGAGGGGCCATCGATGTACTCCACCGCCTGGCGCTGGCTCTCATTCAGTTCATCCAAATATGATTCCATACCTTATTATATATATAAAGCTACGAGTTACGAGCTACAAGCTACGGGTTATGAGCTATGAGCTACGAGTTGCTACTATGTTTTTGGCCACAAAGATAGTGGATTTTCGCCCAAACTCCATGCTTCGTGGGCATCTAACATTATTTAAAGGTGTTTTTGATTCATCGTGTGAACAAATTGCTTAACTTTGCTACGCCTTTTTATTGAAAATACACGCATAGATGAAGCTCATTGCCATAACAACCCCCACGTTCTTCGTGGAGGAAGACCAGATAATCACCGCCCTCTTCGAAGAGGGGCTCGATATTCTCCACTTGCGAAAGCCGGAGACTCCCCCCATGTACTCCGAACGGCTCCTCACCCTGATACCGCAGAAGTACCACAAGCGCATCGTGGTACACGACCACTTCTACCTCCAGGAGGAGTTCGGCTTGATGGGGATTCACCTGAGTGAGCGCAACCCTAACGAGCCGCACGACTATTCGGGTCACCTGACCAGCTCATGCCAGTCGCTCGACGAGGTGAAGGTGAAGAAGCGCTTCTACGACTACGTGATTCTCTACCCCGTGTTTGACGGCATCAGCCCCAGCTTGATGCCAGCCCGGTTCACCCTCAATGAGCTGAAAGCGGCGGAGAAGAGCCACATCATAGACAGCCACGTGATGGCCCTGGGCGGTGTGTGTGAGCAGAATATACGCACCATCAAGAAGCTGGGCTTCGGTGGAGCCGTGCTGATGGGCGACCTCTGGGGACGGTTTGATGTGCGCCAGAACCGCGACTACAAGGAGATTATCCAGCACTTCATCAAGCTGAAGAAGCTGGTGGACTAATCCCTAAAACCGTCCGTGCTCCTTGAAGCGGAGGGTAGCGGGGAGGGTGAAGTAGAAGGTGGAGCCTTCGCCCTGCTTGGACTCTACGCCGATGCCTCCACCGTAGTGCTCTACGATGGCCTTGGAGATGGAGAGGCCGAGGCCGGTACCCTTGATGTTCTTGTTCATCTTGACGAAGGTATCGAATACCGCCTTGCGACCCTCTTCGTCCATACCGCAACCAGTGTCGGTCACGAAGAAGTAGTACTTACCCGCCTCCAGCTGACGGCACCCTACGCTCACGGAACCTCTTTCGGTAAACTTCAAGGCGTTGCGCACCAGGTTGGAGAGCACTTGCGAGAAGCGCACCTTGTCGATGCGCAAGCGGCAGTCAGGGAGTTGCTCAGTCACCTTGGCCTCAACGCCCTCGGCATGGGAGACACCATTCTCACGGATACAGATTTCGTGCATCACAGCGTTGATATCCACCTCCTCGTCGCGATAATCCAGCGTGCCCGACTCGATGCGCGAGTAATCCAACAGGTCACTGACGAGCTGCAGCACGTGGGTCTTATTGTCCTCAATCTCCTTCTTACACTGGGCACGCGTCTCGGCGTCGAGATCGGGATAGTCGGCCAGCATCGAGGCGAAACCTACAATGCCATTGAGCGGCGTGCGAATCTCGTGGGTCATGTTGGCAATGAACGACTCCTTGAGGAGCGAAATCTCTTCGTTCTTGGCCTGAAGCTGGGCCAGGGCCTCGCGGTCGCGACGGCGCTGCTGACGCAAGCTGCGTACCAGCAGATGGAGCACCACAATGAAGAGCAATGCCAACACAATGAGTGAAATATAAATTATATCTGTACTAAATGTGTTTAATAACAACATAATATATTCATTTTGGTCGCTGCAAAATTACTACTTTTTTCCCATAAATTGACATATTCTTCACAAAGAAAAGCCTAAAAGTGTTTAACTTTTGATGATTCCTACCTGAAAGGGTGGATTTGTCGGATTATTCTTCTTACTTTTGCAGACATAATAACGATTAATCTCTATTTGTCATGAAAAAAGTCTTTCGTTCCTTTTTCTTTGCGTTGCTGCTGAGCTGTTGCATCAGTAGCGTCACCTTTGCACAATCTGTTCTACAACAAAAGATGAAGGCCCTGCCCACCGTCACCGCCATCGAGGAAGTGAAGAGCGAGGCCTTCAGCGAGAAATACGTGGTGCGCTTTACGCAGCCACTCGACCACAAGCACCCCGAGAAGGGTAGCTTCACTCAGCGCGTCATCGTGTTCCACGCCGGATTCGACCGTCCCACGGTGCTCGTCACCGAAGGGTACCAGGCCAGCTATGCCCTCCATCCCCGCTACCGCGAGGAGCTCTCCAAGCTGTTTGATGCCAACATGGTCTTCGTAGAGTACCGCTACTTCGACCAGAGTACCCCCGAGCCGAAGGATTGGCAGTACCTCACCGCCGAGGCCAGCGCCGACGACCTCCATGCCGTGCGTCAGGCTTTCAGCACCATCTACCCGGGTAAGTGGATTGCCACGGGCATCAGCAAGGGCGGTCAGACCACACTGCTCTACCGCACCTTCTACCCCGACGACGTGGATGTGTCAGTGCCCTACGTGGCTCCCCTCTGCTTCGACCGCGAAGATGGTCGCCATGAACCCTTCCTGCGTAAAGTATCGACTGATGCTGACCGTCAGCGCATCCTGGAGTATCAGCTGGAGGTGCTGAAGCGCAAGACGACGCTGCTGCCCAAGTTTGAGCAGTACTGCAAGGAGAAGAATTACCTCTTCCGTGCCCCCACGGCGGAAATATTCGACTTCTGCGTGCTGGAGTACTCGTTCGCCCTGTGGCAATGGGGTACCCCCATCAGCACCATCCCTGCCAGCAACAGCTCCGACGAGGCCCTCTTCAAGCACCTGATGGAGATCAGCGAACCAGGCTACTTCGACCTGCAGACCTCCACGGCCTCCTTCTTCGTACAGGCTGCCCGTGAGTTGGGCTACTACGGCTACGACACACGCCCCTTCAAGAAATACCTGACCATCAAGAGCTCCAAGGACTACCTGCGCCGACTGATGCTCCCCGAGGAGCTGCGCGAGATGCCCTTCGACAAGAGGCTGAGCCGCCGCATCAAGAAGTTCCTCAAGAAGGAAGACCCGAAGATGATCTTCATCTATGGTCAAAACGACCCCTGGACTGCTGCTGGTGTCACCTGGCTGAAAGGCAAGAAGAACATCCACGTCTTCATCCAGCCCGGAGGCAGCCACCTGGCCCGCATCAATACGCTCACCGAGGAGCAGCAGCAAGAGGCTAAACAGCTGCTCAAGCAGTGGATGGAGGAGTGATGAGTGATGAATGATTAGTGATTAGGTATGCGACTGAAACTATTCGTTTTCCTGCTGATGGCCTTTGCCGGAGGCTGCTGCTCATGGCTCAGCGCCCAGGAGGTAGCCGACTCGCTGAGCTACGCGGCTCATGGTGCACCGGTGGAGGGTGTGCCACAGCCCGAACTGCAGCTGGACGACACCCGCAGCTACGGGGGATTCCTCATCGACATGAACCTCTTCAAGCCGATGAATACCACAGTGCCCCCGCTACCGGGAAAAATCATCCTGACCCCTCCCACGCCCGACTACAGCCAACTCTTCTCGCTCCCCTCCTCGGCCACCTACACCCAAGGCAACTTCTACAGCTTCTCTCCCTGGAGCTGGTCCATGGGTTCCTCTGCCCCCACAAACCTGCAGATGGGGCAGTTTA
>JBJEKT010000167.1:0-7281 GCA_051878775.1 Bacteroides sp. | reverse complement strand
AACATGAAAGTAGGAGATAAACACCTACGATTAGTGTTTACCTCCTACTCGATTCATGTCCTGTTAAAAGAAGTGTCCCAACGGCCCATTGCCTTGACCGATGTGGAGATGGCTCCCTGCCTGGATGGCGCGGGTGACGTACTGCTTGGCCTGAGCCACCGCCTGCTCCATGGGGTGACCGTGAGCCAGCAGGGTGGCGATGGCCGAGGAGAGGGTGCATCCTGTGCCGTGAAGGTTGCGGCTGGGGCTCTTGGGGGCCAGGAAGGGGGTGGAGGCAGTGGCCGTGCAGAGCACGTCGTACATCACTGCGCCCTCCAGATGGCCTCCCTTCACCAAGACCTGACAGCCGTAGCGGGCGGCCAGCTGCTGGCCGGCTGCAGCCATCTCCTCCGGTGTATGGAGCGGATGGCCTATCAGCAGCGAGGCTTCGTCGAGGTTGGGGGTGATGAGCGTGCAGCGGGGGAAGAGGCGCTGCTCGATGGTGGTGATGGTCTCCTCCGTCATGAGCCGGCGGCCACTGGTGGAGATCATCACGGGGTCATAGACCACCAGGGGGGGCGCATAGTGCGTAAGGGTAACGGCGATGACCTCCACCAAGGAGGCATCGTGGACCATGCCAACCTTGACGGCAGCGGGATGCAGGTCGTCCATGACGGAGGTGAGCTGTGCGTGAAGCACTTGGGGCGGTAGCGGAAAGACTCCTTGTACACCGAGGGTGTTCTGGGCCGTGATGGCGGTGATGACCGCCGCGGCATAACCTCCCAAAGCGGAGATGGTCTTGATGTCGGCCTGGATGCCTGCCCCTCCCGACGGGTCGGAACCGGCTATGGAGAGGACGATGGGGAGATGGAGTGCGGATGGGTTCATCGTTCGGCCTCCTTCCTGGTCTCCATGAAGTGGGTAAGAAACTGCTCCTGCGGTTGGTTCCAGATGTCGCCCAGCAGGGCTGCGCCGCCGAATCCCCACGCCTTCAGTTGTGCAAAGCGCTGTGAGGTGATGCCTCCCAGGGCGATGACCTGCTGGTCAATGAGGCCCTGACGGCAGGCTTCGGCCAGCTGCGCCGGAGAGAAGGCGGAGCCATAGCCCTCCTTGGAGATGCTGTCGAAGATGGGGCTGAGGAAGAGGTAGCTGCAGGCTGCCTTCCATTGCTGTAGCTCTGCGAAGGAGTGGCAGGAGCGGCTGAGCTGGCCGTGGTACCCCGAGGGGGGCTCGGGATGGCGACCGTTGAGGTGGAGGCCCTGTACGGCATAGTGCCTGCTCAGCTCGAAATGGTCGTGGAGCACGATGTGCGGATGGAGCGAGGCAGGTATCTGCTCAAGCAGGTGGGCCACCTCGTGCGCTGAAGCGGTGGGCTTGCGCAGGTGGAGCGTCTCCAGCCCCTGCTGAAGCAGCAACGTCATCTGTGCTGCTTCAGCAGGGTAGAGGTCGGGACGGGTAATGACAATCAGTTTCATCGGGCAGTAGTCAGTAGGTTTACAGGTCGATAATCAGGGTCTGCAGGGTGCGCAGGTCGATGGTCCAGAGTTTATCGACCAGCGGCTGGCCGTAGCCACAGATGAGCTTGATGACCTCCGAAGCCTCGGCACAACCCACGATGCCTGGTGTGACGCCCAGCACGGCCTTGGGGGTCAGCGGCAGGTGGAGCGTCTGCTCCTCGTCGGGGTGGAGGGTGCGGTAGGTGGCGTGACTCCCCTCGCGGTGGAGGAAGACAGCGACCTGGCCTTCGAGGCCGCAGATGGCCCCATAGACGTAGGGGATGCCCAGCTGGGCGCAGGTGTCGTTTATCACGAAGCGGGTGGCGAAGTTGTCACAACCATCCACGACCAGGTCATACTCCTGCATGATGTCGCGGGCATTCTCCGGCGTGAGCCGCATCCGGTAGGGCTTGATGATGATGTCGCCGTTGAGCGCCTGCAGGCGGCGTGCGGCACAGAGGGCTTTCGGCTCCCCAAGCTCAGGCTCGCTGTAGAGCACCTGGCGCTGCAGGTTGTGGAGGCTCACTACGTCGTCGTCCACCAGCCCCAGCGTGCCGACACCGGCACCGGTCAGGTAGAGGGCGATGGGAGAGCCCAGTCCGCCTACGCCCACCAGGAGGACGCGGGCCTTGCGCAGCTTCTCTTGACCCTCTTCACCCAGCTCGGGGAGGAGCATCTGGCGGTTGTATCTTTCGTTATCCATGGGCTTATTCTGCTTTCTTGAGGTCAAACGAAGCATCCCAATCCTTCCATACCGGTTCGCGTCCCAGGGACTTGAGGGTGCGCTCTATCTCGCTGGCCTTGCGTTCGTCGCTGACGTGGAACTGCTCCAGGGTCTGCGGGTAGCTGTAGTAGCCGCCGGGTTCGGTCTTGCTCTCGGCGCTCATCGTGGTGACGCCGAGGGTGGCCATGTGGTCGCGGATGTGGGCCGGCTCACGGGTGGAGTAGGAGATGTCCACATCGTGGTCAAAGATGCGCATGGCAAAGGTGACCTGAGCCAGCTCGCGGTCGGTCATCACCACGTTAGGCTGGAAGCCGCCGTTCTCCGAGGGACGCATGCGGGGGAAGTTGACGCTGTACTTGGTGCGCCAGTAGTGCTTCTGCAGGTAGCGCAGGTGGTAGGCCATCATGGTGATGTCGGTACGCCACTCCTTCTCCAGGCCGATGAGCACGCCCATGCCGATGGAGTGGACACCGGCCTGCCCCATGCGGTCGAAGCCATTGAGACGCCACTCAAACTTCGACTTCATGCCACGCGGATGGTAGAGGTTGTAGTGGGCCTTGTTGTAGGTCTCCTGGAAGCAGATGACGCCGTTCATGCCGTGGGCGGTCAGCTCCTTATACTCCTCCGTCTGGAGCGGCATCACCTCAATCTTCAGGTTGCTGAAGTAGGGCTTGGCCAGGTCGAGGGCCCGTGCCAGGTAGGGTACGCCTGCCTTTGCAGGGTTCTCGCCCGTGACGAGCAGCAGGTTCTCGAAGGGGGCGAGTTGCTTGATGGCCTTGTACTCGTTGACCATCTCCTCCTCGGTGAGGATGGTGCGCTTCATGGGGTTACTGATGTGGAAGCCGCAATATACGCACGAGTTGGTGCAGGAGTTGGTGAGGTAGAGGGGGATGAACATGGAGATGGTGCGTCCGAATCGCTCCTCGGTATATCGTTGGCTCAGTCGGGCCATGGTCTCCAGGTAGGGAGTAGCTGCCGGCGAGATGAGGGCCATGAAGTCCTCCACGTCGCAATGAGCCTTGCCCAGGGCCCGACGCACGTCCGCATCCGTCTTGGCAGCAATGCGTGCCGTCGTGTCGTCCCAGGATATTTTTTCTAATTCGTCAGAAAACATTTCTATCTAATTTAAAATTTAAAATTCTAAATTGACCTAAGGTCACGACTGAGTTTCATGGCGCAGAAGTTGGGACCGCACATGGTGCAGTACTCGCCATCGGTGTGGCGGCCTTCTTGGAAATACTCCAGGGCTCTGTCGGGGTCGAGGCTGAGGTGGAACTGGTCGCGCCAACGGAACTCGTAACGGGCCTTGCTGAGGGCGTTGTCACGGATCTGGGCACCCGGGTGACCCTTGGCCAGGTCGGCGGCATGGGCAGCTATCTTGTAGGTGATGACGCCCGTGCGCACATCCTCCTTATTGGGCAGGCCGAGGTGCTCCTTGGGGGTGACGTAGCAGAGCATGGCGGTGCCGAGCCAACCAATCTGGGCTGCTCCGATGGCCGACGTGATGTGGTCGTAGCCCGGGGCAATGTCGGTCACCAAGGGGCCGAGGGTGTAGAAGGGGGCGTTGTGGCAGTGGCTGATCTGGCGCTCCATGTTCTCCTTGATCTTGTGCAAGGGCACATGGCCCGGGCCCTCGATGAAGGCCTGCACGTTCTTCTCCCAGGCACGCAGCACCAGTTCACCCATGGTGTCGAGCTCGGCAAACTGGGCCTCGTCATTGGCATCGGCGGTACAGCCGGGGCGGAGTCCGTCACCGAGGGAGACGGCTACGTCGTACTGGGCCAGGATGTCGCAGATGTCGTCGAAGTGCTCGTAGAGGAAGCTTTCGCGGTCGTGGATGAGGCACCACTTGCTCATGATGCTGCCGCCACGGCTCACGATGCCACAGAGGCGCTTATCGGCCAGGTGAACGTTCTGCCGGCGGATGCCCGCATGGATGGTGAAGTAGTCCACGCCCTGCTCACACTGCTCGATGAGCGTGTCGCGGTAGATTTCCCAGGTCAGCTCTTCCACCTGGCCGTTCACCTTCTCCAGGGCCTGGTAGATGGGTACGGTGCCTACGGGTACGGGGCAGTTGCGGATAATCCATTCACGCGTCTCGTGGATGTTGGCTCCGGTGGAGAGGTCCATCAGTGTGTCGCCACCCCACTTGCAGCTCCATACGGCCTTATCCACCTCTTCGTCGATGCTGGAGGTGGTGGCGGAGTTGCCGATGTTGGTGTTGATCTTCACCAGGAAGTTGCGGCCGATGATCATCGGTTCGCTCTCGGGGTGGTTGATGTTGGCGGGGAGTACGGCCCGTCCTGCAGCAATCTCGTCGCGTACAAACTCGGGAGTGATGTGCGTCTCAATGCCCAGCTCGCGGCAGTTCATGTTCTCGCGGATGGCTACATACTCCATCTCGGGGGTGACGATGCCTGCCTTGGCGTAGGCCATCTGCGTGATGGCTTTGCCTGCCTTGGCGCGGTAGGGGAGGGCGATGTGCTCAAAGCGCAGGTGGTCGAGGCTGTGGTCATCGCGGCGCATCCGTCCATATTCGCTCGTGATGGAGGGGAGCTGCTCCACGTCACCACGGCCCGTAATCCAGCTCTCCCTCATGCGGGGGAGGCCCTTCTTCAGGTCAATCTGGATATTGGGGTCGCTGAAGGGACCGCTGGTGTCGTAGATATAGACAGGTGCGTTGGGGGTTATCACTTTCTCACCGTTGACTACCTCGACGGAGGGGGTGAGGTTCACTTTCTGCATCCCCACGCGGATGTAGGGGAACAGGCTGCCCTGCATATAGGCCTTCTCGGCATGGGCATAGGGCTTATGGTCTGTAGTCTCTTTCATCTTTTTAAACTAAAAACTAAAAACTAAAAGATAAAAACTAAAAAGTAAAAATTGAAAATTAATCACTAATCAGTAATTTCTTGCTGTGGGTGTGCTTAATCCAGGAAGGCGGTGAGGGGGGAACTGGCTTCGGCTACGAAGCTGTCGGCTGTGGCGCCGAGGCCTGCTTCGAAGGCTTGGCGTCCGGCCTCTACAGCGGCCTTGAAGGCCTGGGCCATGGCTACGGGGTCACCCGCTACGGCAATGGCGGTGTTGACCAGGCAGGCTGAGGCACCCATCTCCATCGCTTCGGCGGCATGACTCGGAGCACCGATGCCGGCATCTACTATCACGGGGATGTTGGCCTGCTCGATGATGATGCGCAGGAAGTCGCGCGTCTGCAGTCCCTTGTTGGTACCGATGGGAGCGCCCAGGGGCATGACGGTGGCTGCACCCGCCTCCTCCAGGTGCTTGCAGAGGGTGGGGTCGGCCTGACAGTAGGGGAGGACAACGAAGCCCAGCTTGACGAGCTCCTCCGTGGCCTTGAGCGTCTCTACCGAGTCGGGCAGCAGGTAGCGCGGGTCGGGGTGAATCTCCAGCTTGAGCCAGTTGGTACCGAAGGCCTCGCGGGCCATCTGGGCGGCGAAGACTGCCTCCTCGGCGTTGCGCACACCGCTGGTGTTGGGCAGCAGCTGGATGTGGGGATGAAGGACATGCTTCAGCATGTCGTCCTCTTTGTCGTCCAGCTCGATGCGCTTCATGGCTACGGTCACCATCTCCGTGCCCGAGGCCAGGATGGCCTGTTCCATGAGCTGGTTAGAATTGAATTTTCCTGTTCCCAGGAAGAGGCGGGAGTTGAATTCCCGCCCGGCAATGATCAGTTTTTCCATTTTATTTCTTATACCTTATTATATTATATGACATGTGAAGTGCGGAGTGCTTGTACAAAGCGGTGCATGGCCTCTACGGGGTCGGGGGCACGAAGGATGCTGCCAGAGATGGCGATGCCCTTCACACCGCAGGCGGTCAGCGTGGGGAGGTCGTCGAGGGTGATGCCGCCGATGGCTACCAGCGGGGTGGTGAACTGCTGCTCCTCCATGGCTTGCAGCAGACGGCGGTAACCCTCTGCCCCGAGCAGCGGACTGAGCTTCTCCTTGGTGGTGGTGAAGCGGAAGGGGCCGCAACCGATGTAGTCAGCCCCTTGGTGAATCAGGTGGCAGATGTCCTCGAAGGTATTGGCTGTGCCGCCGATGATGTACTTCTCGCCCAGCAGGGCACGGGCCTCGGCCACTGGCAGGTCGTGCTTACCCAGGTGTACGCCGTCAGCACCCAGCTCCCGGACCAACTCTACGCGGTCGTCAATGATGAACACGGCTTGGTACTCGCGGCAGAGCCGTTGGGCCTTGACGGCCAGGGGATAGACCCGTTCGTCCGGCTCCCCCTTGACGCGCAGCTGTATCCAGCGGCAACCACCCTCCAACGCCATACGGATGGAGTCGAGGTAGCTGTACCGCTCGGTGTAGTGGGAGATGAACTGCAGGTGGCCGCAGGTCTCGATGAGTCTCTTCTTCTTCTCCATCGCTCAACCTCCGCAGACCGCTTTGATGATGACGATGGAGTCACCCTCGTTGAGGGGCTTGCTGCTCCAATCCGTACGGGGAATCATCCGGTTATTGATGGCTGCGGCCACGCCTGCTGCAGGCAGGGCGAGCTCTTCGGCCAGCTGGGCCAATGTAGAGGCGCTGGTGCTGGTGGGCTTGTTGTTGACGGTAATGTTCATGCTCTGTCAATGAATGGTTTAACAATAGGAGTGAATTACACGAAGTGTGTCTGTCCCTTCGCTGTGACGAAGCATGTGGTGAGAAATCAACAATCCTATTCCTACGGCAGTACGAGCTGCATCAGGTTCGAGGGTATAATCTCAGCCGCAAGCGGCACCCCTTGGTGTATCTACTCTGGCGGCAAAGGTAGAGGTTTTTATTTTTACCACAAAATAAATCGCTTTTTTTATTTTCAAGAAAAAAAATCTGCATTAATGCGATAATCAATTAAATTTTTATTAATTTTGCAGTCTGATTGGGAATTGTTCCAATTTAGTTCATGAAAATGGAATTAAAAAACAAAGGATTCTTAATCTCTTAAAAAGTACGGTTAAATCAGTTTAATCTGTTAGGAATGTTAATTTGCAACTGTTAATTTTGCAGCCATGAAAAAGTCAACTATATGGTTATTAGGCATCGTGATGGGCCTCTCGTTCCTCAGTCTGCTCTA
>JBJEKT010000166.1:0-7304 GCA_051878775.1 Bacteroides sp. | reverse complement strand
ATAGAGAGAAGCCTGGTATGTTGCGTAGTAACGATAAACAATTTATTAATAAACAACATGGATTTAATTAAAATTGCTGAAGAAGCATTTGCTACCGGCAAGCAGCACCCCTCATTCAAGGCTGGTGACACCATTACCGTAGCATATCGTATCATCGAAGGTAACAAGGAGCGTGTACAGATGTACCGTGGTGTAGTTATCAAGATTTCAGGTCATGGTGAAAAGAAGCGCTTCACCGTACGTAAGATGTCAGGTACGGTAGGTGTAGAGCGTATCTTCCCCATCGAATCACCGGCCATCGACTCTATCGAAGTGAACAAGGTAGGTAAAGTACGTCGCGCTAAGCTGTACTACCTGCGTAGCCTCACCGGTAAAAAGGCCAGAATCAAAGAGAAAAGAAGCAACGCCTAAGCGCGATTCTGCTCTGAAAATTCAAAATAAAAGAGGATGCTTCCATCGTGGATGCACCCTCTTTTATTTTGCTTGCGGTAGGCCGCTCTCTGCCAGCGTTACAGCTGTGCGATGGCAGCTGCCAGCTGCTGCATGGCTTGCTCAACTACCTGACGGGGGGAGGCTACGTTGAGGCGCATGAAGCCGATGCCCTCCTTACCGAATATCTCGCCGTTGTTGAGCGCGAGTTTGGCCTTGTTGACAAAGAGGTCAACGAGCTGAGGCTGCGTGAGTCCCAGCGCGCGGCAGTCAAGCCAGACGAGGAAAGAGGCCTGGGGACGGAGCGGCTTGATGGCGGGCAGGTGGCTGGCACAGAATTCGATGACGTAGTCGATGTTGCCCTCTACGTAGCGCAACATCTGCTGTCTCCACTCCTCACCCTCCTTGCTGAAGGCAGCCAGGGTAGCGATGGGGGCGAAGAGCGTGGGGTCGTTGAGCTCGTTGGCTGAGAGCCATGGATAGAAGCGGTTGCGCAGCTCATCGTTGGGGATGATGGCGTAGGAGCTGACGATACCCGCAATATTGAAGGTCTTCGAGGGGGCACCAAAGGTGATGCTGCATTGGGCAGCTTCATCGCTCACAGAGGCGAAGGGAATATGCTTGTGGCCGTAGAGGACCATATCACAATGGATTTCGTCGCTGATGACGAGGATGCCACGTGAGGCGCAGAAGTGGGCCAAACGGCGGAGCGTCTCTGCATCCCAGGTCAGTCCTGCCGGATTGTGGGGATTAGAAAGGATGAGCATACGGCACTTCTCATCGGCCACCTGGGCCAGGTTATCGAAGTCCATGGCATAAGTGCCGTCGGGCTGCTCGATGAGGGGGTTATAGACCACCTCACGACCGTTGCCTTGGGGAGTGAGGCGGAAGGGGTGATAGACGGGTGGCTGGATGATGACCTTCTCGTCGGGCTTGACGAAGCAGTTGACGGCCAGACCGATACCCTTCACGATACCGGGAATGTAGGTCATCCAGTCACATTCCACCTCCCAGCCGTGGTGGTCGGCAATCCATTGCTTCACGGTAGGCCAGTACTCCTCGGGCATGATGGTGTAACCGAAGATGGGGTGCTCCATGCGTTTGCGGAGCGCTTCGACGATGAAGTCGGGGGTGGCAAAGTCCATGTCGGCCACCCAGAGCGGCGTGAGGTCGGGTCGTCCGTAGCGTACCTGGAGTGCATCACACTTCAGGGCACCCGTACCACGCCGGTTGATGAGTTGATCGAAATTGTAGGTCATATTTTTCCGGTAATAAAGTAAGTTCTGGTCCTGGCTTAGTGAGCCGCTTGATGCACGGTGAGTTGCGGGAAGGGGAAGCCGATGCCCTCGCGGTTGAAGGTCTCATAGATGGCCTTGTTCATGTCAAAATAGACACCCCAGTAGTCGGCGGCATTCACCCAGACACGGATGACGATGTTCACGCTACTGCTGCTCAGGGCATGGAGCGCCACAAAGGGCTCGGGCGTGGGGAGGATGCGCTGGTCGGCCTGTATCAAGGCGTTGATGACCTGCTCCACCTTGGGTAACTGCTCACCATACTCCACGCCGATGATCCACTCCACACGGCGGGTAGCCTGGCGACTGTAGTTGATCACGGTACCGCTGCTGAGCGACCCGTTTGGGATGTAAATCATCTTGTTGTCAGCTGTCTGAAGGATGGTATGGAAGATTTGAATCTCATGCACCGTACCGATGACGCCCTGGCTCTCTATCAGGTCACCCACCTTGTAGGGACGGAGCAGGAGCACAATGAGTCCGCCGGCAAAGTTCTGCAGATTGCCCGAGAGGGCCATGCCCACAGCCACACCAGCCGAAGCCAGCAAGGCGGCAAATGAGGTGGTCTCCACACCCAGCTTACTCACCACGGCGATAATCAGCAGGATGGTGAGCAGGATATTCACCAGGCTGCGCACAAAGCTCTGCACGCTCGGGTCGAAATGGCGGCGAACCATGATTTTGGCCACCAAGCGGTTGAGAAACGAGATAAGGAATCGACCGATGACGAAGATCAATGCCGCTCCGAGCAGTCGCCCTCCGGCATTCACACCCCAGTCAATCAGCGTCTGAAGAAAATGTTCTAGTTGTCCAAGCCCCTCGGCTTGTGCGGCAGCCGTAGCTGCCAGAAAAGTCAAATGATGCATATGAAAAATGGTTTGTCCTGTTTCGGACGGCAAAAGTAGTAAATAAATTCGATTCCCAACCACCGGTTTACCAATTTTTATTGTTACCTTTGCTCACTCAAACGAATTGATAACGATAGATAACATACCACACCATGGACAAACTGAATAAACTCTGGTCGATATTGAGGAGTCATAAGTACCTCATTACCTTGATTCTATTTGCTGTACTCATCGGCTTCATCGACGAGAACAGCATCGTGCGCCGCATGAAGCTGGCCCATGAGGAGATGCTGCTACGCGAAGAGATAGAGAAGTACCGCGAGGAGTTTGAGGAGAGCACGGCCCGGCTCAACGAACTGGCCGTGGACTCGGAGAGCATTGAGCGCATAGCCCGCGAGCGCTACTTCATGAAGAAGCCCAATGAGGATGTGTATGTGTTTGAAAACGATATGGCGAAATGAAGAAGAAGAGAATCCTTTCCTACCTATTTATATTAGGGGCCTTGATGCTCCTGGTGGGTGCAGCCATCTACGTCACGGGCTGGCCCTTTGCGCCCCATCTCTTTACGGCAGGGACCGTGGTGGTGGCCGTGGTGCAAGCCCTCTCACCCGTGGGAGCGCAGGACGGTAGCGCATCGATAGTGCTGAAGCGGTTGCGGAGGCAGCAGTTGTTTGGGGCTGTGATGCTGGTGGTGAGCGGCCTGCTGATGTTCACCACCCATGGCAACGAGTGGATCGTATCAATCACCATAGCTGCTGTGCTCGAGCTCTATACGGCCTGGCGCATCCCTGCCGAGGAGGCCAAGCAGCAACCCCGTTAAGTGTGTCACCTTAATACCCCTCATGATATGGAACAATACATCGTATCCGCCCGCAAATACCGCCCCGCGACCTTCGACTCCGTCGTGGGACAGCAGGCACTCACCACTACCCTGAAGAACGCCATCGCCACGGGCAAGCTGGCTCATGCCTACCTGTTCTGCGGCCCGCGTGGTGTGGGTAAGACCACCTGCGCACGTATCTTTGCCAAGACCATCAACTGCCTCAACCCGGGACCCGATGGCGAGGCCTGCAACGCTTGCGAGTCGTGTGCCGCCTTCAATGAGCAACGCTCCTACAACATCCACGAGCTGGATGCGGCGAGCAACAACTCCGTGGATGACATCCGCCAGCTGGTGGAGCAGGTACGCATCCCACCACAGATTGGTAAATACAAGGTCTATATCATCGACGAGGTACACATGCTCTCTACGTCGGCCTTCAACGCCTTCCTCAAGACGCTGGAGGAGCCACCACGTCACGCCATCTTCATCCTGGCCACCACGGAGAAGCACAAGATTCTGCCCACCATCCTGTCGCGTTGCCAGATTTATGACTTCAACCGTATCAGCATCGAGGATACCGTGGCCCATCTGGCTCATGTGGCCGCCAAGGAGGACATACAGGCAGAGCCCGAAGCACTCCATGTGATTGCCCAGAAGGCAGATGGCGGTATGCGTGACGCACTCTCCATCTTCGACCAGGTGGTGAGCTTCTGCGGTGGACAAGTAACCTACCAAGGGGTGATTGCCAACCTCAACGTACTGGACTATGAGTACTACTTCCGCCTGACTGACCAACTACTGAAGCAGCAGATTACAGATGCCCTGCTGCTGCTCAACGAGGTGATCAACAAGGGTTTTGACGCTGGACATTTCATCAACGGCATGGCCTCCCACCTGCGCAACCTGCTCGTGAGCCGTGATGCCTCTACCCTCCCCCTGCTCGAGGTGGGTGCCAGCATCCGCGAACGCTACCAGAAGCAGGCTGCTGCCTCTCCCCTCCCCTTCCTCTATCGCGCCATGAAGCTCTGCAACAACTGCGACCTCAACTACCGCGCCAGCAAAAACAAGCGGCTGCTCGTGGAGCTCACTCTCATCGAGGTGGCTCAGAGCATCGGCGAGGGAGACGACGTGAGTGGTGGGCGTAGCCCTAAGCAGTTAAAACCCTTCCTCACGTCCGCCCAACAGGAGAGTAACTCTCCGAAGGGCCAGCAGACAGCTAGTCAACAACCTGCTGCTCAGCCTCAAGTAAGTACCCAACCAGCCCAAGGCAACCAACCGACTCAAGGCACCCAACCGACTCAGGGCAGTCAGCAACCCCAGCAACCTTTGGGCATGAGCGAACTGCTCCGTCAGAAGAGTACCGAAGGCCGACGAATGAGCGTAGCCGGTAGCCGTCCCATCAGCATCTCCATCCGTCAGTCGGCTGATGCACAACAGGCTGCCCGCTCAACCGCTGCCACAGGCCGTGCAACCCCCACGCCGAATGTAAGCAATAATACGCCCGAAGCTGCCAACCAACCCATCAGTGAGAGCGAACTCAACTTCTATTGGCACGAGTACATCGGACAGATGCCCAAGGAGCAGATAGCCTTCGCCAAACGGATGCAAAACATCCATCTGGCACTCAACGACGACCGTACCACAAGTACGATACCCTTCGACAACGAGCTGGCCGCCAAAGAGTTTCATTCCATACTTCCCTCCGTACAGGGCTATCTACGCTCACGCTTGAGAAACAACCAGTTGACGCTCCTCACCCACGTCTCTGAAGCCGAAGAGCAGACACGTGCCGTGAGCCGCAACGAGAAGCTGCAGCTGATGAGCGAGAAAAATGAAGTGATGAAATTGCTGATAAGCACTTTTAAGCTGGAATTCAATTAAATAACACATACAGTAATTTAGAACGCATACAAATTAGAAGATTTTCATCCCCCGAGCAGAACAACATATGGAGAAAACGACTACTTTTGTCTGCGTAATTAGTACTAATCATTTAAAATTTAAAGAACAATGGCTTACGTAATTAGTGACGATTGTATCGCTTGCGGCACTTGCATCGACGAATGCCCCGTTGGCGCTATCTCTGAAGGTGACAAGTATTCTATCAACCCCGAAATGTGCACAGAGTGTGGCACTTGCGCTGATGCTTGCCCCTCTGAGGCTATTCACCCCGCAGAATAATACAATCTGTAAAAGAAAACTTTGCGGAGGCTGCCCACTCAAACGGCAGCCTCCGTTTTTTTCTACCCCTCTTGTTCGATGACCTGTAGCAAAAGCAGATTGACCGCATCTATGAGATGGAGAAGAGGCACAAGAAACCCATGGCTGAAAAGCGCAGAAGAGCCATGGAGAAGAAAAATCGCAGATAAAGATTCTTTGTAATTTAGGTGTAAGGTGGCGGTATGCTGGTTAACCTTCCAGGAAAAACAAGAGGCCAACTATTTGTTTTTAACGGGGATTACATTATCTTTGCAGGGTATTAACCCGTTGTATAACCCTTTAATGACAAACTCTTATGAAAAAAATGATCCGTTCAACACTACTTATCTCGCTAATATTCGGCCCGATAAGTATGCTGCAGGCCCAGGTAGAGACACCTCCTGCAAAGGCCCAGCAACCGCTAACCATCTGGTTTGATACCCCCACAACGCTTCAAGGTGCCCTGCCTTGGTACCACGGCAAGCAGGAGCTCTGGCAAGCAGGTGCCCGTCACATCGATGAGAATGCCTGGGGAGCCAGCGATGCTGCCGAGTGGGAGAAGGTATCCCTGCCCATCGGCAACGGCAACCTGGGTGCCAACATCATGGGCTCCATCGAGGCCGAACGCATCACCTTCAACGAGAAGAGCCTCTGGCGCGGAGGACCCAATACCTCCAAAGGAGCTGATTACTACTGGAACGTCAACAAGGAGTCTGCTCATCTGCTCCCCGAAATCCGCCAAGCCTTTACCGATGGCGACTTCAAGAAGGCCGACCAGCTGGTGCGCAAGAACTTCAACAGCACCGTCTCCTACCAGCTCGACGAACAGCCCTACCGCTTCGGTAACTACACCACGATGGGTGAGTTCTACGTGGAGACTGGTCTGAGCACCGTTGGTGCTACCCACTACCGCCGTGCCCTCTCACTCGACTCAGCGCTTGCAACTGTGGAATTCATCAAGGAGAAGGTACACTACCGCCGTCAATACTTCATCTCCTATCCCCACAACGTGATGGTGATGCGCTTCTCTGCTGACCAGCCTGGCAAGCAGAACCTCACCTTCAGTTACGCCCCCAACCCTGACAGCAAAGGCGCAATGAAGGCCGATGGTAAGGAGTCACTCTGCTACGAGGCACGACTCAACAACAACCAGATGGCCTATACGGTACGCATCACGGCCCTGCCTACGGGAGGAGAGGTACGCAACGACGGCCAGCGGCTCATCGTGGAGAAGGCCGACGAGGTGCTCTTCCTCATCACAGCTGATACCGACTATAAAATCAACTTCGACCCCGACTACAACGACCCGCGCACCTACGTAGGCGTTGACCCCTCAGCCACCACGGCTCAATGGATGAACGAGGCCCGTGCTCTGAACTACGACCGCCTGCTGCAGGATCACCTGGCCGACTACCAGCCCCTCTTCCAGCGCGTGAAGCTGGCCATCAACCCCTCAGCTGACGTGAAGGATATCCCCACCCCACAACGCCTGAACAACTACCGCAGAGGCAAGGCTGACTACTACCTGGAGACGCTCTACTACCAGTTTGGCCGCTACCTGCTCATCGCCTCCAGCCGCCCAGGCAACCTGCCTGCCAACCTGCAAGGCATCTGGGCGAACCAAGTAGATGGTCCCTGGCACGTGGACTACCACAACAACATCAACCTGCAGATGAACTACTGGCCCGCCTGCAGCACCGGTCTGAGCGA
>JBJEKT010000165.1:0-30044 GCA_051878775.1 Bacteroides sp. | reverse complement strand
ACCTTAAAAATAAGGCTTGAAGTAGTCAACCAAAAGCGTTAGACTACAATGGTAAGTTCTTTTCCTCGTGATGAAAATCTTTTTTCATCCGTATGAAAAAAATTCTTCATTGAGATGATGATGTATTCACTATGTAGTCTAAAGTTGGCTGTGTGATGCCTTGCTGAAGGTAAATAAGGAAATAGCGCTGACGCTTTACATCCTTAATACCTTTGTCGGCTGCGATGGTAATGCTGCCATCTGAATAAAGCAAGTATTTCGGGGCCTATTTCCTCAGTTGGCTGAATTCATTTCCATTATATAAATGGAGTCATGAAAACCGGAAGAAGCGTAGTGGCTCCGTCTTTGGCATAATCCTTGGTGTAGATGAGATAACGCTCCCCTACCCTGTCTGAATATTTGTTGCAGAACGCATCAAGTGAGGCGTGCGTCCTGTAACCCGAGGATTTCACCTCTATCGGACATACCTTACTGCCACGAGAAATAAGGAAATCCACTTCGTATGAGTGTTTCTCATCCTTAGCCCATGTGTGGTAATAAATATGATTGCCACTTGCCACCAACATCTGTGCCACCAAATTCTCATAGACATAGCCCAAATTGGCCGACAACTTGTCGCTGAGCAGTTTCTGATAAATGATATTCTCTGTGAAATCCTTGTCCCAAAATGCAAGGGTCACGAAGAGGCCTGTATCTGCAGTGTAAATCTTAAAGCAGCCATTGTCCTTTGTCAATCCCATCCCTACCGAAGGGTCTTTCACATTATACGCCACATTGGCCACTTTGCTTTCCGCAAGACATTGTATCGCCTCAGCCATCTTGTTTTCAGACATATTACCGACAACAGAAGAGAATGAATACTTTGAAACATTACGGCAAAGTTGAGACGGTATGGAAAGAAATACCCTCGACACCACGCCAGAAGCATCAACCTTCAGCAAGTCATCATGGTAGAGATTGATGATATTGCGTTCCAACATCTTCCCGTAAATCTTTCGGCTAAATACTCTCTTCATAGGTGTGAATATGTTGATTTTGGCTACAAAGATACTACGTTTCCTCCTTCCCCCAAAATTTATACTGCCCAAAATCAAGGTTTCCCCAAAATCTTTTTCAACCCAAATGGCGGTTTCCCCGAAATTTTCATATCATGAAAACAGAAAGAAGAGTGGAAACAGGATGCGGATAGAAAACCACTATTAATAAGAGGTGCACGATAAGTACAGAAGTTCCGCAACCCCTTGCTGATGCAGGGTTTGCGGAACTTCTTTATTGGTATCGCTGACGTACCTTATTAGCTACGCTTGCGGGCCTTATTTGCACTGGCCGTTGTAGATGTAAACGGTAGAGGCGGGCATCTCAATGGTCAGCTCCTTGTCGATGTCAATCGGGGTGCCGGTGGGGAGGCCTTGCAACGCTTGCTGGCTGAAGCCGTCACTCAGGGTGATACAGCCCTTGACGTAGGCCGGAATCTCCAAGGCCTGACGCAGGGTGAGCTTGATGCTTTGCGGTGAGGCAGCGGGGTTACGCAGGGTAAGCACCGCCTTCTTGCCGTTCCAGGCAGCCCAACCGTAGATGTTGGCCTTCTTGCCGTCCCAAGGATTGCCACCTACCCAGTGGATGTCGGGCAATACATCGGCATTGGCCTCTTGCCACTTCACGCAGTCGGCCAGATCCTTCCAGAGCTGACCACCGTTGATCTCGTTCATCAGCTTGTAGTCGTTGTAGAGCTCTACCATGCCCGATCCGCAGGCAAAGGCACAACGCAGTTCGCGCAAAATGCCATCGTACTCCATGTTCTTCGATACGTCACCGAAACGGGTCAGGATGAAGCCGTGAGTCATCAGCGTATTGATGGGGCAGAAGGGAGAGTTCTGCACAAAGTTCTGATAGACCAGACGGTCGCGGTAGGTAATCCAGCGCTCGCGGTCATGCCCCTGGTCACCGATAGTGGAATGGTCAGCCTCCTGGCGCCATACGGCATCGGTGAACTGGAACCAGAAAGGCGAAGCCCAGGTACCAACTGTGGTGTTGAGGAAGATGTCCTCCTTGATCTTGCGGGTTTCACGCTCAATGTTGATGATAGCCTCCGCATTCTCCTCACCACGGCTACCTGGGTCGGGACCCACGGCACTAAACTGTGCACTGATACCGTCAAACTTGAAGAAGCGGAAGTCGTAGTGGTTGATCATGTAGGAGCAGGCATCGAGGAAGACTTTGTAGTAGTCGGGATTGCTGAGCTGCATACCGCCCTTCTCTTTCCAGTAGCCACGGCGGTATTCTCCCGACTGTCCATAGCCGCCCACTGGGCCAAGCCATGCACCCATACCCGAGCCCATCTCGCGAGCCACGGCATCAGGTTCAGTCAGACCATTGGGGAAGTTCTTGTTAAAGGTCCATGTACCGTAGCTATCCCAGCCATCGTCCCAGACGAAGGCCTTGACACCCACGCCGTACTTGTCGAAGAACTGCTTCTTCCACTCCTTCACGACGTCGGTACACTGCTCCGCAGTCATGTTGGTGGCGTAGTCACGGTCGTTGTTGCGGTCGATGTTCAGCTCATACCAGGAGATATAGACGGGCATGGCACGCCAGGGCACGGCACGCTCCCGTTCGCTGTAGGCCAGGAACGAGCGGCGAGGTTGTCCCTTTGCAATCAGTCCCACCACAGCACTCACCTGCCAGCACTTACCAGCCTGCAACGTGGTCTGACGGCTCCAAAGTCCCTGAATAGGAGAAGCACCCTGCACCGCTTCCCCTACACTGTTGAGTCCAGTAGGGGTCTCCAGTCCTGCAAAGATGCAGTTGTTAGCTACCACGGCACCACGGGTATTCCCAACCACCTTGGGCACTTCTGTTCCGTTCAGGTTATCCACCAGGTAGAGCATGGGATAGATGCTGTGCATGGCCACGTCATGACGGGCCGTCAGTTCCATCTCCGTGCGCAGGTAGTGCGAGCCGTTGCGGAGCACAGCCCTCCAGCAGATGTCCAGTTCCCCAAACTCAAAGAGAGCCTCCAGCGCCACACCGTTCACGCGACGTGAAGCCTTGATGGCAGAGGCATCCCCTTTCAGCTTGAGGGTGCGCACCTCTTTCAGCTTCATGGCTGAGGCAGGAGTCTCCTTACCATCGGCCAGCTGGACCTTGAAGAGCTCCGTATTGGGCAGCAGGCCCAGTTCAGGAGCCCCACCAAAGAGCAGCTTACCGTCAGCCTCGACGAAGGTAGCTGTCAGCAGGTTGTTGGAGAGGATATAGTTTCCATTCTTCGCCTTCGCCTTGGCTGCACCGGCCTGCTTTACCTGAGGAAAGATGACCGCCTGTGCATGCACCATGCCCCCAGCAAAGAGCAGGCAGAAGACAAGGAAGCTGTAGAATCTTAATACGTTGTTTTTCATGAGAATGAGTTTGATTTGATTAGAATAAAATGTGTCGCATCAAAGGAATAAGAGGGAGTGTTTCACAACACCCCCTCCCAATCTATCTACATAATATGCAAATATTTGTGCTAGAACACAAAGCAGTTATTTTTCTAAGGATAATATGCTGTGTCAACAGTTGAAGACATGGCAATTATTGGTACGGTTCTACCACAATCGTCCAGGTCTTCTTGGTACCATTAGCGGCTGTTACCTCATACTGATGGCTCTTGGTCCAGTCACCAGGAATACCCAGCGTAGGTGCATCGCCAATAGGCTTAATGATGGCAGCAGTAGAGATTGTAACGTAAACCACCATCTGAGATTGAGCTGTTGCCTTATATTGATCAGGAATAGCAGTATTTACAAACTTGATGGTGCAAGTACCCTTAGTGGGGTCATTTTCATCCGTTTCATACGATCTAGCAGCTGCGAGATAAACTTGGTTGACTTTCTCTGCTCCAGTACCCGGGTGAATCTCACCGGTCTTCCAGCGAAATTCACAGTCGATACGGGTGATGTCGCATCCGTCAAACACTTCCAGCTTTTCCAGGTCGTGTTCCAGACAGGAGGTTGCAACGACTGCCACAAGCAGGGCAGCAAAAATATTGAATAACTTTTTCATAATCGTATATCTTTAAGAATTACCACTCTTGTGTATAATTGTCTTCAATGCCATACGTCTTGCGCAGATCCAGGAAGCTCTGGTTGATAGGCAACAGGTAGCGACGGTCTGAGAATTGACGCTCAGCACCACGGCTTATTGTAACCTGGTTAACCAGGATGGTCTTGCGCTCATGGTCAATCTGAATCATGTGTACGGGACGGTTCAGGGCCTGTACAATGCCACCAGGCTGCTCACCTTCGTTGGCATAGCCACCATACTTACCCCAACGCAGGTAGCTCCAGTAGAGGTCACCACCTTCGTTCACCATTTCGCAGTTACGCTCGCGGATGTAGTCCTTCCAAGCCTCTTCCTCGGTAGTAGCCGTCGAGGGAGCCAGACCTCCGTGGGTGGTGCGAGTTTCGTTGAGCGCAGCTACGGCATTGGCAATCTGTCCCTTCAGCAGGTAAGCCTCGGCCAGGTTCATGTAAGCTTCACCTACACGAGCCAGGTTGAAGTGGATGGCCATGTTCAGGTTGTAGTATGCACGCGGGAAGGATTCAATGCTGCTCTTGCGCCAGTAGTAGTTCGTGGTCGTGGTGTACCAACCACCCTCTTCCTTATCACGGAAGCCTCTGTACATGTTACCACCATGGAACAGTTGCACATCTTCATTGAACCACTTGCAACCATCATAGACCACAGTCGTATAGAAACGTCTGTCGCGGTTCTCATACATCAGCTGGCTGATGTTCTTAGATACACCCTCCTTCAACGTAGCGTATCGCGTAATGGTAGGATAGTTGGTGTTCGTGTTCTTGAAGTCCATCGGGCACGGCATTCTGCGAGCGCCAAAGGCCTTATTCTGGTAAGTATCCACGGGATTATCAGCAGTAACCGTAGAAGGATCGAGGTTATCCGTGTTGTTCACCCACTGTGAAGATTCATACCAAGGCACAGCTTGACCCGTAGTTGCATCGTTCACCAGGAACTGGTCAACCATGTCCTGCGTGGGCCAGAATACGCCCCAAGCTTCAAAGGTAATACCATTCTGGTCTTTCAGCAAGGTAGCATAAGGATTATTAGCCACATCACCCGGCTTCACGTTCGGGAATGTACGCATCGTTTCATAGAAACTCTCGAATTTCGTATTCTGGTCTTCACGGTAGTATGCCCAGAGGATTTCGGGGTTGTACATGTCAGTTTCGTTGAACATACCGGTAGAGGTCGTCAGGAGGTTACCCTTGTTGTCCACCACTTCCTTGGCAGCATTGAGTGCAATGTCCAGGTACTCCGAATTCTTGGTATAAGCATAGGCCTGCAGTGCAGCTCTACTCAGGATAACCTTGGCAGCCCACTTGGTAGGCACACCGTAAGGCTGGCTGTCCTCCATGTTGTCGGCAGCGAACTTGAGGTCATCGATAACATACTTGTAGCTCTCCTCTACACTCTTGGTCAAGGGGATAGTACAAGTCAGTGAGTCAGAAGAGTCAAACACCTGCATAACGGGAACGAAACGTCCCATCAAGCGAGCCTGCTTGAAGAAGATCATACCACGCAACAGGTGACCATGAGCCGTCAGCTGCTTCTTAGCATCTTCAGTCAAAGTAGTAGAAGCCTCTACATTCTCAATAATCATGTTGGCACGACGCAAGTAGCTGAAACGGCTACAACCCCAGTCATTGCCTGAGTTGATACCGGACTCGTTGACTACACCATCATACTGCATGTCCACCTGAGAACATTGGATGCCGTTGGGAGTACGTGATTCCCACTGCACACATGATCCTGAACCGGCATAGCCGTCCCAAATGATGTCGTTGTATGCACTGTATGCAAATCCTTCTACAGTGGATTTACTTCCCCATACCGTTTCGGCATCGAAAATCACCTTTGGCTTGGTGTCAAGCGTGTCTATACACGAGGAGGTTACCAATGCACCAAAGCCAAGCAAACCATATTTCAATGTATTTTTCATAATCGTCGTCATTTAAAATCCTAAATTAAGTGTAAAGGCCACAGTTCTCTCCACGGGATAACCGTAGTTGTTCGTAGAAGAGTTTTCCGGGTCGAGACCATACTTGGTAGCATCAGAGATGGTGAAGAGGTTCTGACCGGAGATACCTACCTTACAACGGGTCAGCCAAGATACGTTCTTCAAGAGTTTGTACTTGAAGTCGTAGCCAAACTGGAAGTCCTTCATACGGATGTAGGAGCCGTCAATCAGCCAGAAGTCGCTGGATGCGTAGTTGTTGTTGCTGTTGTCACCGGTAGCTGACATCAAGCGGGGATACTGCGAATTGGTGTTATCGGGTCTCCAGTGATCAATCTGGTGATCGTAAGCCAGCATCAGGTTACCCTGCTGACCAGTCTGCATACCCAGTTCACCTGCCAGGTACATATCGAAGCGGGTAGAACCCTGAATCAGGGTGCTGAAATAGAAGCCCTTGTAACTCATGTTGATGTTGATACCGAACTGTCCACGGGGAGCGCCGCTCTTACCGAGACGACGGTAGTCCTGACTGTCAATCTTACCGTCACCGTTCATATCCTGATACTTCAAGTCACCCGGGAGCAGGTTGCCTGAACGCAGGGAGCTTACAATACCTACTGAGTTATAGACATCATCCGTGGTCGTATAGTAGCCCAGGTTGTGGTACAGCAGGCCGTAGTAGCCCTTCTGCTGCTGCGTACGCTGATAAGGATTCATGTAGGAGTTCTCAGACTCACTGCGGTTGAGGGCCCAGAGTTGGTCGAAGTAAGTGAAGTTGGCTGCGATGTCGTACTTGAAGTCACCGATGTTGTCTCTCCAACCCAGCTGGATTTCGGTACCAGCACGGCGGTGTTCAGAGTCAGACTTGATCATCGGCATGGAGAGACCGAGCGCCGTGTTCAAGTAGGTTACACCCGTAGGTGTCTGCAGGTAACCCTTGGTAGAGTAGAAGAAGTAGTCGAACGAACCGTAGAGGCGGCTGTTGAGCGAAGCGAAGTCGAAACCAAGGTCGAACTGCTTGGTGGTGTACCAAGTCAAGTCGGGCGAAGGCATAGCACCTTCCGTAAAGCCCGGCACGTAGGAACCGTTCACCACGTAAGCCGTAGCATTATAGCCGTAGCTGGTCAAATAAGCAAAGCTGCTGATACCGCTATCCTGACCGGTTTCACCGTAAGAGGCGCGAAGCTTCAAGCTGTTGAGGATGTTCTTCTCTACCAGCGGCTGCATGAACTCTTCGGCAGTTACTACCCAACCGAGCGATCCACTGAAGAAGGTACCCCAGCGCTTGCCCGGAGCAAACTTATCTGAACCGTCGCGACGGAAGCTGGCTTCTACATAGTACTTGTTGTCGTAGTTGTACTTGGCCTGGCCAATCCATGCAGCACGTCCGGATTCACCCTCTGAACCGCTGTTGGTCTGCGTCTCCGCATCACCGATACTGATCTGGTCGATATCAAACGGGAAGTCGCGACGAGCCAGTGAGTAGCTCTTGTAGTTCTCATAGTACTGCTCGAAGCCGAACAGGGCCGATATAGAGTGCTTGCCAAACTGGTTGGCATACTCAGCGAAGGCCTGGTTGGTGAAGGAGTAAGCATGGTAGGTGCTGTAGGTGAGCTGTGACTTAGCATTGTAGGTGGGCACCTGCGAATCCCAAGCGTATTCACCAGCATCCTTACGCCAAGCCTTGGTATCCTGGCTGGCATAACGGTAATTGCTTGAACCACGCAGCTTCAAGCCCTTCACGCCATACTTCTCCAGGTCGATGATGATCTCACCCTTACCGTTGATGACGTTGTTGGTGTTGCGGTTGTAACCAGCGTCAGAAGCGGTTTCAGAAACGGGGTTATCGGGTAAGTCGTAAGGCAGACCATACTGGTTCACACCGGGCTTCAGCGGGCTCAGGTCGTTGATGTGAGAGAAGACCTGGTAATAACCGCTGGCTGAAGAGGTATAGGGGTGCGTCTGCTTCTGGTAGTAACCATCGATAGCCGTATTCAGGGTGATACCCAGGTTCTTCAGGTTCGTCGTGTTCTGCATACGGAAGTTGGTACGCTTCATCCAGTGGTTGTCGCTCTTATAGAGTGAGTTCTGGTCCACGTGACCCAGCGAGATGTAGAAGCTGCTCACGTCCGTACCACCGGTGAGGCGAATGGTGTGCTTCTGCTGCGGAGCCCAGTCATTGAGCACGAGCTCACGCCAGTTGGTGTTGTTGAAGAATTCAGGATTTGAACCGTCCTTCATGGCCTTGATAGCCTCATCGGTAAACGGCAACGTCTTGCCATCGTTCTCGAATGCCTTGTTCGACCAGTAAGCACGTTCCCACGAATTCAGTTTCTTGTCCCAGATACTGGGCTGCGAGAAGCTCTGGTTGAAGTCATATTCAATGTTTACTTTGCCTTCCTTACCCTTCTTGGTCACTACCTGCAGGATACCGTTCGTAGCACGCGATCCATAGACAGCCGTTGCAGAGGCGTCCTTCAGGATAGACATGCTCTGGATATCGTCGGGCGAAAGGTTGGCGAAGTCATCTTTCGAACGGATTACACCGTCGATTACATACAAAGGTTCACCGCCACCGCGGATACTTACACTGGGAGTTGAATTAATACCCCCCCCACTGGCCTGTACAATCAAGCCGGGAGAACGTCCAGCCAGACCCTGCGTGATGTTGGTCACAGGCATGTTAGAGATCTGGTCCGCTTTCACGGTAGATACAGAGGCGATCAGGTCACGCTTGGTGGTGCTTGAGTAACCTACTACCACTACCTCTTCCAGCGCTTCGCTGTCTTCCTTCATGACGATGTTCATGGGAGCTGCAGTAGCTTTTATCACAATCTTCTTGTAGCCGATGTAGGTGATTTCGAGCATATCGCCCGGTTTGGCATCGAGTTCGAAGTTACCGTCGATGTCGGTCACGGTACCGTTGGTAGTACCCTGCACCAATACCGATGCTCCGATGACGCTCAATCCTGTCTCATCCACCACGGTTCCTTTGATTTTGCCGCTCTGCTGTACTGTTTCTACCGACATGGCATCGCCAGTTGTGGCAAATGCGGCAAGAGGAGATGCGCATAATAGCAAGGAGCAAAGGCCTACTCCTGCCATGCTTTTGTAAGTCAGCCCGATAGGTTTGCCTGACTTACAGGAATAATAATACCTTTTGGTCATAGTAATTAGAATAAATATTAGAAATGTGTTTTTGGGTTTCAATAGTATCGTACTTTACGGAAAGCACTCCACTTGGGTTAAATAACTGGTTTGTTCCTCATAGGCTCTAGTCTTTATTAATTATAACAATGTTAGTAATTCGTCATATTCTGCTCTCTTGTAACAAAGGGATTAGTTACACATTAACATGGGCTCACTCATTTCCTACCGAGAGAGGTAATACTTAATGCACTGCAAAATTCTAAAAATAATATTAGAATTCCAACAGCAAAAGCAAAAAATTAAATAATATTAAGTTTATTGTGCTCCTTTTTGGATTCATATCCATTCTATGCAAACTTGATACAGGAGTCTTGCAGTAGCCAACTAATAGAGTAAGCCGAATAGCCACAGGGGAACGACATAAATGCAGAGAAGGCTGCACCCGCACGATAGGTACAGCCTTCTCCTAAGAGTTATGACTTATTGAAACCTTTCATCCTTATTGAGCCACAATCCAGCGGGGGTCACCGGCAGTAACGTCTTCATTACCTACCGTAAAGTCACCGTTGGCAGCATCCTTAAACTTCGGATCAGCTTCCTTCGCCTTGTCGTCCACCCAAAGGGCGTTGGCATTGGCACCGGCCTGGCTCAGACCCGTGGCTTCGAAGTAGATGTTCTTATCGAAGGTGGGAACGGCCGTGTTCTTCTGGTTAGAGAAGTTGGCCAGCGTAGAGGCTACGATGTTGTTGGTGAAGTTGATGCTGTTGCCCTTGAAGCGCACGTAAAGGATGCGCTTGCTGGCGTTGTTGCTCACGCCCACCAGCGTATTGTTACTGATGGTGATGACGGGAGACACACCGGCAAAGTTGCTTGACTTGTCGTCCATGCGGACAAAGTCGCGCTCAGCGCAGCTGTTCCATACGGTGCTGTTGGTCAGCGTGAAGCTGCTGTAGGCTCCTGAGCGGCAGTCGAACATATCGCCACCGTCGCACTCGATGTCGTGGATGAGCGAGTTGTTGATAGTGATGTGGTCGAGTTGGGCAGCTACGTTGATGTAGAACACGCCCTTGCCGTAGTTGCGGATTTCGCAGTCGTCAATCTCTAGGCCGGTGTAGATGCCAGCAGCCTTGTAGTCGAAGCACTGGCTGCCGTCGGTGCCCTTACCGTCGAGCACCACCTGCTTGAAGCTGATGAGGCTTGCACCCTCCTGAATCTGGAATGAACCGTTGATGACGGGGCGGTCGTTGGGGCGTACAGCCTTGAGGCTGATGCTCTTGCTCAGCACCACCTTGGTCATGGCACCGTTCTCGTCGAGGGGCATCGTGTAGGTACCGGGGAAGAGGGCGAAGATGGTTCCTTCCTCCGCCTCAGCGAAGAGTGTGGTCCAGTCGTCCTCGGGATATACACCGATGGCACCGCCCAGGTCAATCAACGTCTCGAAACTCACGGAGCCGCGGCTCTTGCCATTGGCCTTCATTAGTTTGGCCGTGTAAGCCGTCTCGGGGGTCAGACCCTCGATGGTGGCTGCACCGGCAGCCACCTCAGCGGCGGTCACCTTGTGCTCCATGTTACCCGGCGTGATGACAATCTTCTCAGCCTCTTCGCCGGGGGTCCAGCGGAGCACCACGCTCGTAGCGGTAAGCTCTTCGGGCAGTACCTCCTGCATGATCTGTTCAGCGCTGGTCTTGAAGCGGGCACCGCTCCACTTGGAGTCGGCCTTCTCGCCCTTGGCCATAACGCGCACCAGGTATTTGGTTTCACTCTCAAAGCCTTTCACCACGATGGGCAGTTGTTCGGGAGTGACGTCACTCAGCGTCTTCACCGGCGAGCCGGCATAGTCGAGCACCTCGCTGTCGTTCTCCTCGCTGTCGGTAACCTGATCGGTATCTTCGTAGAATTCTACGACATAGCTCGTAGCGCCACTCACGGTGCTCCAGTTCAGACGTACATTCACCTGGCCAGTCACCTTGGCCTCCAGGTTGATGGGCGCAAACAGGCGGCTGTAGTCAATCTCGGTCACCAAGTCGCTCTGATCGTCGCAAGCGGTAGTCAGGGCCATGGTTGCCAGCCCCAACATGCAGATGTATTTATTCAGTTTCATAATCTATGATAATCTATGCGATGTTGTAATGTGTTTCGTATTAATCGTTGGTGAGCATACCGTTGCTGCTGTCGATGAAGGTCTGCCAGATGGGCCAGTACTGGTTCTGGTCGGGATCCTGCGTAAAGAGTGCGTTCACGGTTTTGTCCTCCAGCTTGGTCTCGGTGATCCAGTCGGTGCTGTCCCAGCCGGTGAGCATGGCACCCTCTTCGTCTGTATCGCCGTGGTTCAGGCCGTAGAACTTGAGCGTCTCGCCATCTTCGGCATAGGTGTAGTAGATCTTCTTGGGCAGGTCAGCATAGGCACCGGTGCGGGTACGCAGGGCAACCATCTTCTGCTTAGCCTCTTCCAGCTTGTCGCTCAGCAGGTTCCAGCGGATGAGGTCAGCCTTGCGGAGCATCTCGCCAGCCAGCTCGAAGCCACGCTGCTCCACGATGGCATTGAAGAAGGCCGTCTTGCTGGCCGTGGCAGCGCTCAGGTAAGCGGTCACCTTAGCAGCGGGCAGGGCACGGTCGAGGATGGGCTTCAGGTAGGGGGCAGCGGCGCTGGCACCCTCCAGCTCGTTGATGGCCTCGGCAGCCATCAGATAGACGTCAGCCAGGCGCAGGTACTGCCAGTTCACACCGTCGTCGTTCGTAGAGGTCACGATGCGGTTCATCCACTCGTAGCGCAGCTTACCGAAGCACCACTTGTTGAGTGAACGCAGCTGCTGCTTACTGCGGCCATCCACCAACTCCTTGCTCCAGTCGTAAGGCACGCAGGTGATGTCACGACGTACGTCGTCCACGTCGTAGTCGTAGAAGAGCGTAGGCAGCGGACCGTTCACACCGCCCTGTGCCTGCTGCGTGTATTGGTCCTTGGCATTGTGCTTCACGCCGAAGGTGTAGAGCACGCGGCCACGGCCGTCGCTGAAGGGAATCTCGAAGATAGACTCACCACCGGCCTTGACGATATCCTTGCAGAGGTTGGTGAAGTTCTCCTTGAAGCTGCCCAACGTGTTGCAACCCTGGTTGATGATGCTCAGGCACTCGTCCTTGGCAATCTTATACATGTTGGCCTGCGACAGTTCGGGGTCGTTGCTCAGGCGTACGCCATCAGCACGCTGGCTGTAGCCACCGGCATAGAGGGCGATGCGGGCACGCAGACCCTTGACGAAGGCCTTGCTCACGCGCTCCACGCTCTTCGTTACAGCCGAGCCGTTGGGCCATGCGCAGTAGCCTTCAGCCTCCAGCAGGTCGGCCAGCAGCTGCTTGTAGATTTCATCGCGGTCGGTGCGAGCCAGGTACATGGTCTCGGTGGTGATGGGCTCGAAGCGGGCGGGCACGTCGCCCCATCCCTTAATCAGGTCGAGGTAGATGACGGCACGCAGCGTCAGGGCCTCACCCAGCAGCTGAGCCAGCTCGGCATTGCTCTCCACGTTGCCATAGGCACGCAGACCGGCAATGGCCTGATTGGCACGCTCGATACCTTCGTAGAACTTGGCATAAGCGTTGGTGGTGTTGTTCATCTGGCTGTTGACGGGGGTAGCGGCATACGAGGCCAGGTCGTACTTACCGCCGTCGGGCATCTTGGTGATGTCCATACCGTTAATCCACTCCAGGTCGGTGTTCAAGCCGTAGTAAGGGATGAAACGTCCGCGGTACGAGTTGGTTTCGCCGAACGACTGGTGAATACCCATCACGGCTGCTTCGGCCAGTGAGGGGGTAGAGAAGATGACCTGCGCGTCGAGTGACGACTTGCTGGGTGCTTCCAGGTCGCAGCTGGTGAGTCCACCAACCATCGACAGGGAGAGAAGGGATATATAGATTAACTTTTTCATATCTGATATGTTTGTTTATGCTGATGGATTAGAAATTCAAGTTGACACCTACTACAAACTGACGGCTCTTGGGGTAGGCTGAGTAATCCACACCCGGAGTCAGGTTGGTCTTACGGATAGAAGATACTTCGGGGTCGTAGCCGGAGTAGCTCGTCAGGCAGAAGACGTTGTAAGCCGTCACGTAGAAGCGGAGGCTCTTAATCATGGCCTTCTTCATCAGGTCGGCGGGCAGCGTGTAGCCTAAGGTCAGGGTGTTCAGACGCAGGAACGAGCCATCCTCTACAGCCCAGTCGCTGAAGATCATGCGGTCGGTATAGGGTGACCACATCGTGGTGTTGGCGTTCATCTCGGCCAGTTTAGCAGGGTCGTTGCAGAGCGTACCGTCGGCGTTGAGGTTGGTCCAGCGCAGACCGTCGGCCATCTCGCCAATCATGTTGCGGTACTGGTACTTGCCGGTCGAGGTGAACTCAATCTTGTTGGCGTTATAGACGTCGTTACCGATGCTGTAGTTGAAGTTGGCGCTCAGGTCGAAGCCGTAAGCACGGGCGTTGATGCTGAAACCGCCGGTAGCAGTGGGGTTGGCATCGCCGATGATGCACTTATCGTTGGCGTCGATGGTGCCGTTGCCGTCCAGGTCTTGTAGCTTCATCGTACCGGGGCGTACACGGCCCACAGCAGAGGTAGCGTCAGCCACGCCATCCTTCAGAATCCAGGCGTTCTTAGCAGCGTCGTAGCCCTCGAAGTCGCTCACTTCGTAGCGTCCGGCCGACTTGTAACCATACATCTGGCCTACCGAACCGCCCTTGGCAATCCAGAAGTCGTTACCGATTTCAGACGAAGCCCAGTAGGTCTCTGCGCCGAAGTCGTCCATGATGCCGAGGTCCTTGATCTTGTTCTTGTTGAAGCCGATGTTGGCGTTGAAGCTCAGGCCCCAGTTCTTCTTGTTGATAGCCGTCCAGTTGATGGTGGCCTCAATACCCTTGTTCTCGGTCTTACCCATGTTGCGGTACTGGTTGTCGTAGCCGGTACCACCCACGGGGAATTGGATGAGCAGGTCCTTCGTGGTGTTGAAGTAGGCTTCGATGCTACCGTTCAGCTTACCACCCAGGATGGTGAAGTCCAAACCGAGGTTACGCGTGATGGTGGTCTCCCACTTCAGGTCGGGGTTGGCCATGGTCTTTGAGGGAGCCCAGTAGTTGCTGAATCCGTTAATCCAGGTCGTAGCCGAGTTGGCGTAGGTCTGTACCATCTGTCCCGAGGGGATGTTGTTGTTACCGGCGGTACCGTAGCTCAAGCGAAGCTTCAAGTCGTCCAGCCATTCGCGGGTTGACTCCATGAAGGGCTCGGAAGAGACACGCCAAGCCAAGGCTGCCGAGGGGAAGTAACCCCACTGGTTGCCTTCAGAGAACTTCGAAGAGCCGTCGGCACGGAACGTAGCGCTCAGCAGGTACTTGCTGTCGAAGTCGTAGTTCACGCGGCCGAAGAACGAGAGCAGCTTGTCGTCGGGGTTGAGGTAGTTATCAATATTATAAGGCGTACCCATCGAGGTGAGCTTCCAGGCCTGGTCGGCGGTGAAGCTTTCGGGGAATCCGTGTACAATGTTGGTGAGCTTAGAGCTCTTTGTTACAATCCACTCGTGACCAATCAAGGCGTTGAGGTGGTGCTTATCATTTTTTAATACCTTTGAAAAATCGTAGCTTGCAGTGTTGGTGCTACGGAACTTGTGACGCTTGGTGTCCTGCAGCTGGATGGCGGGCAGACCCTGGTTATCGGCTGAAGGCACGTTCTTAATATAATAGGTCGTTGTACCCCAGAAACGCTGGTCGTTGTTGCGGTAGTCGTCGTAACCCAGTTCGGCCTTCACCTTGAAGTTCTTGAAGATTTCCCAACCGAAACTACCGGCCATGTTGAAGGTCTTGCGCTCCTGCGCACGGTCGTTGTCGCTGATGGACACGAGGGGATCATAGAGGTTACCCAGGTCGTCGTCTTCTGAACCGGCCGACGAATCGAGGTTCTTCAGGGGGATGGGCGTGTAGATGACGGAGTACTTCAGACGCTTATCTGAGTCGTAAGTAGAACTTACGTCGTTGGCACCACCACCACGCACGTCAGTCTCGGCATAGCGGATAGTGAAATCCACGGTCGTATTCTTGGTGGGCTTGGTGTTGAGCTTCAGGCTGAAGTTGTCACGCTTGTAGTTCGATCCCTCCATGATGGCCTTATCGTTCATGTGGGCGTAGTTGAACGAGTATTTCACCTTGTCCGAACCGCCGGTAATACTGAGGCTGTGGTTGAAGGTGTTACCCGTGCGGCCGAAGGTGAGGTCCTGCCAGTCGTTCTGGGCAATGCCGTCGTAGAGGTCGATGTCGCTGTACTTACCGAAGAAGTTCTCGTACGAACTGAGGTCCTTGCCGCTGCTCTTGAGCAGGGCCAGCTCATACTGCCACTTGGCGTAGTCGCTTGCGCTGAGCACGTCGAGCGTCTTGGCAATCTTCTTCCAGCTGTAGTAGGCGTTGTAGCTCACGTTCACCTTACCCTCCTTACCGCTCTTGGTGGTCACGAGGATTACACCGTTGGCACCGCGGCTACCGTAGATGGCGGTAGAAGAGGCATCCTTCAATACGGTCATGTCCTCAATGTCGCTGGCGGGGATATCGCTGATTGACTCCACGGGGAAGCCATCGACGATGAAGAGCGGAGTGTTGTCGCCGGTGATAGAACCACCACCGCGCACACGAATCTTCATTTCAGCATCGGGGCTACCTTCGGTCGTGGTGATCTGCACACCGGCCATCTTACCCGTCAATGCCTCGGTGGCACTGGCCACGGGTACGGCAGCCAGCACCTCGCTACTGACGGTAGCCACCGAACCGGTCAGGTCTTTCTTCTTCACTGAGCCGTAACCGATGACCACCACCTCTTCCAGGGCCTGGGCATCTTCGCTCAGCACGATGTTAATCACTGTCTGCCCCTTGACGGCAGCCTCCTGCGTGGTCATACCCACGTACGAGAACACCAGGGTAGCACTCTTCGAAACGCTCAGCGTATAGTTACCATCGATGTCGGTGATGGTTCCATTGCCGGGATTCCCTTTCTCTACTACAGAAGCACCAATCACGGTCTCTCCTGTCTTGTCTGTCACGGTACCTTTTACGGTCACATTCTGCGCTGATACGCTGAGCGATATCATCGTCACTAATAAGAATAGTAACGCATGGCGCATGTTTTTCATCTTTTTAGACATTCTTTGCATATCTATTTTAAATTATTAAAGTGTTTCCATGAATAACATTAACTGTGTACGAACACAATGTTAATTTCCACGGTGCAAAAGTATTGTAATGCGCTCACTACAATGTGGAATATTTGTTTTAAGGTGTGTTTTTTTTGATGAAAGGGAATAGAATATGCTTATAACAACGCAATTTTGCCGATTTCATCGGGAAAATCGACGATGTACTGAGGAGAAAATTGTTCCAGCTCGGTGCGAGGACGGAAGCCCCATGTCACACCACAGGCCGTTACACCGGCATTCAGGGCGGTCTGCATATCTACTCCGGAGTCGCCAACATAGAGCACATCGCAGGCTGCTATGCCAGTAGCCTGAAGAATCTGATGTACGATAGTAGGATCGGGCTTGGTGGGGACCCCTTCGCGTTGACCCAATACGGTGCAGAAGTGAATGGTGGGGAAGTAGTGGGCGATGAGCTGCTCGGTAGCGCTCTGGTATTTATTGGAAGCTACAGCCAGCTGCAGGCCTTGGCCCTGTAGCTGGCCGAGCAGCTGAGGAATACCTTCATAGGGAGTGCTCAGGTCCGCGTTGTGCTGGTTATAATAAGGAATAAAGGCTGCACGTACGCGCAGCACGTTGGCCTCGCTCTTTGCCCCCTCAGGAAGGGCACGTTCAAAGAGTTTGTTGATGCCGTTGCCTACCATGAAGCGGTAGGCAACGGTATCGTGGATAGGAAAGCCCAGGGTCTGAAGGGCATGGTTTGTGCTCTGTGCCAAATCAGCAATTGTGTTGAGCAGTGTACCGTCAAGGTCGAAAATAACGAGTTTCTTCATTTGGTTGGTATTTGTTTACGCCCGACAAAGATAGCAGTTTTTTCCTTTCCACTAAGCAGTAATCACCAAAAATTTCATTTTCCGATACGGAACCAGTCCACGTCACTCCAGCCACCGTCATTCACCTTCTTGGCTGGACGGGTACAGAAAGTGCCTACCTTGGCACCAATCCATTGGCCTTCACGGACCTGGAAGGGTTCGCCCAGGGACTGGAACTTCTTGCCATCAAGGCTATAGCTGAAGCGACAGAGAATAATCTGGTCAGTTCCACCTTCACTCTTCTGAATCTTCTTACCCGTATCGGTAAAGCGAGCCTGCAGCCATACGGTACCTGCACTGAGTTTCACCTCGCCGTGACTCTCCTCCGCTGTACCTTTCTTCGCATCCTTACAGCTCACCTGGCTCAACACTAAGCCCTCTGTACGGTTCTCTAAAATCAGTCCTGCATAGTCCAAGCCCATCACCAACAGGCCTGTACGTTCACCTGTGTAGCGCTTGTCAGGAGTAAAGGAGAGCTTCATGGTAGCACTGAACTGAGGAGCTGGAGTCTTCTGCAGCAACAGGTTGGCTACGTCCCACAAGTTCTTATAGTGCTCGGGCACCGGGTAGGAGTAAAGGCGCACAAAGCCCTTCTCACCCGCATACCAGGCCCATTTCTCGTTGATGTTGGCGTGCCATTGCCATTGGGGTTGGAGCGTATAGCCATCAAACTCATCACTCTCTTGAGGGTTATTCTTGGGGTAGGTGGCTCCCACGTTAGGCTTCTTGTAGGTCAACACAGGTTCACCACAGCCGTCGTCGTCCTTATCCACACCTATTACAGGCCAATCCTCCTTCCACGTCATGGGCTGAAGGTGGACCAACCGGCCGTAGGCACCCACATCCTGGAAGTGGAGGAACCAGTCTTCGCCTGTCTGCGTGGTAACCCAGGCTCCCTGGTGAGGACCGTTGACATTCGTCTTTCCCTGCGCCAGCACCGTACGCCACTCGTAAGGGCCATAGACACTCTTCGAGCGTTGCACCACTTGCCAGCCAGTAGGTACACCGCCTGCGGGATGGAAGATGTAGTAGTAGCCGTTGCGCTTGTAGAACTTAGGACCTTCACATGTCTGATGCTCCTCATGGCCGTCGAACACAATGCGCGAGGGGGTGATGGTGCGGGTGCAGGCGGTATCCAGCTCACAGATAGCAATCACGCTCTTCAGCTGTGCACGGCTGCCGGCATAGGCATGGACCAGATAGACGCGCCCGTCATCATCCCATAGCGGACAGGTATCGATGATGCCTTTACCCTCCTTAATGAGAAGCGGTTCACTCCAAGGACCTTCGGGGTGGGTAGCCCGCACCACGAAAGCACCCTGGTCGGGGTCTCCCCAAAAGATATAATAGGTACCGTTGTGGTAACGCAGCGAAGGGGCCCACACGCGGTTGCCATGTTCGGGTCGCTCAGGTTTCTCTACAGGAGGGATTGCGGTAGGAATGGCCGCACCAATAATGCGCCAGTTCACGAGGTCCTTACTGTGAAGGATTTGCAACCCGGGCAGACAGCCAAAGCTGGAGGAGGTGAGGTAATAGTCCTCCCCCACCCGTATGGCATCGGGGTCGCTGTAGTCGGCATAGAGCACGGGATTCTTGTACTTGCCATTGCCCAGGTCAGGACACCAGACATCAGAGACATAGTTACCCTCTTGGGCTACTACACTTAGACTAAGGCAAGTAAGCAGAATAAAAAGGATTGGATACTTCATTTTTCAGTTGTTTTTTAGGAATTAAATCTACTAACCTTATGATAAGAAGGAATGTATACTTTTACTCAATGGTTACTTCTTGATGATTTTTACCTCCAGGGGGTGTTGCAGCTGCTCCTTCCACTGTCTCATATAGGCAAACCAGGTCGGAGCATCTGGATAGCCAAACTCCTCCTTACGCGAGGTGAACATGGTAAAGTAGCTGAACTGCCTCTCCTTGGGGGCAGATATCAGGTAGAGGAAGTTATCGGGGTCGCTCACCTCCTTACGCACGTAGCGCTGGGGCACATAGGTGGCGATGCCGATGGTCTCCTTGGCGTACTTCACGGTATCTGTCACAGGCCAATGGCGCCCCCAACTACCTACCAATCCCTGGTGGTCGCTCTCCATCACGGTCTCAGTGCCCATGATATGTTGCACACCGACCGTGAAAGTCTGCTCCTGCAGCGGCTCGCTGAAGAGGCAGTCAATCTGCAGGTCACGATGCCCGGCATAGAGCATGTAACGTTGAGTCATGTCTATCCGACTGTTTTGGTAGTTCCACCCTTTGACTGACACTTCGAGGATGGCCCGCACAGGTCCGTAAGTCACCACCCGCTCAGTGCGGGAGGCAATCGGTTCGATGTGTGTAGCTTTGTTGCCGTCCCATCCTTTCAAGGCACCAATGCCGCAGCTGTTGCCCACCATCAGCACGTCGTCGCCATAGCCTGCTGCCAATTGCTCATCGGTGGGATAGAAGCTGCACGATTCCAGCTCCAGCCGTTGCTTGAACTTGCCATAGGGGTCGATGGTCTGCTTCTGGTTGAAGTAAATACGGTAACCCACCAACTCAGACTCCATCATGGGGCCGTGGCCGTAAATCAGGTTATAGACATTCGACTTCCCCGGCACGGTCAGGCTCTCCGCCCGGGCATGTTTGTTCTTCTTGCCATCGCGTATCAACATCTGCGCGTAGGTACGGACAGGATAGCTTTTCGCAGGAGCCTCTGTAGAGAGGGTCAAGGTAAGACGTTCACGCCCATGAGCAGGCAAGTCCATCACCCAAGCCAACTCATCAGCCACGCCATCGCCATCCAGGTCGTCCAACTGCGAAGGTATCTCCTTGGTCAAACTGGCCACTACAGCACTCGTCACATTGAACTTCAGCTTCAGGCTCTGCAGATTGATTACTACGGGAGCGTCACTCTGGGGCTGATGAAAGGGATTGGTCACCTCCATGGTGACTACGCGCTTAACAACATGCTGTGCCATGAGCAGGGGAGTCATAGCACAGCACAGTAAGAGCAAAATACTCTTTTTCATTGATTCAAATTTAAAATCGATGGGTTACAAGGCAATAGCTTGAGCTTTAGAGGTTTCGTTGTTATATTCCTGTCCATTCACCTTCACGTTGTAAGCGTTGCGGATGATGAGGTTCTCACCCTTCTTGGCCTCGATGCGCACATTGTCTATGCTGACACCCTTGGCCTGGCTGATGACGATGCCCTCCTTGGCCTGGCTGATGACCACATCCTTCACGCTGATGTTGTCAATGGGCATCTCGGGCAGTCCGTTGAAGAACATGGCTCGTCCGGCACCCTTGCAGACTACCTCACTGATGTGGATGTTACGGAAAGCAGGAGTCTCCTCAGTCACAGGAGGTACATTAGCCTTCATGCGCTCGGCAATCTCCTCTTCAGTCTCCTCACCTGCACCTTTACCGCCGTAGAAGAGGTCGAACAACAGGGGCTCGTGGGGAATGTCAATCATGTTAATGCGGTTGATGTAGATGTTCTCCACCACGCCACCACGTCCACGGGTGCTCTTGAAACGCAGACCTACGTCAGTGCCGAGGAAGGTACAATTAGACACATAGATGTTCTTCACACCACCCGACATTTCGCTACCAACTACGAAGCCACCATGACCATGGAGCACGATGTTGTCGGTAACAATCACGTTCTGACAGGGTTCGCCACGACGACGACCGTCAGCATCTTTACCCGACTTGATGCAAATGGCATCATCGCCAGCATCGAATATACATTTGGTAATCAGAGCGTTGCTGCACGATTCCAGGTCGAGTGCATCGCCATTCTGTGAATACCAGGGATTGAATACTTTTACATTGTCCAGCGTGATGTGGTCACACGACAGGGGGTGCAGACACCAACAGGGAGAATTCTTGAAAGTGACACCCTGAAGCAGCACCTTCTTGCACTTCACGAAGTTAAGCAGCACAGGTCGTAACCAGGCACGGATCTCATTCCACTGCTCATCCGTCTCGATACCCTCAGGCACATTGAAATTCTTACAGGCATTGGCTCCCTTGAGCGAACCCTCGTTGGGATACCAGACGTCGTTCTCCACTACGCCACCCTTCTTCAACTGACTCTTCCATTGGGCATCAGTCAGTTTGCTTTTCTTCACGGGACGCCAACTGTCGCCACGGCCATCAAACACACCTTCACCCGTAATGGCAATGTTCTCCTCACCACGGGCCCAGAGAGGAGACTGGCAGCGACGAGTCTCCAGACCTTCGAACGAAGTCTCTACAATGGGGTAGGCAGTGAAGTCATCAGTAAATACCACAAGGGCATTCTTCTCGGCATGCAGATTCACGTTGCTCAGCAACTGGATAGGTCCAGTCAGCCATACACCAGCAGGGATGACCACACGGCCACCGCCTTTTTCGTTTATCGCTTTGATGGCTTGATTGATGGCTTCCGTATTGAGGGTCGTGCCATCACCTTGGGCGCCAAAGTCCACAATAGAGACCTGGTTATTGGCAAATGTAGGCTGCATCACCCTGGGCATATCGAAGGGCAATGCATCATAGACCGCTGCATCGAGCAGGCACTCTTCTGCCTGAGGAGCAGGCGTTGTACAGGAGAGGAGCGGCAACGTGCAAGCTGCCAGCACCATCATCTTTTTGCAGATTGTGTTCATGATATCTTATATTTTATATATTAATAATCCGTTTGTTGTAATAGTCTCGTTTGTGATTATTCTGTCAGCCGGCGGCTCTCCCGAGTGGCCGGCTGGCGAATAATCGGTGATTCATGTTAACCTAATTCTAACCTTAAATAAATATTATGAAAAAACCTCTTGATTGATTTCTATCTTTCTTTGTTTACGTGAAACGCCAGCACCATAAAAGCGCTACGTTTCCGAGTGCAAAAGTAGCAGTTGTATGCGTTTCATCATGTGCATTATTTGATGATTAAGGTGTATTTTTTGTCCTTTCGCATAAATTATTGCACACTTTTGCCCAAAGTATGCAATTTATACCTATCTTTCCTCTAAAACGATTTATGAGAATGATTGGAAAAGACACCCTCAAAGAGTCCTTATAAGTTTACTTGTCCCTATTTGGCATACGGCGATTGTATCCGTGATACACTATCACGGAGTTCATACGTTAAGTTTGCTACTTTCCTCTACAAGCTTGGTTAGCTTATGCCGGTGTCCAACTCCTTACCGTGTATCTGCAAATTTGCGAACCGGGCTGCGATGCACCACAAAGATAGTTACATTGCACGGGAAGGTATATCGAATGGCTAATTGGCCATAAACGATTCAAGTAATCTGATATTCTCCTCCATCGCTCTTTGTTCCTCAAGCCTTTTGAGGTAAACGTCAATGAAGTCCTCTTCTTTGGAGAGCATGTGCCATACGGCTACAAGTATCTTGCGGGCGATGGCCACCTGGATTTTCATCTTGCTTTTTTTCTTGACAGTTGTCTGGATGTAGCTGAAGTTGGAGAAGAAACAGTTCCGGGTTCTTGATGCGGCCCATGCGATTTCTATCAGTATTTGTCTGAGATACCTGTTTCCGTGTGTCACTTTTCTGCTTTTGTAGTGTCCGTTGCTGACATCGTTTCGGGGTTTCAGCCCACACCATCCCACCAAACAAGAAGCTGTAGCGAACATCTTCATGTCAATCCCTGTTTCCGCAATGATTGCCGTGGCTGCGCGTTCCTTTACTCCAGGGATGGTCTGAAGACGTTCGTACTGTTTGGGAAAGTGTTCCTTGCAAAGTGCCGTCAGTTCTTTCTGGCATTCTTCTATCTGACCGTCAACGAGGTCAATGGTTTCCTTTAACTGTCTGAATACGATCAGGTCAGTTTTGGAGAATGATGCTGTGACAGCCGCTTTTACATTCTCCCGCCCGTGCTTGTTGAGCGTGCGACCATGGACAAGCTTGACAAGCTCCTCGGGGCATGTCTGCCCCTCGATGATGGCTTTCAGTACGGAACGATAACTTTTGTTCCTTGTAGTGGACACATAATTGCTGAGTCTGAAACCGCACCGTTGCAAGGCTGCATCAAGCTTGTTGCTGTTGTAGGTCATGTCCTCATTCAGGTCCATGATACGTCGATTGAGTTTGCGCATGTCCTGAACAACTGGTTCGGGCACGAAACTTCCTTTGATAAGATTCTTCAGAACGCATTCTGCTATCCATTGCGCATCCTTGACATCGCTCTTGCGACCAGGTAACTGCTTGATGAAATACGGATTCACCAACTTGAGATCCATTGAACCGCAAAGTTCGTTCCATACGGGTACCCAATATACTGCGGTGCTCTCCATGGCACATTCCGTCACTCCGTGACAAAGCATGTCATCGCGCATCTGACGAAGCTCCGGAGTCAACACTCCGTAACTCTTTTGAAAAATAATTGCCTCATTATGCCCCATGATACAAAGATAAACGCTATCTTTGTGCACATCAAGGCCGGCGACTGTTCGATTCCTGTTCATATATAAACATTTTAGAATTCGACCTCCAATATAGTAAATTTGTGACAAAGAACACGCAGGAGGGAACGGGAAACAAGGCGCCAGCCTTGTTTTTTTATTCTGCCGGTGTAGAATCTCGCAGATTTTATATACATTTGCACACGCTAACATCGAAACGACGTATGCGTACGTCAGGAACCTATTCCTTTGATGAAGGCCTAACCCATTATTAACCAACCTATTATCTTTCTAACTAGTTATGGAATTAAAGACAGCGACCCGTAGTGGTAAGTACCTGATTCTCTCAGGTTTGCTGGGCATGAGCCTGAACTCTGCCTTCGCCCTTCCATCATCAGTATCAGAGGCTGCCCCCGCCGCCATCGTTCAGCAGAATGCCAAGCTGAAGGGTGTCGTAGTGGATGCGAACACCGGTGAGCCTATCATCGGAGCCAACGTCCTGGTCAAGGGCACAACGAATGGAACTATCACCAACATCGATGGTGAGTACGCTTTGGAAGCTCCTGCTGGAGCTATGCTTCAAATCTCTTACATCGGCTACAAGACCCTGGAGGTAAAGGCCACGGCTGATAAACAGACTATCAAACTTTCGGAAGACAGCGAGACGCTCGCCGAGGTCATCGTAGTGGGTTACACCACGCAGCGTAAGGAGAGCCTTACGGGTGCGATGAACAGCATCAAGAGTGACAAACTGAAAGACATTACTTCTCCCTCGGTGGAGAACCTGCTGAATGGTAAGGCTCCTGGCGTCTATGTAGCTCCGGGTTCGGGTCAGCCGGGTTCAACTGGTGCAGTGGTTATCCGCGGTCAAGCCTCATTGAGCGGTGGTACGGCTCCTCTCTGGGTCATCGACGGTGTGATCGTGGGTAGCGGTGCTGGTGACCTCAATCCCGCTGATATCGAGAGCATGACCATCTTGAAGGATGCTGCTTCGACGGCCATCTACGGTTCGGAAGGTGCCAACGGCGTTATCGTGGTGACCACCAAGAAGGGCCGCGAGGGTAAGATGACCATCAACGCTTCAGCTAAGCTGGGTGTGAGCACGTTGAACAACGGTAACCTGGAGGTGATGAACGGTGCAGAACTGTACGACTACTATGCTTCGATGCAGAATGCCAACCAAATTGCCTTTACTCGTTGGAACAAAGAGCTGCGCAACAGCAACTTCGACTGGTGGGACCTCGCCACGAAGACTGGCTTTACACAGGATTACAACATTTCTGTCTCGGGCGGTTCGGAGAAACTGCAGAGCTACTTCTCACTGGGCTACTACGACGAAGAGGGTGCCGTGAAGGGATACGACTACACGCGCTACAACTTCCGCTTTAACGCTTCGTACAAGCCTTACAGCTGGCTGACCCTGAAGCCTGCCATCAGCGCTTCACGTCGTGACATCTACGACCAGCAGTACTCCGTAACCTCAATGTACAGCATGCTCCCCTGGGATAGCCCCTACGACGAGAACGGCGAATTGGTTCCTCACCGCTACAGCGGCTGGGTCAACGCTCAGCAGACCAACTACCTGCTCGACTACTCATACGGCAACTACAGCGAATCCCGCCGCTACGAGTTCATGGGTAACTTCGACTTCGAAATCAAGATTACCGATTGGCTGCGCTTCACCTCGGTGAACAACTACCGCTTGATTACCTCCTCAAGCCACAGCTATACCGACCCCCGCTCCAACAGCGGTGTGGGCGTATCGGGCCGTCTGTACGAGGGACGCGATGAAGTAACCCGTCGCTACACCAACCACAACCTGTTGGTGAACAAGACCTTCGGTAAGCACTCTATCAACGGACACATCTCTTACGAGTTCAAGGACTATCAGTATAAGAGCCTGAGCGGTCAGGGTACTGGATTTGTACCTGGATTCCAGGTGCTCGACGTAACGGCTATCCCCGAGAGCGTACGTGGCAGCGCCAGCGAATGGGCCGTACAGTCCTACTTCACCAACTGGAAATATACCTACGACCAGCGCTACCTGGCCGAAGTGATGTTCCGTCGTGACGGTGCTTCGAACCTGGGTGACAACGCTCGTTATGGCAACCTCTTCTCAGTAAGTGCCGGCTGGATCATCAACCGCGAAAGCTGGTTCAATGCCGACTGGGTGGATAACCTGAAACTCCGTGCTTCGTACGGTTCGGTAGGTAACCGCCCCAGCTCGCTCTATCCGCAGTACGACCTCTACTCGGTTTCTACGAGCTACAACGAGCAGCCCGGTGCCTTGATTTCGGTGATCGGTAACAAGGAACTGACTTGGGAGCGCACCTTCACCACCGGTATCGGTGTGGATGCAGCCCTCTTCGACAACCGCCTGCGTGCTACCATCGACTGGTACGTGAAGAATACCGACAACATCCTCTACGACGTGCCTGTTACCGGTCTGACTGGTGTGACGCGCGTGTATAAGAACATCGGTAAGATGCGCAACGAAGGTTTCGAACTCTCTATCGGCGGCGACATCATCCGTACGAAAGATTGGAATTGGAGCATCGACCTGAATATGGCCCACAATAAGAACGAACTGCGCGACCTCTATGCTCAGAAGCAGGCTGATGGCAGCTTTGCCGTAGTGCCTGTGATCATCGGCGATAACTCAGGTATTGCCGGTAGTGCCGACCGTATTCTGGAGGTGGGCGAACCGATCGATACCTACTACATCCGCGAGTGGGCAGGCGTAAATCCTGAAAATGGTGCCCCCATGTGGTACAAACTGGATGAGAACGGCAACAAGGTGACCACTTCCAACTATTCTGAGGCACAGCGTTTCAAGGTGGGAACCAGCAATCCCAAGCTCTTCGGTGGATTCTCCACGTCACTCTCTTGGAAGAACCTCGACATGAGCGCCAACTTTGGCTATTCAATAGGTGGACACATCTACAACTACTCTCGTCAAGAGTATGACTCTGATGGTACCTACACCGACCGCAACCAGATGAAGTTGCAGAAGGGCTGGAGCCGCTGGCAGAAGCCGGGTGATATCGCCACGCACCCCGTAGCCAAGTACAACAACCAGGATAAGGGTAACTTGGTGTCTTCACGCTTCCTCGAAAAGAGCGATTACCTGAAGCTCCGCTCACTCTCTATCGGCTACACCGTACCGATGAAGCAGTATGGCATCCAGAGCCTGCGCATATCGCTGACGGGCGAGAACCTCTTTACCATCACCGACTACTCGGGCGTAGATCCTGAACTCCCCGCTTCGGGTGGCAGCGTCATGGGTACCACGGGTCCCGGTGTCTATCCCTCAGTACGTAAGTACATGCTTGGCTTGAACGTATCCTTCTAACTTTAAACGACATTAACAATGAAAAAGATATTTGCAATTGGACTTTTTGCAGCAGCCGCTCTGACGGCTTGCGATATTGAACGCTTGCCCTATAGCTCGATGGCGGCAGAGCAGATCACGGGTGACCCTATGGCTTCGATGGATGCCTTGATGAACGGTGTCTATGCGCAGCTCAAAACCTGGTCGGACCCTATGCACCGTTGCGGTGAATATGCGGGCGACAACATGATGATTCGTGGTGGCTCGACCGATGCTTTCTTCGAATTCATCTCTTACTCGCGTACCCCCAAGAACTATCGTCTGCAGAACTTCTGGGACTATGGCTATAAGGCGGTGGCTCAGGCTTCGAACATCATCAACATGATTGAGGAGGGACAGAATGCTGAAATCGACAACCAGCTGGGTGAGTGCTACTACATCCGCGGATTGATGTACTTCTACTTTGTACGTGCATACGGACGTCCCTACTACCAGGCTCCCACCAAGAACCTCGGTGTGCCTATCGTGAATGGTACCCCTGATAATGTGATGGGTGACCTCTACCTGGAGGACCGTGCTACCGTGCAGGCCACCTACGAACAGGCTATCAGCGACCTGAAGAAGGCCGAGGAACTGATGACCATCGACAAAGGCCCGGCTTATGCCTCAAAGGGCGCTGCTCAGGCTATGCTCTCCAGAGTCTATCTCTATATGAGCGGCACGTACGAGAACCCCAACACGCAGTATGCTCAGCTGGCTGTGGATTATGCCAACAAGGTAATCAATTCAGGCAACTATGAGCTGCTCCCCCGTGAGCAGTTCATGAAGTACAACACCATCGTGCCTGAGAACAATGCTGAAGCCATCTTCGTGGTGAAGCGCGTGGCCTCTGAGTTCTCTGGATGGGATCACTACTACGGCGTCGGCGGTATGTATGCTAACATCGGTGGCATGGGCTGGGGCGAAATGTTTGCCAGCGCCAAGTACATCGACCTGCTGAACGAAACAGGCCGTAACGACTGGCGTCCTGACAGCTACCGCATCGTGGATGCACGTGCTGCTTTCATTGAACCTACCTATACGGCCGACCATAAGCTGGTGTTCCGCTTCATCAAGTGGGATTCAGAGACGGATCAGAACTATGCACAGTTCGACGCCGTGAAGAGCGGTGCTACGGTGACTTGCAAAGATGCTGAAGGTACTTCTTATACCCTCACCCCCGTGGATGAGGAGCAGGAAATTTACAGCATCAACTACGGCGGCAAGACCTATACCGGTGTGCTCGACTACTTTATCAGCTTGAACCGTGTATATCCGCAGTTCTACATCACGAAGTGCTCGCGCGAGGGTGAGGACTCTCACCTGCACTCGCCCGTCATCAGCCGCCTGGGTGAAATCTACATGAACCGCGCTGAGGCTTACGCAAAGCTGGGCCAGTATGAGAACGCACTCAAGGACCTGAATACCATCCGTGAGCGTTCGATCGTGGGAGCTGGTTATCCCTCACTGGATGCTACCAATGCCAGCGAACTTATCGATAAGGAGCGTCAGCTGGAGTTGGCTTACCAAGCCGAACGTAGCTATGACGTATTCCGCAACGGAAAATCGCTGACTCGCCACTTCCCTGGTCCTCACAAGCAGGCTGAGGAGGTACCTGCCACCGATTATCGCGTGACCTACTACATTCCGCAGGATGCCATCAACGCATACCCCGGTACCCTGACGCAGAACCCCACCAGCGACAGCGGTGTAATCCTGAACTAACCGACTAGTTCGCGTTAATACTCCTTCCAGAGGGTGCATCAGCCAGTAGGCCGGTGCACCCTCTCTCTTCATCAGCTACCTGCCCCCCCCCTCTCTGCTGCTCGATGAAGATGTTACCATGTTACCCGTTGCCAACGGAAAAAATAGGTTACCTCTCCTAAAAACCGCATTTTTTTCGCAGAAAGTTTTGTGAATTAAGAAACTATGTGTAATTTTGCGGCCCGATTCGCTGTGAATCGTATTGTTTAACATTAAAATTTTAAAACCAAAAAAAATGATTGTAGTACCCGTAAAAGAAGGCGAAAACATCGAAAAGGCTCTGAAGAAATTCAAGAGAAAATTCGAAAAGACCGGCATCGTGAAAGAATTGCGCAGCAGACAGCAGTTTGACAAACCCTCTGTGACTAAGAGACTTAAGAAAGAGCGTGCCGTTTATGTACAAAAACTTCAGCAAATAGAAGATTAATTATTCGTAATTTCCTTTGAATAATTGAATTCTTTTTATTACTTTCGCTTCAAAATTCTAAAGATGTTGTAGCGATATGTGGCCCATAGATGAGTTTTTGAACTACTTGAAGTACGAGCGCAACTACTCCGGCCGTACGGTGGAAGCCTACGGCGATGACTTGCGCCAGTTCGAGACGTTTGGAAACGACATGTGGAAAGAGCTCAAGCCAGAGCAAGTCGATGCCGACTTGGTGCGCGAATGGATTGTCTCCCTCATGGAGCAGAAATACACCACCACCTCGGTCAATCGCAAACTCAGCTCCTTGCGCGCGTACTTTAAGTATATGCTCAAACAAGGACAAATCGAGCGGGACCCGATGAGAAAAATCGTTGGCCCGAAAAACAAAAAGCCCCTTCCGGTGTTTGTGAAGGAAGAGGAGATGGACCGGCTGCTCGATGGTGACTTCTTTGGGGACGACTTTGAGGGATGCCGCGGCAAGTGCATCGTGGAAACATTCTACTCCACGGGTATGCGGCGCTCCGAGCTGATAGGGCTTAATGATACTGATGTGGATTTCCAGACTTTCACCATCAAGGTGACAGGTAAGCGGAACAAACAGCGTATCATCCCCTTCGATAAGGCACTGAAGGAGGAGCTCCAGAACTACCTAACCCGCCGCAACAACGAAATTCCTGTCCGGAGTGGAGCGTTCTTCGTCAAGCAGACAGGTGAACGCATTACTGCCGGAATGGTAGAACGGATTGTGAAGAAAAGCCTTTCGAAGGTAGTTACGATAAAGAAACGGAGTCCGCATGTGCTCCGCCATTCCTTTGCCACTGCGATGCTCAACCATCAGGCTGAGTTAGGAGCAATAAAGGAACTGTTGGGGCACGAAAGCCTGGCTACCACCGAGATTTATACGCACA
>JBJEKT010000164.1:0-1719 GCA_051878775.1 Bacteroides sp. | reverse complement strand
GTTTCCCTTATGCCATATTCTACTTATTATTAGATACATTCTACTTATTAAACTTGTCTTCTATGATATCGGTCATCACCTCCTTGATGTCGAGACCGGCGGCCCGCACCTGCTGGGGGATGAAGCTGGTGGTCGTCATGCCCGGGGTGGTGTTGACCTCCAGAAGGTTGATCTTCTCGTCGGCGGAGAGGATATAATCCACGCGGATGATACCCTGGGCACCGAGTATGTCGTAGATGGCCAGGGTGAGACGCTGGATTCGGTCGCGCAGGGCATCAGGGATACGGGCCGGGGTAATCTCCTGCACCTGGCCGTTGTACTTGGCATCGTAGTCGAAGAACTCGTTGCTGGTCACCACCTCGGTGATGGGGAACACTACGTTCTTCTCCTTGGTGCGGTAACAGCCGCAGGTCACCTCCGTGCCGGCCATGAAGGCCTCGATCATCACCTCCTGAGCCTCTTCGAAGGCCTTGGCAATGGCTGGCTGAATCTGCTCGGGGCTCTTCACCTTGGTCACGCCGAAGCTGCTGCCGCCCAGGCTGGGCTTGATGAAGCAGGGGAGACCAATCTTGCCCACCACCTCCTCGTCGGGGATGTACTGCCCCCGGCGCAGCAGGATGGAGTCGGCCACACGCACACCGAAGGCACGCAGGTACTGGATGCAGGCAAACTTGTCGTAGGTGAGTGAGGCGGCCAGCACGCCGCAGCAGGAGTAGGGGATGTGGAGCATGTCGAAGTAGCCCTGAAGCCGTCCGTCCTCACCCGGTGTGCCGTGGATGGTGATGTAGGCAAAGTCGAAGGTCACCTTGGTGCCGTCAGGCTGACGGAAGCTGAAGTCATTGCGGTCGATGGGGGCGGTGGTGCCGTCAGGCAGCTGCACGTGCCAGTCGAGGCCATGCATCTGCACGATATAGAGGTTATATCTCTCTTTGTCGATGAAAGAATAGATGCCTGCTGCACTGCGCAGCGAGACGTGGTACTCGGAGGTGTCGCCGCCTCCTACAATAGCGATGGTACGTTTCATATCGTTTCTCCTCTGTTACTGATGTAGCTTCGCCAGCGCTCGATGAGGGCGGTCATGTCGGGGGGCAAGGGGGCGGAGAAGTCCATCTCCTCGCCGGTGACGGGGTGCTTGAAGCCCAGGGTCATGGCATGAAGGGCCTGCCGGGGGCAGAGGTCGAAGCAGTTGTTTACGAATTGTTTGTATTTTGCAAAATGGGTTCCTTTCAGGATTTCGTGTCCACCGTAGCGCTCGTCGTTGAAGAGGATGTGCCCGATGTGCTTCATGTGTACACGGATCTGGTGGGTGCGGCCCGTCTCGAGGATGCACTCCACGAGGGTGACGTAGCCGAAGCGCTCGAGCACGCGGTAGTGGGTCACGGCATGTTTGCCTTCGCCGTCGGGCAGCACAGCCATCTGCATGCGGTCGCGCGGGTTACGGCCGATGTCGCCGGTGACGGTACCTTCATCCTGCTCCACATTGCCCCACACTAAGGCGCGGTAGCGACGGCGGGTGGTCTTGTGGAAAAACTGGTTGCCCAGGTGGGTCTTGGCATCAGGGTTCTTGGCTACAACGAGCAGGCCGGAGGTGTCCTTGTCGATGCGGTGGACGAGGCCCACGTGGGGGTCGTTGGCATCGTAGTCGGGATTGTCCTTGAGGTGCCAGGCGATGTGACCCATTGCACCCTTGAACGGAGCCTTCATGCACTCAATCTGAGT
>JBJEKT010000163.1:0-7371 GCA_051878775.1 Bacteroides sp. | reverse complement strand
GTCTGAGCGGCATTGAGCGCGACGTCTTCCTCTACAGCCAGCCCAAGACGGCCATCCGCGACTTCCACGTAGTCTCTACCCTCGATGACAGTTATCAGAACGGCCTCTTCCACCTCGACGTTGCCCTGCGCAACCGCGCCGACGTAGAGAAGCAGATGGAGGTGGGCTACGAACTGAGGGATGCCTCAGGCCGGCTCATCAACGATGCCAGTCAGAAATGCAGCGTGGCAGCCGCCAGTGAGCAGCAGCTGCACTTCGATGCCGAGATTGCCCAAGTGAGCACCTGGAGCTCGGAATCCCCCTCTCTCTACCAGATGCTGATAACGGTGCGCGAAAACGGACAGGTGACAGAGATTATCCCCTACCACGTCGGTTTCCGCCGCATCGAAATCAAGCAGAGCGAACTCCGCGCCCCGAGCGGACGACAGCTCACCCTGCTCTACATCAACGGCCAACCGCTGAAGTTGAAGGGTGTGAACATCCATGAGCACAACCAGCACACGGGCCACTACGTGACCGAAGAGGACATGCGCCTGGACTTCACCCTGATGAAGCAGAACAACATCAACACCGTGCGCCTCTGCCACTATCCGCAGGACCGCCGCTTCTACGAGCTGTGCGACGAGTACGGCATCTACGTCTATGACGAGGCCAACATCGAGAGCCACGGCATGTCCTACAACCTGAGCAAGGGCGGCACGCTGGGCAACAACCCCGAATGGATCAAGCCCCACATGTACCGCACGGAGAACATGTATGAACGCAACAAGAACTATCCCTGCGTGACCTTCTGGTCGCTAGGCAACGAGGCTGGTAACGGCTATAACTTCTACCAGACCTACCTCTTCCTGAAGGAGAAGGAGAAGAACGGCATGAACCGCCCCGTGAACTATGAACGCGCTGAATGGGAGTGGAACACCGACATGTTCGTACCCCAATACCCCTCAGCAGAAGACCTGCACCGCTGGGGTGAGCGGGGAACTGACCGCCCCGTAGCTCCCTCAGAGTACTCACACGCCATGGGTAACTCCAGTGGCAACCTCTGGGACCAGTGGAAGGAGATTTATACCTACCCCAACCTGCAGGGTGGCTACATCTGGGACTGGGTGGACCAAGGCCTGCTGGAGAAGGACAGTGAAGGCCGCCCCTACTGGACCTACGGTGGCGACTACGGCGTGGACTCACCGAGCGACGGTAACTTCTGCTGCAACGGTATCGTGGGCCCCGACCGCAAGCCCCATCCCGCCATGCAAGAGGTGAAGTACGCCTACCAGAACGTAGCCTTCGAGACTGTGGATGCGGCCAAGGGCCTCTTCAAGGTCATCAACCGCTTCTACTTCACCAACCTGAAACGCTACAACATCATCTACACGCTCCATGCCAACGGCAAGGTGGTGAAACGCAACCAGCTCACGCTGGACGTAGCACCCCAGCAGAGCAAGGAGTTCCGCCTGCCCTTCACCGCTCCCGTAGCTAAGGCTGGCACGGAGTACTTCGTGAACTTCAGCGTCGTAACCCGGGTGGCCGAGCCACTGATACCCGCAGGGCATGAGATAGCCTTCGAACAGTTCCTCGTCACCGGCAAGGGTACCCCTACAGCCTACAAAGCCAACGGCAGCGAACTGACCTATGAACTTACTGACAAACAGGTGGTGGTAGAGAACAAACAGCTCCGTTTCGTCTTCGATAGCCAGCAAGGCATCGTCACCTCCTACAGCGTCAACGGCAAGGAGTATATGGCCGACGGCTTCGGTCTGCAGCCCAACTTCTGGCGCGCCCCCAACGACAACGACTACGGTAGCCAGGCGCCCTTCCGCCTGCAGGTATGGCAGAAGGCCAGCACCCACTTCACCGTGGACCAGGCTGAGGTCAACAAAGTGGGTGACAACGTTGAGCTCCGTCTGGGCTACGCCCTACCCACGGGTCAGCACTACAACGTGACCTACCTCATCTACCCCGACGGCGTAATGCACCTCCAGTGCGAGCTCACCGCTGCCGACAGCAAGGCACAGGTGGCCGACCTACCCCGTCTGGGTATGCGCTTCCGCCTGCCCACCACGCTCAACAAAGTGGAATATCTGGGCCGTGGACCGGAGGAGAACTACTGGGACCGCAACGCCGGCTCGATGGTAGGCCGCTACACAACCTCTGCCGAGGCGATGTACGTGCCCTACGTTCGTCCGCAGGAGTGTGGCCACCGCACTGACACACGCTGGGTAGCCCTCACCTCTGCACAGGGAGAAGGCCTGCTGCTCGTGGCCGACAATCTGATGGAGTTCAACGCACTGCGCAACAGCGTGGAGGACTTCGACAGCGAGAACGCTAACCGCCCCTATCAGTGGCAGAACCGCTCGCCCGAGGAGATTGCCTCCAAGAATGCCGAAGAGGCCCGCTACAAGCTGCGCAAGCAGACTCACATCAACGACATCGTAGAGCGGAACTACGTAGAGGTATGTGTTGACCTGCGCCAGCAGGGCGTAGCCGGCTACAATAGCTGGGGCTGCCGTACCTCTCCCGCTTACACCTTGCCAGCTGACAAGGCTTATGAGTGGGGCTTCACCCTGCTCCCCATCAGCAAGTCGGCAGACATTGACAAGGCCATCCGCTACACCTATTAAGTACCCCGCCACCTGAAAAGAGACTGCATCACAGCGCAAAAGCCTGTGATGCAGTCTTTTTATATTCTTATCCGAGTAACTCTGATATACGATTCACCATTCTATCCACTAGAGTGGTTAAAGCTATCCACCTAAGTGACTAAACCTATCCACCTAGGTGGTTAATGCTATCCACCTGGGTGGATAGCGTAAAGGATAAGGCTTTAGACAGTTAAAAAAAAGCACTAGAAAAAAGATAAACTTGCTTTGTCATTTACTCCGTCAATGCCCAGCCATGATCCCCGTGGTAAATCATCTGACGGGTCATGCCACCGTCAATGCAGATATTCTCACCCGTGATGAATCCGGCTCGGTCCGAGCAGAGGAAGAGCACCATGTTGGCAATGTCCATCGGATTACCTACACGACCAGCCGGCTGCTGCACGGCATCAGCACCTTCGTATTCCTTAAAGTCTGTGTCAATCCATCCCGGAGAAATGGAGTTGACCCTTGCCTTGCTCCGGAGTGTGACGGCAAGGGCATGAGTTAGTGCGGCAATACCTCCCTTGGCAGCTGTGTAACTCTCGGTCTGAGGCTGGCTCATGCGGTCACGTGAAGAGGAGATATTGACTATCGAGGCTCCTTCAGCAAGATGCGGAGCGAGCAGTTTGACCAGATAGAAAGGCGCAGTCACCCCGACAGCCAGTGCATACTGAAACTCCTCCCAGGTACATTCATCCAGCCCTTTCATCAGAGGCAAGGCGTTATTAACGATGTAATCCACCCTGCCATACCGACTGATTACCTCAGTGGCAAAGGCTTCCAGCACCTCCTTCTTGGAGATATCCCCTACGAAGTGATCTCCCTCACGCACATCAATGACAGCTACTGAAGCTCCCCTCCTGCGGAACCCCTCAGCGATGCACAGTCCGATGCCATGCGCACCGCCTGTCACGACTGCAACCTTATCTTTATATTCCATATCACATACCCTATCTATGGTAGGTGCTCATTAATCAGAAAGAGAAATCGTACCTGGTGTCATCCGTATCGTCAAAAGTGAAAGAGCCGTTGGCCGAACCATGAAAGAACTGACCCGTGGCACGAGTAATGCGGTGAGGAGCCATCGGTACATCAATGAACGTCTTGCTCTTCACAATACCACCCGAAGCATTCTTCATATTGGCTGTAACAGAAATAGTCTGAGATTGCCCTTTCAAGAAACAATGGACGATAAGAGCTACGTTCTTGAACGTATTGTCCTTAATATCAATTCGATTGATTTCCGTTCTATTCTGATAGTCATCTGCTGCAAGACCTGTAGAAGGACTGAACGTAAAGGCGGTAGCTGTGGTAGTTAACGCGGGATTGACAAGAAGCTCACACGAGGTAACTTCATCGGGTGTATTATCGGAAGTCACTAACTGGAAAGTAGAGGTAATACGCTGACCGAAGACTATGGTGACCGCATTAGTCTCTCCTCCCTGGACCGTAACAGCCTGTGTAACGGCGAATGTCTTAAGCACCTTGGAGGTAGTGATGGTAGCCTCAGTAGCCGAGGTAATAGATGCTGCCTCATCGGAATCAGCACTAGCCTTGTGGGCTACAGCCACAAAGGTATAGTCACCTGGCATCAGTTCACAGGATATTTGGTCAAAGTCCTCGGTATCATCGGAGGATTTCTTCTTGGAACTATATACCAACTGATTGCTGCTATCAAACACAGAGAGTGCGATACGGTCCACACCTGCATCAGAGGCTGTCTTATCGGAAGCGCGGGTAGCTACATCCTCTTCCTCATAGGAGAGGTTGAAACCTGAGAAAGAGACATGGACTTTCACTTTCTCATTTTCATTCCCGATAATCTCGCTGTCATCTTGGACTTGGTTGACGCAAGACATTAAAGAGAATGATAGAAGTACTGCTGCAATGCTCGTTGACACTGCCAAATTGAATAATTTCATGGTTGTTATGGGTTATTAATAAGGTTAATGTGCCAGTTAACTAGCCCGAATAATTGTCGCGACAAAGATAATTTATTTTTTTTAGATTTTCCAAATTTCTTTTCAGAAAGATTCATCTATTCGCATCTTTTCCTTATTAAGCCGCATTTTCATAGCCCAAAGCCTCATCTCAGAGATACGAATACCACTGCGTGATTCGTTGACCATCATCTGAATCGGGCTATAATGACTCATAAAACTCTGCCACATCACTGTCATGTCTGATCAGCGCAACCTGCTTATTACTCTCGGCTATAGCAACCAGCTGCTGCTTTTCTTCCGGTGTCCAATGCTTGATCTGCTTCAGTTGAGAGATGATGGAGTGGGTCTGCTTGAAGCTATGGCTATTCTCCAGGTCGAGCATCAGCTTTTCTTTCTCTCTATCCTCTTGACTTTCTGCATTGACCGTGGTACTTTCCTGTTCTTTCTTATGCTGATAATGGAGTGACATGAGCCTTTCATTTGAAGCTGTCTGGTCAATGATTGCTCTGACCAAGCCATCCAGTTCAGAGTGCTCCGTATAATCTGCTGGGGCGAAATACTTTATTCGCTTATCTTCCATCATCTTATAGACCTTCCGCTTGTCGTTCGTAGCCGGATTATAGACTCCGATGGAGTGCCCGGAATAGGAATTGACCAGTTTCATGCAAGGAATGTCTGTGTCGCTATCCCCGATATAGACGATGTTCCTGAAAGGAATCCGGAGATCTTCCGGCGCAAAATAGTCATTGACTCCTGAGTCATTGACATCCAATGTTCCTTTTTCTATCCGAAACAGGAATTGCGTCTTACTGGTGTAATTGACAACTTGTGCTGGCCACTGAGCCACTCCATCCTTATCATAATAAAAAGAACTGGCATAGATTTTCTCAAATTCGCCTGCCACTTTTGTCCCCTCTATCATCTCCTTAAGGCCCGAAGAGATAATATAGTGCTCCACCATGACTCCTTTGCTCTTACCATACTCCCTTATCCGGCTGAACCAGCTCTCCACACCAGGGAACAGCTTAACTCTGGCCCCATAATCCTTCAAGGCATCTTTAGTAAATACCAACTTGCCATGGGCTTTCTGAATCATGGTAAACATGTATGCCAGGTTCTGATCCATCTCATTCTCCTCTGCCAATCCATTAGACTCCTTCCAGAAGGACTCTACGTCATATCCCACTGACTGAATATATCCCTGGGCCTGCATATCATCGGGTGATAAGGTCTTGTCAAAGTCATAACAGATGGCCACCACAGGCAGAGCTTCTTTAAATCTTCTTACAAATTCTTTACTCATAAGTCATTCTTATCGATTGTTAGCAAAGTTTCCAGCAAATTAAATCATCGTACAAGGTTTTATAAAAAATGCCTATCTCTGACCACAAAGGTAGCGATAATTATCTGAACGCAAACGAAAAGTATTCAAAATTCTTTCTGGACCTCTTTTTTTTCGTATGATTTTTGAGCATTTTTGCATCCGTTTCATAGAGTGTACTACGGCTTTCCTTTGTTGCCGTATGGTGCCCTCTCTTCCGCTGCCATCTGAATTTCCTCAGTAGGCAGTGCGTATTGCTGTACGCTGTTCAGTACTGTGGAGGTGGAATCAGTGGCGGTGGGAGCAAGACGTTCCTTCAACCGGGTGTTGCGCTTTAGCACCTTCATGTTGTGAATGGCGTAGGCAAGGGCTTTGGTCTGACCCACCAGTATGCAAATCTTCTTGGCACGGGTGATACCTGTATATATGAGGTTGCGCTGAAGCATAACATAGTGAGTCATCAGCACCGGCATCACCACGATGGGATATTCCGACCCTTGCGACTTGTGGATGGTGGTGGCGTATGCAAGGGTCAGCTCGTCCAGTTCCGACGCTTCATATTCCACCGTCTGACCATCGAAATCCACCGTCAGCGTGCGTTCCTCCATATCCACGGAGTGCACATAGCCGAGGTCGCCGTTATATACATCCTTGTCGTAGTTGTTGCGCAGCTGCATCACACGGTCGCCCTCCTTGTAGGTATAGCCGCCACGGACGAGTGCCGCCGTGTTGTAGTTCAATGCCTGTTGCAGAGCCATGTTCAGGTTGGCTGCCCCCACCACGCCGCGCTGCATGGGCGTGAGCACCTGTATGTTCGCCGTCGGCTGTCGGTAAGCCTTGGGCAGTCGGTCGCGCACCAACGAGACGATGGTCTCCGCCACCTTCTCCGGCTCTTCCTGCTTCATGAAGAAGAAGTCGGTGTGCTGACCGTTGCTGATGTCGGGGAAGCAGCCCCGGTTGATGGCATGGGCACTCATCACGATGCGGCTCGACTGTGCCTGTCGGAAGATGCGTGTAAGCCTTACCACTGGTATGACTCCCGAATCGATGATGTCGCGCAGCACATTGCCAGCCCCCACACTGGGCAACTGGTCGATGTCGCCCACAAGCACCAAGCGCATCGTCGTAGGCAGTGCCTTCGTGAGGTTGTTCATTAGGATGATGTCTATCATTGAGCACTCATCCACTATCAGTGCATCCCCCTCCAAGGGGTTCTCGTCGTTACGCTTGTAGCCGTCCTGCGGATTGTATTCCAGCAATCTGTGAATGGTCTTCGCTTCCATGCCCGTTGCCTCACTCATCCGTTTGGCTGCACGCCCTGTGGGAGCGGCGAGCAATATGCGCATACCTGCCGACTGCAAAGCGGCGATGATGGCTTTGGTTGTGGTAGTCTTTCCCGTGCCTGGACCTCCAGTGAGCACCATCACTTTCGAGGCGATGGCTTGTCGGATGGCTTCCACCTGCACCT
>JBJEKT010000162.1:0-1763 GCA_051878775.1 Bacteroides sp. | reverse complement strand
TTTGTAGCACTGTCTTCATATACAACTAATCGATACCTTATCCAGAACTGGGGTAATTTATTACGCATTTTGCTTGCATAATAAGGATGGATGCTGTAATTTTGTGCCTGAAAGGTGAGGAAATGTGGTCGGAAAAGGTAGATTTCCTCACCGTTCAAGAGTATTTTTAGTCATAATAGGTGCGATGATAATAGGTAGAAAAGAAGAACTGAAGTTGTTCGGAGAACTGATGAATTCTGGTAAATCGGAGTTTGTGGCAGTATATGGACGTCGAAGGGTGGGGAAGACTTTCCTTATCAGGGAAGCCTTCAATTATCAGTTTGCATTCCAGCATACAGGGATTCTCAATGCTCCTCTGTTGGAGCAACTACGGGAGTTCCGGGAGTCGCTATATAGTGCAGGTATGAAACGGATGGCAACGCCCAGGACATGGAGTGAGGCTTTTCATGCCTTGGAACGCTTCCTGCAGCAACTGCCTGAGGGAAGGAAAGTGCTGTTTATTGACGAACTACCCTGGATGGATACGCCACGCTCTAACTTCATCCGCGCCCTTGACCATTTCTGGAACAGTTGGGCATCAGCCCGCAGGGATATCCTGCTCATCGTATGCGGCAGTGCCACATCATGGATTATCGAGCACATCGTGATGAACTATGGTGGACTTCACAATCGGCTCACTCGTCAGATCTACCTTCGGCCTTTCTGTCTACGTGAATGTGAGGAACTATGTAGCTCGGAAAAGCTGGGTTTCACCCGCAGGCAGGTCCTGGAGGCTTACATGGCATTGGGTGGCATCCCCTATTACTGGAGCTACATGCGGCGCGGAGAGAGCTTGGCTCAAAACTTCGACCGAATGTTTTTTTCAGATAGAGGAGAATTGACCGGTGAATTTGAGGCCCTGTATGCTTCGCTCTTCCGCAATCCCCATCCGCACCTCGCCATCATCCATGCGTTAGCAGGCAAGAAGGCGGGCATGAGCCGTGCTGAGATACTCAACGCGTTGGGCGTGGATGACAATATCACATTTACCAAGGCCATGAGAGAGTTGGAGCAATGCGACTTCATCAGACGATTTACGGTGATAGGAAAAAGGTCGAAGGGTGCCATGTATCAACTCATTGACAATTTCACGCTTTTCTATTATCAATTCATGAGGGAGAATGTCAATGGGGACGAACACTTTTGGACGAATCATTACCAGGCTTCCATCCATCATGTTTGGGCTGGACTTGCCTTTGAGCGTGCCTGTCTGCTACATCTTCCACAGATTAAGAAAGCGCTTGGTTTCTCTGCGGTCATCAGCAGTGCACATGCCTGGTCGTGCAAGCCGGCAGATGGGCACGGAGTGCAGATTGATCTCCTGATAGACCGGAATGATGATGTCATCAATCTGTGTGAGATGAAGTATTCCACGACGAAGTATCGTCTGGACGAACAGGAGTATCTGCGCATTCAGTATAGCCGTGAGACCTTTATTGCCGAGAGTGGCACGTCGAAGGCTGTACAATTGACCTTGGTTACTCCCTTTGGCTTGGTGCCAGGGGGATATGCCAACGACATTCCATGTCAAGTCACGATGGATGACCTCTTCCTATGAATCAGCTACCAGAAAGGTGCCAGATAGACAGGCAGACACATCAAGTCTCCATCCATACATAAATCCTTGATGTAAACCAAGTATCTACACCTATGCGGACAACTTCCCAGCCACAGAACCGGATGATGAGTTTGTGGAGCTGTGTAATCTGCGAAATGCGTAAATA
>JBJEKT010000161.1:0-7644 GCA_051878775.1 Bacteroides sp. | reverse complement strand
GGTTCTTGGGGTCCTTGGGGTTGATGCACATGGCCGTATCGCCCATGATGGTCTCGGGGCGTGTGGTGGCCACCACGGCGTAGTAGCGTCCGGCCTCATCCTGGTGCAGTACCTCGCCCTCTTCGCCCGTAGGCTTCACAGGGTTGACATCGGCATCGGCCACGTAGTAGCGCAGGTAGTAGAGGTGGCTCTTCTCATCACGGTAGATTACCTCTTCGGTAGAGAGCACGGTCTGTGCCTTGGGATCCCAGTTGACCATGCGCAGGCCGCGATAGATGAGGCCTTTCTTATAGAGGTCCACGAAGACCTTGAGCACGCTTTCGCTGCGCTTCTCGTCCATGGTGAATGCGGTGCGGTCCCAGTCGCACGAGGCGCCCAGCTTACGGAGCTGCTTGAGGATGATGCCTCCATGTTCGTCGGTCCAATCCCAGGCGTGCTTGAGGAACTCCTCGCGGGTCAGGTCACGCTTCTTGATGCCCTGGGTAGCCAGTTTGTTGACTACCTTGGCTTCGGTGGCGATGCTGGCGTGGTCGGTACCGGGCACCCAGCAGGCGTTCTTGCCCTCCATGCGGGCACGGCGCACCAGGATGTCCTGGATGGTATTGTTGAGCATGTGCCCCATGTGGAGCACCCCGGTGACGTTGGGCGGCGGGATGACGATGGTATAGGGTTCTCTTCCATCGGGTTTCGAACTGAACAGTTTATGGTCCAGCCAATACTGGTACCATTTGGCCTCCACCTCAGCGGGGTTGTACTTACTTGCTAATTCCATATTGTCTTAATTGTGATAATCATTTTCATTTTCAGCCCGCAAAAGTAGTAATTCTTATGCGATTACTCAACATTTTGCTCAATTTTTTCGTCCTTCAGGATGTTTTCCAGGTCACGGCAGACCCACTGGTAGAGGTTGAGGTTCTTGTAGTGGTCGTTTTTACGGAGCATGAGCTCGGGGGAGGCGAGGCAATTCTCGTAGCCGGTCAGTTCATTACGGAACTGCTCCTCATGGCGTGCCAGCCGCTTTATCTCCTGTTCGCGCTCGCGGCGGAGCTGGGTGCAGATGGGGTTGAGCAGCTTCAGCACGACGTTGTCCATCAGGTGGTGCCCCTGTACGAAGAGATAGGTGTTTTGCGGCATGAGGCCAAGGCTGCGGAGTAACTGTCCCAAGGCATCTACAGCCCGTCGCTGGCTGTGGAACTTATTGCTCAGCCAGTTGAGTTTTCTGCGTACGCGGGTGGCCAGCAACTCGAGGGCGTGTTCGGGATGGGCGGCACTCACCTCCTGCAGGCGTGTCACGCCGTTGAAATCGGCCATCGGGAAGGTGTGGGTGTCGTGGTTGCGGTAGAACCAGATGTTCCAAAGGAAGAGGGGGTAGATGGTCTCAGAGTAGCGGCGCAGGAAGTCGGGGAAGTCGATGACGTGGCGATCGTTGAGGGTGGCCAGCACGCAGACCTCGTGGAGCCCTTCGGCAAAGCACTGGTAGTTCTCTATGGCATAGGCGTAGGTCTGCAGGATGTAGGGGTTGCCGTTGAGCTTGCGCGAGGTGGCGGTGGCCTCCTGCAGAAGGTAGTCGTAGTCACTGTCCACACAGGCGATGAGGCTGCTGCCCAGGGCGGTGGACTCAAGGGCATTCATCAGGACCATCTTCTTCCCCTTGGAGAGGGTGTCCTGTGAGGGGAGCATCACCTGGAAGTAGCGCTCGTCATTCTCGTAGGAGGAGAGGATGGTGCGCCAGAAGGCAATGTCGTCATAGCTCTCCACGTAGGCCACGATGCGTTTGCGCGCCTTCTTGGGTGAGAGGCGGTTGGCAGCTTCGAGGTAGGCTGACGTCAGGTTACTGCGGAGCGTGGTGGGCATGATGAGTTACGGGTTACGGTTACGGGTGGAGTTGACAGGAGATGTCGCTCACCTCGGTGACGGCATCCATCCATCCCTCCATGATGACGGCAGGCGAGTGGGTGGTGAGGATAAGCTGCACCTGGGGGTTGAGCCGGCGTATCATGCCGATGAGCTTCTGCTGCCAGTCGATGTGGAGTGAGGCCTCGGGCTCGTCCATGAAGAGCACGCAATGCTGCCCGTTGCGTACCAGGGAGGTGAGGAGGATGACGAGCATCTGCTTCTCGCCCGAGGAGAGCTGGTAGGGCATCAGCCGCTCGCCGTCCTGCACGAAGGCTATCTCGTTGCTCAGGCGATCGATGCGCTTGTTGGTGTAGCTGAAGAGTTGGTCGATGAGCTCCTGGAAGAGTCGCTTGGGTTTGGAGAGTTCGGCAGCATTCTGGTTGTCATCGGGATTGGGGGAACTGAGCAACTCAATCATGCGGTTGCCCACGTTGACCTGGTAATCCAGGTAGCGGCGTTGCAGGAGGTAGAGCTGCCAGTCGAGCTCCGAGCGCACGTGGGGGTCGGCCATGCGTGCGGTGAAGTCACCCATTACCAGGGGGCGGTCGTAGCTGCGGATTACGTCGTAGGGGATGAAGGTGGCCTGTGGGTTATCGAAGAAGACATGTACGCCATTCTTCTCGTCGCTCTTCACCTGCCCGGTGGTCTGCTCCAGGTAATTGACCGAACGGTTGAGGATGGTGCTTTTACCCACGCCATTGATGCCCGAGAGGATGTTGACATCGGGCCTCAGGTCCCAGGCGATGTTTAATCGGTTCCAGAGCGCATTGATCTCGATGCGCTTGATATAGTTGGCTTGTATCTCCATAGCAGCAAGTGTTGGTTTCTTGGCCAACAAAGATAGGGGTTTCTTTTGAAAGGAGCAAGAAAAATGCGTTTTTCTCTCAGGCAAGCCCGTTTTTCGGAAAAAAGGAGTACCTTTGTGGAGATATTAATAAAAGGTATTTGCAATGAAGATAGTGCATACAAGCGACTGGCACCTGGGCCATACGCTCTACAATTACGATAGGACCGAGGAGCAACAGGCCATGCTCCTGCAGCTGACCGATCTGGTTCGGGAGGAGCAGCCGGACCTCTTCCTGCTCTGTGGTGACGTTTATCACACCCCTCAGCCCTCGGCAGCGGTACAGACCCTCTTCACCAATGCGCTGATGGCGTTACATGAGGCTTGCCCTGGGATGACCATCGTCGCCACGGCTGGCAATCACGACAGCAGCACGAAGCATGAGATATTCAGCACCCCCTGGAGGAGCCTGAAGGTTCATACCATCGGGTGCATAGATGTCACGAGGAAAGAGGAGCTGATTGTCGAGCTCCCCGGCCGGGGCTATGTGATAGCCGTCCCTTACGTCAACGAGCGCAATATGCCCAAAGGACTGCTACAAGAACTGCTGGATGCCGTATCGGAGCGTAATAAGGAGCAACTTCCGGTCATCCTCTCTGCTCACACCACCGTACGGGGGTGTGACTTTACGGGCCATGAGCAGGCCACGGAGCGTACCGTGGGAGGCATTGATGCCTATGCGCTGGAGGAGATGGGGAGCGGATACGACTACCTGGCTCTGGGCCATATCCACCACGCGCAGTTCGTTCACGGGGGCGAGCACAGGGTGAGGTACTCGGGTACGCCCCTTCCCGTGAGTTTCGATGAGTGCTATCCTCACACCGTCTCCGTCGTTGAGTTGGGTGCGCATGGCGATATCCCCTCGGTGAGAGAGGTGGCAATCCATAACCCACATCCGCTGGTCACACTCCCCGCTGATGGTGTAGCCACCTGGGAGGAAGCTAAGGAGATGCTCGGAGTATTTCCCGATGACCTGGAGGCCTACATCCGGCTGAACGTGGAGGTGGACGACTTCCTCCCCGCAGAGGCTCAGGGCGAGGCACACCAGCTCGTTGAAGGCAAGAAGTGTCGCTTCTGTGTCATACAGACACACAGGTTGCATCTCAGCCCAAGAGAGGCGAAGGTCATGTCCGTACAGGAGTTTAAGACAGAAGCTCCCATTGACATCGCCATGCGTTATGCCCAGGATATCGGAGTGACATTCGATGACGACCTGAAGGAGCTCTTCTGCCAGACCCTCGAAGCCGTCAGGGAAGAGGATAGGAGGTAAGATACAGCACGTAATGATAAAAGCAGCCGATTATGAAATTTCAGAAACTGACCATACACAACATCGCATCCATTGAGGATGCCGTGATAGACTTCGAGGCCGAACCTCTGGCCAGCAGCGAAGTGTTCCTCATTACTGGTAAGACGGGAGCGGGCAAATCGACCATTCTCGATGCCATCTGCTTGGCACTCTATGCCGACACCCCACGTCTCTATGACACCAAGATGCAGGGGGCCACTCTCGATGCTGACAGGGAGGTGAAGATTGACGACCCCCGCCAGCTGATGCGTCGTAACACTATCGAGGCACAGGTGTCACTCACCTTCCTGGGCAGCAACGGCATACCTTATGAAGCCACTTGGGCCGTGGCCCGTGCACGCAAGAAGCTCAGTGGCTCCATCAAGACGAAGAGCTGGACACTCACCAACCTCCACACGGGCCTCACGCTGACCAAGGATGTGGAGGTCAGGCAGGAGATACGTGCCGCTGTGGGGCTGGACTTCAATCAGTTCTGCCGCACCACCCTGCTCGCGCAAGGAGAGTTTACCCGTTTCCTTAATAGCAAGGACGATGAGAAGGCTGAGATTCTGGAGAAAATTACCGGCGTGGATATCTACTCCAGGATAGGCGCTAAGGTCTATGAGCTCACCAACCAGAAGAAAATGGAGTGGGAGGAGGTGCAACGCTTCGTGGATCAGATGCATACGTTGACCGATGAGGAGCTCGCTGCGCGACACCGGCAGCTGGCCGACCTGGAGGTGAAGCAGCAGGAACTCAAGGCCACCAGGGAAAAGGTGTGCGCCAAGCGTGACTGGATCATGACCAACAAGGCGCTGGCAGAGGAGCTCAGTCGCGCAGGGGAGAGCCTTCGTATGGCTATGGAGGTGGTTGAAGGGGATGATTTCAAATCCCGTGAGACGCTCGTCAAGGAATGGAGAGAGACCACCGATGCACGCCTGTGGCAGGCGGAAATGGAGCGGGCTCTTCACATCCGGCAGGAACAGCAGCAGGTGCTGGAGGCATTGGCAACAGAGTTTACGCTCCTCCTAAGCGGACAGCTGGCTGAGGAGCAGGAGATGATCCAGCTGACCAATGAGATAAACCGCATTGAGCAGCTTCTGAAAGCCGAACAGGAGAAGGCTCCTGTCTATGCACAGGCACAGACCATAGTCGGTTTGTTGGCCATCATCAGTCGGGGGCGTGAGGCCATGGCCCGCTGCATAGCGGAGATGGAGAAGGAGCAGCAAGCCTTGAAGAGCGACTGGACCCCCGCCTGGGAGCGTGCCCAGCAGGAGGCGGAGGCGGCCAAGGCAATCCTCACCCAGCACGAGGCCGTGGTCAAGCAGCTGGAGGAGGAGGTCAATGCCCTCGGCTTGAGGAGGCTTCGCACCGAGCGCGATGCAGCCAGGGAACTCTTGGCTCGCATGAAGACGGCACGGGAGCGGTTGCAGTCGCTCACTAAGGCCAGGGAGCGACAGGAGGGCCAACGCATCGAACTCGCCAAGCGGCACACTACCCTGCAGGAGAAGAGAGGGCAATGGACAGCCCTGGAGGCTCCACTACATGAGGCCGCACTTAGGGTCACCATCCGTAAGGAGGACCTGGAGAGACAGAAGGATAGCATCGATAAGTTTGCCAAGGCGTTGCGACTCAAACTCAGGGTAGGCGATGTCTGCCCCGTATGCCGCCAGCAGCTGGCTGCGGAGCTGCCTCACGAGGAGGAGCTCTCGGCTCTCGTCTCCGGTCTGCAAGCTGCATATGATGAGGCTGAGAAGGCCTACCAGCAACTTCTGGATGCCAGGCGGAGGCTGGAGGCGGAGCTGACTACCGAAGGCTCGGCTTACGAACGCGACCTCAAGGCCTACCACGAAGATACTACGGTGGCCCTCGAAGAGGCTGCCGCCTGGGAGGCGTGCAGGGCGTGTGGCATGGAGCGAACCGATGATGCAATCCTCGTTGCCCCTGATAGTCTCTCCGCACAGGATGTGTTCTCTGACCTCGATGCGCTGGCCTTGTCCACCTCCAGGCAGCAGGAGCTACTCGATGCCCAAATCCATCAAGGCGAAGGCAAGGAGCTCGAACTGCAACGTCTGCGCAAACAGTTGGAAGCCCAGCGCAAGCAGTTGGAAGCATTGACCGCAAAGGTGCAACAGGCCGAGAGGACACTCACCGAGTGCAAGGCCCGCATCGTCACGTCGGAGCGACTCATCGACACCAAGAAGCGAGATGTGGCAGCAGCCGAACAGCAGGTGCAGGCGTTGGTCGTGGCAGGCCCCTGGGAGCAGGATTGGCACCAGTCACCCACCGCCTTTGGCAAAGCCCTCGCCCAGGCAGCCGAAGCATACACCGCATGTACCTGCGAGAAGCAACAGTTGGTTCAGAAGCTAGAAGCGCTCCAGATGAACCGACGCCATGTGGCCAGCATGGTGGAGAACATGGTGGCCACCATGCCTTCATGGAGAAGCATGGAGCCTTCTGCCCCGGTACGGATGGAACGGCTGCTCGACAAGGCCAGCAACATCCACAGCCGACTGACGGCAGCCCTCACGCAGCAGGCCGCTGCCAGCGAACGCTACAATGCCCACCAAGCCCAACTCGAAACCTTCTTCGCTGCGCACCAATCCCTTACGCTGGAACGACTCCTGCAGCTGCAAGCTTACACTCCCTCCGACATCGTGCGGCAGGAGGAGGTGCTCAACAGGACCCGTGAGGCCGTGGTGGCCCGCAGGAGCCTGCTGGAGAATGCCCGAAGGCGCTATGCTGACCATCAGCAACTCCACCCCCAGCTGGCTGAGGAGGAGACATTGGAGGCACTCCAGCTTCAGGTCACCGAGTATGAGAAGCAACTCTCGGAGCTCGGCGAGCAGAAGGGAGCCGTCCTTCAGGAGCTGAAGACGGATGCCGACAACAAGCGGCAGTTGGGTAACCTCATCCAGGAGGCCGATACCAAGAAGGCACGTTACCAGCAGTGGGCGCGACTCAACCAGCTGATAGGCAACTCCACCGGCAGCCAGTTCCGCAAGATAGCGCAGAGCTACGTCCTCAGCAGCCTTATCCATTCGGCCAACAGCTACATGAAGAGCCTCACCGACCGCTACACGCTGAAGGTTGTCCCGGGCACTTTCGTCATCTCGCTCGAAGATGCCTACCAGGGATTCGTCTCTCGGGCAGCCAGCACCATCTCAGGCGGCGAGAGTTTCCTCGTCTCCCTCTCCCTGGCCTTGGCCCTGAGCGACATCGGTCAGCAATGGCAGGTTGATACCCTCTTCATCGACGAGGGCTTTGGTACACTCAGTGGTGAACCACTCCAGAAGGCCATCGAGACGCTCCGTTCGCTCCATTCCAAGTCGGGCCGCCACGTAGGTATCATCAGCCACGTAGAGGAACTGCAAGAGCGCATCCCCGTGCAGATTCAGGTGCAGCAGGAGGGCAACAACTCCAGCAGCCGAGTATGCGTCGTGTAGCGAAGATGTTTTGTATCTTCTATATCATGCGTGGGGGCTATATGCCCATAAGTGCTCTAGAATTGAGTACAAAGGTAATACAATTTTTAGGACAAAAACAAGTACCGTCCCCTGCAGCGATTGTCTGTCGCTGCAGGGGATGTCTTTTTGTTGCTGCTCTATACTGAGTC
>JBJEKT010000160.1:0-1803 GCA_051878775.1 Bacteroides sp. | reverse complement strand
TTTGAGGCCAACCTGCAAATCAAGGTAAGGCGAGGCAACTACAACGAGCGCCTGATAGAGTACATGGACGAATTCGACGATGTCAACATCTCGAGCATCGAATAAATAAAAGGCCGGGCATTGCTGCTCGGCCTTTTATTTATCTGATAGGTATCGGGGGATGGATTACATCATGCCGCCCATACCGCCCATGCCGGGGTTCATCGGCATTTCGGGTTTATCTTCTTTCTTCTCTACAATCACACACTCAGTGGTGAGGAACATACCTGCGATAGAGGCAGCGTTCTCCAGAGCGACACGCGTTACCTTAGCGGGATCAACCACACCAGCTGCGTGGAGGTTCTCATAGACATCGGTACGGGCGTTGTAACCGAAGTCGGCCTTACCCTCGCGTACCTTCTGTACCACTACGGCACCCTCTACACCGGCATTGGCGCAAATCTGGCGCAGCGGCTCCTCGATGGCACGCTTGATAATCTGGATACCGGTAGTCTCGTCGGCGTTGTCACCCTTCAGACCCTCCAAGGCTTCGATGGCACGGATGTAAGCCACGCCACCTCCAGGTACGATACCCTCTTCGATGGCTGCACGCGTAGCACGCAGGGCATCATCTACACGGTCCTTCTTCTCCTTCATCTCAACCTCACTGGCAGCACCTACGTAGAGCACGGCTACACCGCCTGACAGCTTACCGAGACGCTCCTGAAGCTTCTCCTTGTCGTAGTCGCTCTTGGTGGTGGCAATCTGAGCCTTGATCTGCTCGCAACGCTCCTTGATGTTCTGCGTATCGCCGGCACCGTTGACGATGGTGGTGTTGTCCTTCGTGATGGTCACCTTCTCGGCGCTACCCAGCATCTCGATGGTAGCCTGTTCGAGCTTCAAGCCCTTCTCTTCGCTGATTACTACACCGCCGGTCAGGATGGCGATGTCTTCGAGCATCTCCTTGCGACGGTCGCCGAAGCCTGGAGCCTTGACAGCACAAATCTTCAGCTGGCTGCGCAGACGGTTGACTACCAGCGTAGTCAGAGCCTCGCTATCCACATCCTCAGCAATGACCAAGAGCGGACGACCAGTCTGTACGGCGGGTTCGAGGATGGGGAGGAAGTCCTTCAAGTTCGAAATCTTCTTGTCGTAGATGAGGATGTAAGGCTTCTCCATCTCGCACTCCATCTTCTCAGCGTTGGTCACGAAGTAGGGAGAGAGGTAACCGCGGTCGAACTGCATACCTTCTACTACACCAATCGTGGTGTCAGTACCCTTAGCCTCTTCGATAGTGATGACACCATCCTTCGAAACCTTGCGCATGGCGTCGGCAATCAGCTTACCGATCACGGGGTCGTTGTTGGCCGATACGGTACCTACCTGCTCAATCTTATCGTAGTTGTCGCCAACCACTTCAGCCTGAGCCTTGATGCTCTCAACCACCTTGGCTACGGCCTTGTCCATACCGCGCTTGATGTCCATGGGGCTTGCACCTGCGGTAACGTTCTTCAAGCCTTCGGCTACGATAGCCTGAGCCAGAACGGTAGCAGTCGTCGTACCGTCGCCGGCATCGTTACCCGTCTTGCTGGCTACCTCCTTAACGAGCTGAGCGCCCGTGTTCTGGTAAGCATCTGCCAGTTCCACCTCCTTGGCCACCGTCACACCATCCTTAGTAATGTGGGGAGCACCAAACTTCTTCTCGATGATTACGTTGCGGCCCTTAGGACCCAGCGTTACCTTCACGGCGTTAGCCAATGTGTCGATACCCTTCTTCAGTTGGTCGCGGGCATCTATATTAAAAAGAATCTCTTTTGCCATAAT
>JBJEKT010000159.1:0-1807 GCA_051878775.1 Bacteroides sp. | reverse complement strand
TTGCCGCTGTAGTGGTTCATCAGGAAGACACAGAGGTTGGCCAGGTCATCCACGTAGAGGAACTCCCTGAGCGGACTGCCGTCACCCCAGCAGGTCACCTCCTTCAAGCCAGCCTCCTTAGCTTCATGAAAGCGACGAATCAGTGCAGGCAGCACGTGGCTGTGCTCGGGGTGGTAGTTGTCGTTGGGGCCGTACAGGTTGGTGGGCATCACACTGATGTAGTCCGTGCCGTACTGGCGGTTGAGGTACTCACAGTACTTCAGGCCGCTTATCTTGGCCAGGGCGTAGGCCTCGTTCGTCTTCTCCAGCTCACTGGTCAGCAGGCAGGATTCAGGCATCGGCTGCGGAGCCATGCGTGGATAGATGCAGCTGCTGCCCAGGAACTCCAGCTTCCTGCAGCCGTTCTGCCAGGCCGCGTGGATGACGTTCATCTCCAGAATCATGTTGTCGTACATGAAGTCGGCCAGGGCACTCTGGTTGGCAATGATACCGCCTACCTTGGCGGCGGCAAGGAAGACGTACTCGGGCTTCTCTGTTGCAAAGAACCGTTCTACCTCCTCCTGACGGGTGAGGTCAAGCTCCTTGTGGGTGCGGGTAATGATATTCGTATAGCCCTGGCGCTGGAGCTCGCGCACGATGGCGCTACCTACCATGCCACGGTGACCCGCTACATAGATCTTGGCATCCAGGTTCATCATTTCACCACTCCTTTCTCCAGATATTCAGCCAGGTTGGTGCGCATCACGCCGGCTATGTGGTCGGCGGCTACCTTCTGCATGTCGTGCTGTACCATGATTCTAACCAGCTCCTCAAACGAGGTGGTCTGCGGGTTCCAGCCGAGTTCCTTCTTCGCCTTGCTGGGGTCGCCCCAGAGGTTGACCACATCGGTGGGGCGGTAGAAGTCCTCGCTGACGGCCACCACCACCTTGCCTGTCTTCTGGTCGATGCCCTGCTCATGGATGCCTTCACCCTCCCAGCGGAGCTCGATGCCTGCGTAGTGGAAGGCGAGGGTGGCAAACTCGCGTACGGTGTGCTGTACGCCCGTGGCGATAACGAAGTCCTCAGGCTTCTCGTGCTGCAGGATGAGCCACATGCACTCCACGTAGTCCTTGGCATAGCCCCAGTCGCGCAGGGAGTCGAGGTTGCCTAAGTAAACGCACTCCTGCTTGCCCTGGGCAATGCGGGCGGCGGCAAGGGTTATCTTGCGGGTGACGAAGGTCTCGCCTCGTCTTTCCGATTCGTGGTTGAAGAGGATACCGGAGCAGCAGAACATGTCGTACGCCTCACGGTACTCCTTGATAATCCAGTAGCCGTAGAGCTTGGCCACGGCGTAGGGGCTGTAGGGATGGAAGGGGGTGTTCTCGTTCTGCGGCACCTCCTCTACCTTGCCGTAGAGCTCGGAGGTAGAGGCCTGGTATATCTTGCAGCTCTTTTCGAGGTGGTTGGTGCGGACAGCTTCCAGGATGCGGAGCACGCCTACGGCATCTACGTCGGCAGTGAACTCGGGAGCATCAAAGCTGACCTGCACGTGGCTCTGGGCAGCGAGGTTGTAGATTTCGGTGGGCTGCACCTTGCCTACCAGCTTGACCAGTGACATGGAGTCGCCCATGTCGGCGTAGTGGAGGTGGAAGTTGGGTTGACCTTCCAGGTGAGCGATGCGCTCACGGTAGTCAACGGAACTTCTGCGTATGATGCCATGTACTTCGTAGCCCTTGGCTAACAGAAACTCAGAGAGGTAGCTACCGTCCTGACCGGTAACACCAGTGATTAAAGCAACGTTTTTCAAATTATTTCAGTTTTTAGTTTT
>JBJEKT010000158.1:0-1808 GCA_051878775.1 Bacteroides sp. | reverse complement strand
AAGAACGGTATGGACCATGCCGACTGCATCATGTGCGTATCTGAGCTGACCCGCCGCACGGTGATCAACGAGTACCACCAGAATCCGGCCAAGGTCTTCGCCATGCACAATGCCGTGTATCCCCTCTCTCAGGAGCTTCAGGACATCCCCCGTCCCAATCACGACAAGGAGAAGGTGGTTACCTTCCTGGGCCGTATCACGATGCAGAAAGGTCCCGAATATTTCGTAGAAGCAGCCGCCATGGTTCTCAAGCGTACGCGCAACATCCGCTTCGTCATGGCTGGTAGTGGCGACATGCTCAACCAGATGATCCGCCTGGCCGCTGAGCGTGGCATTGCTGACCGCTTCCACTTCCCGGGCTTCATGCGCGGCAAGCAGGTTTATGAGGTCTATAAGAACAGTGACGTCTTCGTGATGCCCTCCGTCTCAGAGCCCTTCGGTATCGCACCGCTGGAAGCCATGCAGTGCGGAACCCCCTCAATTATCTCCAAGCAGTCAGGTTGCGGCGAAATCCTGGACAAGGTCATCAAGACCGACTACTGGGATATCCACGCCATGGCCGACGCCATCTACTCCATCTGCACCAATCCCTCGCTCTTCCAGTACTTGCAGGAAGAGGGCAAGAAGGAAGTCGATGGCATCACCTGGGAGAAAGTGGGCCTGCGCATACGCGCCCTTTACGACAACACCATCAGGAACTCAAGCAAGTAAAACAATTAATAACTATCAAACGATATGAGAACCATTTGTCTTTATTTCGAAATACACCAGATTATCCACTTGAAAAGATATCGTTTCTTTGACATAGGCACCAACCACTACTACTACGATGACTATGCCAACGAAACCAGCATCAACGACGTAGCCGAACGCTCCTACATTCCTGCACTCAACACCTTGATTGACATGGTGAAGAGTTCTGATGGAGCCTTCAAGGTAGCCCTCTCCATTTCAGGCGTAGCCCTCGAGCAGCTGGAGATTTATGCACCTGCCGTCATCGAACTGCTGCACCAGCTCAACGACACGGGCTGCTGCGAGTTCCTGGCTGAGCCCTACTCTCACGGCCTCTCATCGCTGGCCAACGAGACCTGCTTCAAGGAAGAGGTGATGCGTCAGAGCGAGAAGATGAAGCAGCTCTTCGGCAAAGCTCCTAAGGTGTTCCGCAACTCCAGCCTCATCTACTCCGACGAGATTGGTGCTGCCGTAGCCAGCATGGGCTTCAAGGGTATGCTCACCGAGGGTGCCAAGCACATCCTGGGTTGGAAGAGCCCCCACTACCTCTACCACTGCAACATGAACCCCAACCTCAAGCTGTTGCTCCGCGACTTCAAGCTCTCTGACGACATCAGCCTGCGCTTCTCCAACTCTGAGTGGAGCGAATACCCCCTGATGGCCGACAAGTACATCTCCTGGATTGACCAGCTGCCTCAGGAAGAGCAGGTCATCAACATCTTCATGGAGCTCTGCGCCCTGGGAATCTACCAGCCGCTGTCCAGCCATGTACTCGACTTCCTGCGTGCCCTGCCCGCATGTGCCAAGGAGAAGGGCATCACCTTCTCTACCCCCACCGAGATTGTCAGCAAGCTGAAGTCCGTATCACAACTCGACGTACCCTACCCCCTGTCGTGGGTGGACGAGGAGCGCGACACCAGCTGCTGGCTGGGTAACGTGATGCAGCGCGAAGCCTTCAACAAACTCTACAGCGTAGCTGAACGCGTTCACCTCTGCGACGACCGCCGTATCAAGCAAGACTGGGACTACCTGCAGGCCAGCAACAACTTCCGCTTCATGACCACCAAGCAGAGCAG
>JBJEKT010000157.1:0-1820 GCA_051878775.1 Bacteroides sp. | reverse complement strand
GGCGGTCCACCAGTTTAATGAGAAGCTTACCTTGCGAAAAGGTAAGCTTTTTCATTATGGGGGTATATTGCTCCTTTACACTCTTTTCCACCGCTTTAAGGTGTTGGCTACGTTGTTTTTCGGTGGGCATTGTTTGCAGCACAAGGTAGGTCTCGATGATGGCTTTCTTCACCTCGTTGGCTATTGGCAGCACCTTCTTCACGTCGCGCACCAGCTTGTTGTATTGCTTTTGCTGGCGCTTGTTCTTGAACTTGAGGGGCTTGAAGATATAGACAGTGGGCAGCTTGACGTAGGGAATGGTATCTCCATCATAAACGGTGGCAGGGGTGAGAAACACGCTCTTCACCTTCCCCATCGGAGGTTGTGGGGAGGTGGTTTGCTGCTGGCCTGAGGCACGTGTGCTCCAGGCAATGAGCAAGAACAACAGCATGATTCGATGTAGGATAGCGTACTTCACGGCGGCAAAAGTAGTGTATTTTTATATAAGGTGGCTTGCTGTCAACGCAGTTTAACCATATTTCTATGTCGTAATTGCTAAACAAATTGTATTTTTGTGGCTGTCAAACCAACTTTTTAAACTTGATATTGCTATGACGGTAATCTATCCTTCACCCATATTTGGTCCTGTACACTCCCGTAGGTTAGGGGTGTCGTTGGGTATTAACCTGATGCCAGCCGATGGCAAAGTGTGTACGTTCGATTGCATCTATTGTGAATGTGGTTTCAATGCCGACTTCCGTCCCAAGTTGCCAAGACCTACGCGTGAAGAAATACGTGAGGCTCTGGAGGCGCGGTTGCAGCAGATGCAGGCTGAAGGTCCCGCTCCAGATGTGCTCACCTTTGCCGGCAACGGTGAGCCAACAGCCCATCCCCATTTCGCTGAAATCATAGATGATACACTTGCTTTGCGTGACCGCTATTTCCCTAAGGCTAAGGTAAGCGTGCTGAGTAACTCCACGATGATTCATAAACCTGCCGTCTTCGAGGCCTTGAAGCGGGTGGATAACAACATCCTTAAACTCGACACTGTGGATGAGGCCTATATCCATGTGCTCGACCGTCCTACGTCGCGTTATAACCTCCAGCAGATTATTGCTGACATGAAGCGCTTCGAGGGGCATTGCATCATTCAGACCATGTTTCTCAAAGGCAATTATCAGGGTAGGGATATGAGTAATGTGGCTCCCCGTTTTGTGGAGCCGTGGATGAAGGTAGTAGAGGAGATTGCTCCGAGTCAGGTGATGATTTACACCATCGACCGCGAGACTCCTGCCCATGAACTGCAAAAAGCTACTCCCGAAGAGCTGAATGCCATTGCTGATGAATTACGCAAGCGGGGATTGCAGGTGAGCGTTTCGTATTAGGGCAAAAAAAAGGAGTACCGCTGTACTCCAACCTTTGTTAACCTTAAATCTAATACTATGAAAAACACACTGCAAAGGTACGGCTTTCTGCAGTATCTGCAAATTTTTGAGTGAAAAAGTTATGTTTTATAACATGTTTTGTATCTGCTCTATTTTTATTAACGTTAATAATGGCAATTAACAAAAATAGAGCAGTATATTATTATCTCAGCAGCAGTTCAATAATGGGCTGGAGTACGTCGGCATAACGCATAAATCCAAGGTCGGTAAAGTGGATACCATCCACACAGGCCTCGTCGTCGGTACCGATATGGCGTTCTGAGGTAAGGAAGTAGAGGTTGCGGTCACCCTGTTTCTTCAGCAACTCATACACTTCGCGCACCTTTGCATTCTTGCTTCGAACCTCTTCGGCCATCTTTTGGTCGAGCCAGATGTGGGTAAAGCGTGGGTCTTCTA
>JBJEKT010000156.1:0-7777 GCA_051878775.1 Bacteroides sp. | reverse complement strand
AAATAATTGAGATTACCAAATTTTCTAAAGGATATTTTTATCCCGAACTGGGGTAATAATATTGATTATCTTTGGGCGTTGTTTCGGCAACACGGTGATTTTAACCCCTATTGATACGACTTAATATGACATCGTATGGAGAACATTTACATATTCCTAATCGCGCTCGCCGTAATGGGCATCAAGGCCATTTTATCTAAAAAGGGCGATGAGCCCGAAGAAGCCAGTCAGCCCGACCTCAGCGACATGGAGATGCCCGAACTGCACTACCCTGAGCCGCAGCCCGAAGCAGCTCCCCAGCCGCCTCTCTACGAGCCGCCTATTCTCTATAAGCCTAGGCAACAGACCAAGCGGTGCAGCACCTATTCCCCCCTGCCCGAGGAGGGCTTGCGCTCCACCTACGCCTCGCAGGCCAGCAGCCGCCTCTCGCAGCCGCCCCGGGTAGCCGCACCAGCCACGGGCTCACCGCTCCCCACGCCCCCGGAAGCTGGTTGCGAGTTTGCCGACCCCTCGGCCGAGGAGCTCCGCAGAGCCGTAATCTGGAGCGAGATACTCCAACGCAAATATTGATTCAAAATACAGCATAGTTATAAATGTAACGAAAGAAAAACGAACTATCCTATGGCACTGAATTACATCTCCGCAGCCGAAGCTGCAAGCCTCATCAAGCATGGCTATAACATTGGACTCAGCGGCTTTACACCCGCAGGCACGGCTAAGGCCGTAACGGCTGAACTGGCCAAAATCGCCGAAGCAGAACATGCTGCCGGACACCCCTTCCAGGTGGGCATCTTCACCGGAGCATCGACGGGCGACTCCTGCGACGGCGTCCTCTCACGCGCCAAGGCCATCCGCTACCGCGCTCCCTATACCACCAACCCCGACTTCCGCAAGGCCGTGAACAACGGCGAGATAGCTTACAACGATATCCACCTCTCCCAGATGGCACAAGAGGTGCGCTACGGATTCATGGGCAAGGTGGATGTGGCCATCCTCGAAGCCTGTGAGGTAACCCCCGACGGCAAGGTCTATCTCACCGCCGCCGGTGGCATTGCCCCCACCATAGCCCGTCTGGCCGACAAGGTAATCATCGAGCTCAACGCCGCTCACAGCAAGGCCGCCATGTGCCTGCACGACGTCTATGAGCCCCTCGACCCGCCCTGCCGCCGCGACATACCCATCTACAAGCCCAGTGACCGCATCGGCCTGCCCTACGTGCAGGTGGACCCCAGCAAGATAGTGGGCATCGTGGAGACCAACTGGCCCGACGAGGCACGCTCCTTCAGCGCCAGCGACCCCGTGACCGACAAGATTGGGCAGAACGTGGCCGACTTCCTCGCCGCCGACATGAAGCGCGGCATCATCCCCTCCACCTTCCTCCCCCTGCAGAGCGGCGTGGGCAACATCGCCAATGCCGTGCTCGGCGCACTGGGACGCGAAGCCTCCATCCCCCCCTTCGAGATGTACACCGAGGTGCTACAGGATGCTGTGGTGGCACTCATCCGCGAGGGCCGCGTGAAGTTTGGCAGCACCTGCTCGCTCACCGTCACCAACCAGTGCCTCAGCGGCATCTACCAGGACATCGACTTCTTCCGCGATAAGCTCGTGCTCCGCCCGAGCGAAATCTCCAACAGCCCCGAAATCATCCGCCGCCTCGGCATCATCTCCATCAACACCGCCATCGAGGTGGATATCTACGGCAACGTGAACTCCACCCACATCGGCGGCACCAAGATGATGAACGGCATAGGCGGCAGCGGCGACTTCACACGCAACGCCTACATCTCCATCTTCACCTGTCCCTCAGTGGCCAAGGAGGGGAAAATCAGCGCCATCGTACCCATGGTGTCACACCACGACCATACGGAGCACGACGTCAACATCGTCGTCACGGAGCAGGGTGTGGCCGACCTGCGTGGCAAGGGTCCCAAGGAGCGCGCACAGGCCATCATCGAAAACTGTGCCCACCCCGACTACAGGCAGCTGCTCTGGGACTACCTGAAGCTCACCGACGGCAAGTCACAGACCCCGCACGCCATAGGTCGCGCCCTGGCCATGCACGCCGAGCTCGCCGCCACCGGCGATATGCGCAACACGGCATTCAAATAAACTAAAAACTAAAAACTAAAAGTTAAATACTACCCCCCCCCTAAATTTACTGTCATGAATAAAAAGAAGAAAACTTTTGCGCTGCTCCTGCTGGCTTCGGCCCTCACGGGCTGCCAGCAGGGCGTCAAAGCCCCGGAACCCATCGGCCCGCTGCCTTCGGAACATCAACTGGCCTGGCACGAGATGGAGACTTACGCCTTCATCCACTTCGGACTCAACACCTTTGCCGACAAGGAGTGGGGCTACGGCGACACGCCCGCCGAGGTGTTCAACCCCTCGAACCTCGACTGCGAGCAGTGGGTTCAGACCATCAAGGCCGCTGGCATGACGGGCGTGGTCCTCACCGCCAAGCATCACGACGGCTTCTGCCTCTGGCAAACTGACCTCACGGAGTACTCCATCCGCAACGCGCCCTACAAGCAGGGCAAAGGGGACCTCGTGGCCGAACTGCGAGCCGCCTGCGATAAGTATGGGCTGAAGTTCGGCCTCTACCTCTCCCCCTGGGACCGTAACACCGCCCTCTATGGCACACCAGCCTACGTGGAGTACTACCACAAGCAGATTGAGGAGCTCACCACCCGCTACGGCGAGCTGTTTGAATTTTGGCTCGACGGGGCCAACGGCGGCGACGGCTACTACGGCGGTGCCCGCGAGACGCGGCAGATAGACCGACGCACCTACTACAACTTCCCCGAGGTATTCGCACACATCCTGCGTAACCAGCCCCAGACCATCATCTTCAGCGACGGTGGACCCGGATGCCGCTGGGTGGGCAACGAGCGCGGATTTGCCAGCGCCACCAACTGGGCCTTCCTCCGCCAGGAGGAGGTCTATCCCGGCTACGACCGCTCGGAGACGCTCCCCGTGGGTCACCCTGATGGCACCGCCTGGATACCGGCCGAGTGTGACGTCAGCGTGCGCCCAGGATGGTTCTATCACGAGACGGAGGACGACCGCGTGAAGAGCCCCGAGCAGCTGGTGGACCTCTACTACCGCAGCGTGGGCCGCAACGGCAACTTTATCCTCAACTTCCCCATCGACAAGACGGGACGCATCCACCCCATCGACTCTGCTCACGTGGTGGAGGCACGCCGCATACTCGACAAGGAGCTGGCTGACAACCTCCTACTGCAGGCTAAAGCCACTGCCAGTGTGACTCGTGGCCAGGGCTTCGGTGCCGAGGCTCTCAACGATGCCAATCCCGATACCTACTGGGCCGCGCCCGATGGCGTAACCGCAGCCACCCTCACCTTTACGCTCCCCAAGGTGCAGCAGGTCAGCCGCCTCCTCCTCCAGGAGTACATCGCTCTGGGTCAGCGCGTGCAAGAGTTCAGCGTGGAGTATGCTTCTGGCGGCCAGTGGCTCCCCATTGATGCCGGCGAGGAGACCACCACCATCGGCTTCAAGCGCATCCTCCGCTTCCCTGCCGTGCAGACCGATGCCCTGCGCATCAGCATCCTGCAGTCACGCGCTTGCCCCTGCATCAGCAACGTAGAGGCCTACTATGCCGGTGAGTCGCCCGTTGACGGCATCACGGAGAAGCGCGAGGAGTTCCGCTCTTACCCCTTCGAGCTGACGCAGCAGGCTGACCGCTTCATCCTGGAGCTGGATCAGCCTCGCCAGGTACGCGCCTTCTGCTATCAGCCCCCCACGGATGGTCAGGGTCTCATCACCCACTACGAGCTCTATGCGGGCGATACCCCCGAAACGGCCACTCAGCTGATAAAGAAGGGTGAGTTCTCCAACATCGTCAATAATCCCATCACGCAGATTCTCCGTTTCGCTCCCGTCAAGGCCAAGGTATGGACCCTGAAGGTAACAAAAACGGCGAAAGCAGGCGAAGAGCCTAAGTCGCAAAGGTTTGGTTTACAATAGGATAATGAAAATGGGGCAGGTCACGGGTGTTACCATGTTACCCGTTGCCTGCCCCGAATTTTATTCATAAGAGGAATCAAGTTTCCAGTCTCATCGGAAGAATCAAGATTCCGGTCTCATAAGAGGAATCAAGTTTCCGGTCTCATAAGAGGAATCAAGTTTCCGGCCTCATCGGAGGGGCGTAAAGCGTAGAGGGGAAACGAGGGCGTAAAAAAGCAGAAACCTGTTTGAGCGAAGCGAGTTTTTCTGCTTTAGCCCGACTCCCCTCGGAGTAGCCCCGGAGGTGCAGCCGGCGAGTTTTCTCTTTGCTTCTTTCTCTTTTGCTCGTGCAAAAGACGAAAGAAGGAGTAACCTTTTAGGGATAAGGGATATAAGGGATAAGGTATTAGGGATAAGGGATAAGGAAAGAAAAAAAACAGAGAGAAAAAAAAGGCAGAGGGCCCTGGGAGTCGGCAAAGATTCCCAGGGCCCTCACTACCTCCATCCCCCGAGAGGGGGAAAGAGGGGGGAGAAAAAAGAAGATTTATTCAGCACCACCTCCAAGGGCCTGGTAGAGTGAAATCAGGCTCTGGAGTTCGGTAAAGGTATTGGCAGTCTGCGACAGGCGGGCACTGAGGTAGTTCTGACGAGCTGTCATCACCTCCAGGTAGGTGGCTGTGCCATAGTCCATCAGCAACGTGGTGCTCTTGAGCGCCTTCTGCTGGGCAGCTACCTGATTGGCTATCAGTACGCTCTTCTCACGGGCCGTCTGCCAGGCGGTGAGCGCTTCGTTCACCTCCACACCAGCGTTGAGCAGCGTCTGCTGGAAGGCCAGCGAAGCCTCCTCCTGCTGAGCGCGAGCTATCTTATACTGAGCCAGCAACTTGCCCTGGGCAAAGAGAGGCTGCGTGAGCGAACCCACAGCGGCAGCCACAAACTTACCCGGGTTGATGATCATCGAACCAGCTGAGTTGGTCCAGCCGGCACTACCACTCAGTGTAATCTGCGGATAGAACGACGAACGGGCGGCATTGGTCGAGTAGAAAGCCTTCTCCAGGGTGCGCTCGGCAGCGCGTACGTCAGGGCGGGCAGCCAGCAGGGCTACAGGTACACCGATGTTGAAATTGGAGGGCATCTGCTGCTCAGCAAGCTTGCCACGGCTGTAGTGGCGGGGTGTCTCAGCCAGCAGCAGGGCCAGCGAGTTCTCCACCTGGTTCACCTTGTCCTGCAGATCGAGTACCGAAGCCTCTACCTGGTAGCTTGCAGCCTCCATCTGGGCCACGCCAGCCTCGTTGTAGCGGCCTGCTGCCATCAATGCACGAGCCGAACGGACCGTCTCTTTCCATGCCTCGCTGGTCTGGCGCGTGATGTCCAGCTGTTCGTCAAGCATCAGCAGGGTATAATAGGTATTGGCAATGCCAGCGATGATGGCGGCACGCGTGGCCTGCTGGTAGTCCTTGGTCATGGCCAGCTGAGCCTGCGACTGTCGCTTGGCGTTGCGCAGACGGCCAAAGAGGTCAAGCTCCCAGCTGGCCACTACGGGCAGCTGGTAGGTCTGCGTGGCCTTCATCTTGTCAAAGCTGCTCACCGTGCCCTGCGGCGTGAGGGCCAGTGAGGGCAGGTAGGCCAGCTTGGCCGACAGCAGGGCGGCCTGGGCCTGCTCTACGCTGAGCTGTGCCTTCAGGTAGTCGGTGTTGCGCTCCAGTCCCTGCTCAATCAGTGCCTGCAGCTGCGGGTCGGTGAAGAGCTGGCGCCAATCCATCAGGCCGAGTGTATCGGCCTGGGCATGGGTGGCATCCCATTGGCTGACCTGGGCTGTCATCTCCTCGCCATACAGGTTTTGGGGCACCTCGTCAGCCTTCTTGTACTTCGTGTAGATGCCGCAGCTGCTCAGCAGCAGCGAGGCGGACATCAGGGTTAATATGGTCTTTTTCATCGTTTTCGTATATTCTGTTTATGGGTCAGTGGGATGGATTCCTTATTTCTCCTTATTCTCTTCGTTGAAGGCGCTGCGTTCACCCAGGCTGCGTTCGCGCTCCTGAGACACCTGCTTATCCACCTCCAGATGCATGGGCGGACGAATCTTCTCCTGCATGAACTCGAAGAAGATGAAGAACACGGGCACTACGAATATCAGCGCCAGCGTACCGATGGCCATACCGCCTACCACACCCGTACCGAGTGAGGAGTTACCGTTGGCACCCGCACCGCTGGAGAACATCAGCGGGAGCATACCGAAGATCATGGTGAGTACCGTCATGAGGATAGGACGCAGACGAGCCTGTGCGGCCGAGTAGGCACTCTCAATGATGCCCATGCCCATGCGGCGACGCTCCAGGGCAAACTCGGTAATCAGGATGGCCGTCTTAGCCAGCAGACCAATCAACATAATCACACCCGTCTGCAGGTAGATGTTGTTCTCCAGGCCAAACAGCTTGGCGAAGAGGAACGAACCCATCAAGCCGAAGGGCACACTCAGGATAACGGCCCAGGGCACCAGGAAGCTCTCGTAGAGGCAGGAGAGGATGAGGAAAATCAACACGATACAGATACCGTAAATCATGATGGTCTGTCCGCCACCGATGTTGGCCTCCTCACGTGCCATACCGCTGTATTCGTAGCTGTAGCCCGTGGGCAGCGTCTGCTTGGCTACCTCTTCGATGGCCTTCATGGCCTCACCCGACGAGTAGCCCGGGGCGGCATTCACCTTGGCTGCAATCATGGAGTAGAGGTTGAAGCGGTTGGCCGACTCGGGGCCGAGCACCTTCTTCAGCTTCACGAACTGACCGATGGGGGCCATCTCCGTGCCGTTGCGCACAAACATATTGTCGAGGTCGCTCTCGCGCAGGCGGTACTCAGGCGAAGCCTGCGCCATGACGCGATACACCTTACCAAACTGGTTGTAGTTGCTGACGTAGGCGCCACCGGTGTAGGCACCCAGCACGCTCAGTACCGTAGAGGGCGAGATGCCTGCACGCTTACATTGGGCTGCATCCACATCCACGCTCACCTGCGGGAAGTTCATGGCGTACGATGTGTAGGCCATGGCCACCTCAGGACGCTGGTTCAAGGCACCGAGGAACTTCATCACGTTCTGGTAGAAGACAGCCTTGTCGCCACCCGTACGGTCCTGCATGTTCAGCTCGATGGAGTTACCCATACCGTAGCCGGGAATCATACCGGGCTGGAAGGCAAAGATCTGGGCCTTCTTAATGAGGAAGGCAGCTCCGTTGATGCGGGCCATCACGGCGTCGATATCGTGGCCGTCAGTGGACTTCTTCAACCCCAGCTTGCACATCAGACTGAAGAAGGGCGGGTTCTTACGTTCATCCCAGTTCTTCAGACGCACGATGAGCATACCGTAGGCCGAGCCCTGTCCGGAAATCAGACCGTAGCCCGTCACCTTGGCGTAAGATTCTATCTCGGGTTGAGCCTTCAGAATCTGCTCTACCTCAGCCATCACCTTGTGGGTCTCCTCCAGCGAGGTACCCGGCGAGCAGCTCACGTTCATCATCATCACACCCTGGTCCTCCTGAGGCACCAGACCCGTCTTGGTGGTGGCCATGAAGTAGTTCAGCAGCACCACAGCGCATACCAGCGATACCCATACCATCCAACGGTGGTGGATAGCAAACATCACACCTTTCTTATACTTGCCCAGCATGGCATTGTAAGAGGCGTTGTAGGCGGCACGTACGCGGCCATTGAAGCTCTTGGCACTCTTCGTGCCGTCGCTCGGACGCATCATCATGGCGCAGAGGGCCGGACAGAGCGTCAGGGCGCAGATACACGACAGACCTACCGAGGTGGCCAT
>JBJEKT010000155.1:0-32193 GCA_051878775.1 Bacteroides sp. | reverse complement strand
GAAGCTGGCGATGTCGTCGCGAGAGTAACCGAAGGTCATCTGCGTCAAGTCGTTCGTACCGAATGAGAAGTATTCAGCCTCAGTAGCGATGCGGTCGGCCGTGAGGGCGGCACGAGGGATTTCAATCATCGTACCAATCTCGAATTCGATTTCTACACCCTCTTCGGCAAAAACCTCCTTGGCGGTCTTCTGGATGATCTCCTTCTGCTGCTTGAGCTCGTAGAGGATACCAATCAGCGGAACCATGATTTCGGGCATCGGGTTCTTGCCCTCCTTCTTCAGCTCGCAAGCGGCGCTCAGGATGGCACGCGTCTGCATGGCCGTGATTTCGGGGAAGGTGATACCCAGACGGCAACCGCGGTGACCCAGCATCGGGTTGTTCTCGGCCAGGCTGGCTACACGCTTCTGAATCTCTTCTACGCTGACACCCATCTCGTCGGCCATCTTCTGCTGACCAGCCAGATCATGGGGTACAAACTCGTGCAAGGGGGGATCGAGCAGACGGATGTTGACGGGACAACCATCCATGGCTTCGAGAATGCCCTTGAAGTCGGCCTTCTGATAAGGCAGCAACTTAGCCAAAGCCTTCTCACGACCCTCAACGGTGTCAGCCAGAATCATCTCACGCATGGCCACAATCTTCTGATCGTCGAAGAACATGTGCTCCGTACGAGTCAGACCGATACCCTTAGCACCGAAGTCGCGGGCTACGCGAGCATCGTGGGGCGTGTCAGCATTGGTACGAACCTGCAGCTTGGTATATTTGTCGCAGAGGTCCATCAGGGCCTTGAAGTCGCCAGAGAGTTCAGCAGCCTTGGTGGGTACTTCGCCAGCATAAACTTCACCGGTAGAACCGTTGATGGAGATGAAGTCGCCTTCCTTATATACTGTTCCTTCGATTTCTACGGTCTTCTCTTTGTAGTTAACATTGATGGCACCTGCACCTGATACGCAGCACTTACCCATACCACGAGCTACTACGGCAGCGTGAGAGGTCATACCACCACGGGCAGTCAAGATGCCTTCAGCAGCCGACATACCAGCCAGGTCTTCAGGAGAGGTCTCGATACGTACCATCACTACGCGATGGCCGTCGGCACGCCACTGCTGAGCATCGTCAGCATGGAACACAATCTGACCACAGGCAGCACCCGGAGAGGCGGGAAGACCACGGGTGATGACTTTGGCCTTCTTGAGAGCAGCCTTGTCGAATACGGGGTGGAGCAGCTCATCGAGCTTCTGAGGCTCGCAACGCAGCAGAGCGGTCTTCTCATCAATCTTGCCTTCACGAACCAGGTCCATAGCAATCTTCACCATGGCCGTACCGGTACGCTTACCGTTACGGGTCTGCAGGAACCAGAGCTTGCCTTCCTGTACGGTGAACTCCATATCCTGCATGTCGTGATAGTGGTTCTCCAGCTTATCCTGCAGGGCGTCGAGCTGCTTGTAAATCTCAGGCATAGCCTCCTCCATAGAAGGATACTTAGAGGCACGCTCCTCTTCGCTGATGCCCTGGAGGGCAGCCCAACGGCGTGAGCCCTCAATGGTGATCTGCTGCGGAGTGCGAATACCAGCTACTACGTCCTCACCCTGTGCGTTAACCAGGTACTCACCGTTGAAGAGGTTCTCACCCGTAGCGGCATCACGGCTGAAGCATACGCCCGTAGCTGAGGTCTCACCCATGTTACCGAATACCATGGCCATAACGGATACGGCAGTACCCCATTCATCGGGTATGCCTTCCATCTTACGGTAGAGGATGGCACGCTCGTTCATCCAGCTGCGGAATACAGCGCAGATAGCACCCCACAACTGCTCCATCGGGTCGTTGGGGAAGTCGCTGCCAGTCTGCTCCTTGATAGCCTTCTTGAAACGAGCTACGAGGTCCTTCAGTTCATCTACAGAGAGGTCCTTGTCGAGCTTCACGCCACGGATGGCCTTCACCTCCTCAATGATTGCCTCGAAGGGATCAATATCTTCCTTGTTAACGGGCTTCATGCCCAGCACAACGTCACCGTACATCTGCACGAAGCGGCGATAGGAGTCGTAAACGAAGTGGGGGTTACCCGTCTTCTTGACCATGCCTTCAGCCACCTCATCGTTCAGACCCAGGTTGAGGATGGTATCCATCATACCCGGCATGGAAGCACGAGCACCTGAGCGAACAGACACAAGCAGAGGATTCTCCAAGCTGCCGAACTTACAGTTCATCAGGCTCTCAACATGAGCCACAGCCTTGTTGACCTCCTCCTGGAGTACTTCTACAATCTTCTCCTGACCTACTTCATAGTATTCATTACATACATCGGTCGTGATTGTGAAACCGGGAGGTACCGGCACACCGATGAGGTTCATTTCGGCAAGGTTGGCGCCTTTACCACCAAGCTGTTCACGCATCTTTGCGTTACCTTCAGCCTGACCATTACCAAAGGTATAAACTCTTTTTTTGTCCATCATGTAATTTATTTAAGTTCAAAAAATGGTTTTTGATTCTCACTATCTATTCTATGTTTCTCATGTTTGAGTGTGCAAAGCTATTAAAAATCCCGAAATGATAAAAATATTTCTGCTAAAAAATATGGAGAAAATGCTAATTCAACTTTACGGCACACCATATTTCAATAAAAGTGGGGATTAATTCAGAAAAAAGAGTTACTTTTGCAGCAAATTTATTAGATTGGTGAAAAAGTGGCAAGAAAAAGAAAAGAACTTCCCCTGCTGGAGAAGGTGACAATAACGGACGTGGCCGCCGAAGGAAAGGCCATTGCAAGAGTGGATGACATGGTGGTCTTCGTGCCCTACGTGGTACCTGGCGACGTGGTGGACCTGCAACTGAAACGCAAAAAGCACCACTATGCCGAGGCGGAGGCCGTGAAGTTCCACTGCTATTCGCCGACAAGAAGTGTGCCCTTCTGCCAACACTACGGCGTGTGCGGCGGATGCAAATGGCAAATCCTGCCCTACGAGGAGCAAATCAAGTACAAGCAGAAGCAGGTCACCGACAACCTGACACGCATAGGCAAAATTGAACTGCCGGAAATATCACCCATCCTGGGATCAAAGAAGACGCAATGCTACCGCAACAAGCTGGAATACACCTTCTCTAACAAACGCTGGCTCACAGCAGAGGAGGTACGAGAAGAGGTGAACTACGAACAGATGAACGCCGTGGGATTCCACATCCCTACGGCATTCGACAAGGTGCTGGCCATCGAGAAGTGCTGGCTGCAGGATGACATATCAAACCGTATCCGCAATGCCATACGCGACTATGCTTACGCACACAACTACTCCTTCCAGAACCTGCGCACTCACGAGGGGATGCTCCGCAACCTGATAGTACGTACCTCGACCACGGGCGAACTGATGGTCATCCTGGTCTGCAAGATTGAGACTGACGAGGAGATGGAGCGCTACCGCGAGCTGCTGCAGTACGTGGGAAACTCATTCCCTGAAATCACCTCGCTGCTATACATTATTAATAATAAAGTGAACGATACTGTTACCGACCTGGAGGTTCATACCTTCAGCGGCAACGACCACATCTTTGAGGAGATGGAGGGACTGCGCTTCAAGATTGGACCCAAGTCGTTCTACCAGACCAATAGCGAGCAGGCCTACGAGCTCTACAAAGTGGCTCGCAACTTCGCCGGACTGACAGGCAACGAGCTGGTCTATGACCTCTACACGGGTACGGGTACGATAGCCAACTTCGTGGCACGACAGGCACGACAGGTGGTGGGCATAGAGTATGTGCCCGAGGCCATCGAGGATGCGAAGGTAAACTCGGACATCAACGGCATCACCAACACCCTCTTCTATGCCGGCGACATGAAGGACCTGCTGACCGATGAGTTCATCCAGGAGCATGGACGACCTGACGTCATCATTACCGACCCCCCGCGTGCCGGGATGCACCAGGATGTGGTGGATGTAATCCTCCGTGCTGAACCCGAACGTATCGTCTATGTGAGCTGCAATCCCGCCACTCAGGCCAGAGACCTACAGCTGCTTGACCCGAAATACCGCGTGACAGCTGTTCAACCCGTAGATATGTTCCCACACACCCACCACGTGGAGAACGTGGTTAAATTAGAGAAAAGATGAAAGTAAAGACCAATGCCCGTGCCAGGGCACAATATACCAACTACAATGTCAAGGAGCCCATGGAGCTGATGGAGTTCCTGGCCATGGTCATGCCGCAAGCCAGCCGCACGAAGATTAAGTCACTACTCAGCAAACAGATTGTACTGGTAGATAACGTGATAACCACGCAGTACAACTTTCCCCTCAAGCCGGGGATGAAGGTACAAATCAGCCGCGAAAAGGGGAAGCATGAGTTCAACCACAAGTTGCTGAAGATTGTCTATGAGGACGCCTACCTCATTGTGGTAGAGAAAGCTGAAGGTCTGCTCTCTGTCAGCACGGAAAGGCAGAAGGAGCGAACTGCCATCTCCATCCTCAACGACTACGTGAAGCGAAGCGGACAACACAGACGGGTCTATGTGGTACATCGGCTGGACCGTGATACCTCGGGGCTGATGATGTTTGCCAAAGATGAGAAGACGCAAAACACACTGCGCGACCATTGGCACGACATCGTCTTCGACCGCCGCTACGTGGCCGTGGTTAGTGGTGAAATGGAGAAGAACGAGGGAACCGTACACTCCTGGCTTACTGACCGCAAGCTCTATGTGTCGTCAAGCCCCGTGGATGACGGAGGCAAGGAGGCCGTAACCCATTACCGCACCATCAAGCGAGGTAACGGCTATTCACTCATGGAACTGATGCTCGAGACGGGACGCAAGAACCAGATCCGCGTACATATGCAGGACCTGGGGCATCCCGTGATAGGCGATGGACGATACGGCCTGGAGGAGGTCAACCCACTCAACCGCCTGGCGCTACACGCCTTCAAGCTCTGCTTTGACCATCCCGTAACGGGTGAAGAGCTCCGCTTTGAGACCCCCTACCCTACGGAATTCAAACGACTTTTCCAGTAGATTACTTTTTCAGTTTCTTGATCTGCTCGCGGCCTTTATCGAGCAGGCGGCGATTGGTCTGTGCGATATCCTCTACGATGGCATCGTTGATCTGCTTGAGGCCGCTGATATAGTCCTGTGCGCGCTGGAAGACATTGGGCATCAAGGCACTCTTCTTCACCTCTGAGGGGACAAGGACGCGCAACTCCTTGGGCAGTATCTGAACCTCTACCACCTCACCGGTCGTCATCGGGTCGCCGTCAAAATGCACCACCCCAGGTGCCTTACGCAAGATGCGCAACGAACGACAACGGAAACTCTTCACATGGCTGTTCTGATCGATGCTGCGATTGAAGAGCTGAAACGCGAGCGAGGGGGCCTCAATCATATTGAATGGCTCGAGAATCGTCACGTCCAGCAGCCCATCGCTCAACGAAGCGTGAGGTGCAATATAGGCGTTATTGCCATACTGCGAAGCGTTACCGCAGGCGATGACAAACGCCTGATAGTGGGAGGAGATGCCATCCATCTCCAAATCGTAGGTCTCGGGCTTATAACGCAGACTCTCCTGGAGCATCTTCTCCAGGTAGGTGAGCGGACCACGCTTACCCGCCTGCGAAAACTTCAGGCTGACAAAGGCATCAAATCCTACCCCACAGGTACAAAAGAAGGGGACATCGTTAATCTTGCCATAGTCTATCTCTGACATCTTGGCTCCATTGATGACCTGAAGGGCTCCCTTCACCTCCATCGGAATCTGCAGATGACGTGCCAACCCATTGCCCGATCCGCAGGGGATGATGCCAAGGGCTGTCTGCGTATGGACCAACGAACGAGCAATCTCGTTGATGGTGCCATCACCACCCACAGCCACCACAGCAAAGTAACCCTTCCGAGCCCTTTCAGCCGCAATCTCCGTAGCATGTCCCGCATACTCGGTATAGACTATTTCCACCTCGAAATGCTCCTTATCAATCAGCTCATCCACCTGCTTGACAATGGCCGTCTTACTCTGGGTACCCGAGATGGGGTTAATGACAAATGCTATGCTCTTCCTTGCTTCCATGTTACATAAAGTTGTACGTTTAGCCTGTTTTTACGATGAATTTGAATTGCAAAAGTAATACAATTCAGCGAAAAAACGGTTCTATAGTTGTTTTTTTATGTTTATAAGCAACTTTTTCGACTAAAATAAAGTGAGAAAAAACATTTTTCACTATCTTTGCACGCTGTATCGACCGAGATACCCTCACCTTTGTGAGGTTGATGTACGAGAAGTAATATAATATATAAGATAGTAAATGAATTTACTCAAAGAAAAATTTGCGAAATACGACCTTCCGCAGCAGTTTATGGCGAAGGGTGTTTATCCTTATTTCCGCACCATCGACTCACATCAGGACACAGAAGTACTGATGGATGGCAAAAAGGTGCTGATGTTCGGCTCGAATGCCTACATGGGACTCACTTACGACAAACGAATCATTGACGCAGCTATCGCAGCTACCGAAAAATATGGCACGGGATGTGCCGGATCAAGGTTGCTCAACGGAACGCTCGACATCCACGTGGAACTGGAGAAGGAGTTGGCCGAATTTGTCGGAAAGGATGAAGCACTCTGCTTCTCCACCGGATTCACAGTCAACGAAGGGGTCATCCCCCAGCTGGTGGGCCGTGGAGACTATATCATCTGTGACGACCGTGACCATGCCTCTATCGTGGACGGAAGGCGTCTGGCTTTTGCTACTCTGCTGAAATACAAACACAACGACATGGATGCCTTGGAAAAGGAACTCCAAAAGTGCGAACCTGATGCGGTCAAACTGATTGTGGTAGATGGTGTCTTCTCTATGGAGGGTGACCTGGCAAACCTGCCAGAAATCGTCAGACTCAAAAAGAAATACAATGCCAGCATCTACGTGGATGAAGCTCATGGACTGGGCGTCTTTGGCAAAGAGGGACGTGGCGTATGTGACCACTTTGGCGTGACTGATGATGTCGATCTTATCATGGGCACCTTCAGCAAGTCGCTTGCATCCATCGGTGGCTTTGTAGCAGGCGACAAGGAGGTCATCAACTGGCTGCGCCACAACGCACGCTCCTACATCTTCCAGGCCAGCAATACGCCTGCAGCTACAGCAGCAGCCCGCGAAGCACTCCATATCATCAAGAACTCTCCCGAACGCATTCAGCAACTGTGGGATATCACCAATTACGCATTGAAAAAATTCCGCGACGCAGGTTTCGAAATCGGCGAGACAGAGTCACCCATCATACCGCTCTACGTACGCGACACAGAGAAGACCTTCGTCGTGACCAAGCTGGCCTTTGATGAGGGCATCTTCATCAATCCCGTGATTCCACCCGCCTGCGCTCCCCAAGACACACTGGTGCGCGTGGCCTTGATGGCTACCCATACGCGCGAACAGGTGGATTTCGCCGTGGAGAAGCTGACTAAGTGCTTCCGCCAATTAGGCATCATTGAATAATACAGGATGTAGTGTCTGCAACATTACACAGGATAGTATTCCCCAAAAGGCTGGCTGATAGAGCCGGCCTTTTTCATGAATTGAAGGTTTGCAGTCAAGGATTTGGTGGTGCGATTTTTTTTTGCGAACTTTGCAGCCTAAATAGATAGAATACATGATGCATCTCCTCAAACTACAGACCAAAGCGCAACCGCTGCTACTCCTGCTGGCCATCCTCCTGATGCCGGCCCGCGCTGCAACACCTCTCATGCAGCCTGAGGTAAGCCAAAATAAAGAGGCAGACAGCATCACCTTCTCCCTGATTACCTGCGGACAAGGAGACGAAATCTATTCCCTCTTCGGCCATACAGCCATACGCTACCAGAATACAGCGCTTCAAATTGATGCTGTATTCAACTACGGCGTCTTCGACTTCGATACGCCCAACTTCGCCCTGCGCTTTGCCCTGGGAGAGACTGACTACCTGCTCGGTATCAATGACTTCAGACGCTTCTGCGCCCTATATGCCATGATGGAACGCAGCGTAAGTGAACAGGTACTTAACCTGACCTCTGAGGAAAAACTCCGACTACTCAACCTCCTGGAAGAGAACTACCGCCCTGAAAACAGAACCTACCGCTATAACTTCTTCTACGACAACTGCGCTACCCGCCCCCGCAACCTCATCGAAAAGGCTATTTCATCAGGTACGATTCACTATGCCGAACGCATGGAGGAACCGATGGACAGCATCTCATTCCGCACTTTACTCCACCGCTACAGTACGCATGCCTTATGGTCACGCCTCGGTATGGACCTCTGCATGGGGAGCAAAGCCGACCGCCCCATCACCCAAAGGGAGATGGAGTTTGTCCCCTTCTGCCTGCGCGATGACCTCCGTCAAGCTACAATCAAGGCCCCCGACGGAAGCCAACGCCCCCTGGTCATCAAAGAGATACCATGGAACAGCCTACCGGAAATACGTTCAACAGAAGGAAACTTCATTGCCCCCTCGGCTGCCGCACTCACGTTGCTCATGGCCGTTATCGTATGGACACTAGCAGGTACCATCATGCGCCGACAGACACTTTGGGTACTCGACCTCATCTTGCTGGCCTCAGCTGGTAGCGCAGGCTGCATCCTGGCCTTCCTTGCCCTCTTCTCACAACACCCCTGTGTAGATAGCAACTGGATGCTACTGGCACTCCATCCACTCCATCTCTTCTGCCTGCCATGTGCCATACGAAGAGTACGCAAAGGCCTGCTGAGCCGCTATCAAGTAGTTAATCTAGGCGGTTTAACATTATTTATCATTGTTTACTGCTTAAAAATTCAGATAATTCCGCTAACTGCCGTATATTTGGCACTTTGTTTATTGACCCGAGCTTTAGCCAACCTTTGGCTAAGCCATCAACGCAGGCCCCATCCTGCCAGGAGCAACTGAGCGAAAAAAAGTAAGAACAGCGATGAGAACAATTAGAAAAGATATACTGGCTTCGATTATCGCCATTGCGGCGGGAGGACTTAACGCGCAGACGTTGCCCTCTACGCCACGCCTGGTCGTGACCCTAACCATCGACCAGCTTCGCACGGACTACATGGAGTACTTTTCGCCACTCTATGGCGAAAGAGGCTTCAAGCGATTACTGCGTGAAGGAAAGGTCTATACCTATGCTGAAATGCCCTTCGCAGCCCCCGACCGGGCCTCGGCCATGGCTACAATCCAGACAGGAGCTGTTCCAACACAACATGGTATCATAGCCGAGAATTGGATTGATACGAAGACACTCCGACCCGTAAACTGCGTGGACGATGCTGCCTTCATGGGCAACTATACGGATGAAAACAGTTCGGCAAACAACCTGTTGGTCACCACCATAGCTGATGAACTCAGAATAGCTACACGCAACAAGGCGCTGGTCTATAGCATCGCCCCCTTCAGGGATGCAGCCATACTAAGCGCAGGTCATACCGCCAATGGTGCCTTTTGGATAAATGAAGCAACCGGAAAGTGGTGCAGCTCAACCTATTACAACGATTTTCCCTGGTGGTTAAGCCAATACAATGACCGCCACGCCGTAGATTTGCGCATCAAGGACCTGGTGTGGACTCCCTCCTACCCCGTGGAAAGCTACCGTTACCTACCCGAATGGCGCGACAATGCATTCCGCTATAAGTTTGATGCAGAACGTGAGAACAAGTTCCGCCGACTGATAACAAGCCCCTATGCAAACGATGAGGTGAACCTGCTCGTGGAAACGCTTCTTTCCAAAAGCACCATCGGACAAGACGACATCCCCGATCTGCTGGCACTCACCTTCTACGCCGGCAACTACAACCGCCTCTCTGCCTCTGAGGGAGCCATGGAGATGCAAGACACCTACGTGCGCCTGGACCAAAGTATCGCACAGCTCATCGACCTCATTGACAAAAAGATTGGACTGAGCAACGCCCTGATATGCATCGCCTCCACAGGTTACTCGGATGCCGAAACACCCGATGCAGCCATCTACCGCACCCCAGGAGGAGAATTCCACATCGAACGTTGTGCCACCCTGCTCAACATGTACCTCATGGCCACCTATGGGGAAGGGCAGTATGTAGAAGCCTATTACAATAACCAGATTTACCTGAACGAGAAGCTCATTGAGAACAAGCAACTTGACCTCAGGGAAATAGAATCAAAATCAGAAGCATTCCTGGTGCAATTCAGCGGCGTGGACCGTGTCTATGCAGGGCACCGGATGCTACTCGGCACCTGGTCGCCCCAACAGGAGAAACTGAGCAACAGCTACCATCGAAAGCGTTCCGGTAACCTCACCCTCACCCTCCTTTCGGGATGGGTGAACGCTTCACAAAACAGCAAGGTACAACAACGTATCACCCGTAACGCCTACCTGCCCACTCCACTCATCCTGGTGGGAAGCAGTATCAAGGCCCAACGCATCACTGAGCCTGTATCAGCTCAGCGCATCGCCCCCACCCTAAGCCGTGCGATGCGTATCCGTGCCCCCAATGCAAGCCAGCTGCCGCCACTCGACTTCTGAACGCGGCATCCTCTCATAAGAGAGAAAACAGCTGAAACATGAACAAAAAGATTAATTACTTAGTTAAGAAACAAAAAGAAACAACAATATGGGATTCAACAACTTTTTAAGTGCCTTATTTGGCAACAAATCGACCCGCGACATGAAGGAGATTCAGCCGTGGGTTGAAAAGGTAAAAAAAGCCTATCCAGCGATTCAGCAGCTCGACAACGATGCCTTGCGCGCAAAGACTAAGGAGCTGAAGCAGTACATCAGCCAGTCTGCCGCTGCCGAAAAAGCCAAAGTGGAAGAGCTGAGAGCTCAGGTGGAAGCTACCGAACTGGAACAACGCGAAGCTCTTTTCAACCAAATCGACAAGATTGAAAAAGAGATTCTCGAAATCTACGAGAAAGCACTCGACGAAGTGCTGCCCGTGGCCTTTGCCATCGTCAAGGAGACAGCACGCCGCTTCTCTGAAAACGAAGAGATTACCGTGACAGCTACCGACTTTGACCGCGAACTGGCCACCACCAAGGACTTCGTACGCATAGAAGACGACAAGGCCATCTATCAAAACCACTGGATGGCTGGTGGTAATGAAATCACCTGGAACATGGTACACTACGATGTACAGCTCTTTGGTGGCGTAGTGCTCCACAAAGGCAAAATTGCAGAAATGGCCACAGGTGAGGGTAAAACCCTTGTAGCCACGCTTCCCGTATTCCTCAACGCCCTGACTGGCAATGGAGTACACGTGGTAACCGTCAACGATTACCTCTCCAAGCGTGACTCTGAATGGATGGGCCCGCTCTACATGTTCCATGGATTAAGCGTGGACTGCATTGACAAATACCAACCTAACAGCGATGCACGCCGTAAAGCTTACATGGCCGACATCACCTTCGGTACCAACAACGAATTCGGCTTCGACTACCTGCGAGATAACATGGCCATCAGCCCGAAGGACCTCGTGCAACGCCAACACAACTACGCCATCGTGGACGAGGTGGACTCCGTACTTATTGACGATGCCCGTACACCGCTCATCATCTCCGGTCCTGTACCCAAGGGAGATGACCAACTGTTCGAACAGCTCCGTCCACTCGTAGAACGGCTTGTGGAGGCTCAGAAGAAATTAGCCACCCAATACCTGGCTGATGCCAAACGCCTCATTGCCTCCGAGGACAAGAAGGATCAAGAAGAGGGATTCCTCGCTCTATACCGCAGCCACAAGTGCCTGCCCAAGAACAAAGCACTCATTAAGTTCCTTAGTGAACAGGGCATCAAGGCCGGTATGCTCAAGACCGAGGAAATCTACATGGAGCAGAATAACAAGCGCATGCACGAGGTGACTGACCCGCTCTACTTTGTCATCGACGAGAAACTGAATAGCGTGGATTTGACTGACAAGGGTATCGACCTGATTAGCGGAAACTCGGCTGACCCCACCTTCTTCGTATTACCTGATATCACGAGCCAGCTCTCTGAATTGGAAAATGAAAAGGAACTGACCGACGAACAACGCCTGGAGAAAAAAGATGCCTTGATGACTAATTACGCTGTAAAAAGCGAGCGTGTACACACCATCAACCAGTTGCTCAAGGCCTATACCATGTTTGAGAAAGACGTGGAATACATCGTCACCCCCGAAGGACAGGTAAAGATTGTGGATGAGCAGACGGGCCGCATCATGGAAGGCCGACGCTACAGCGACGGTCTGCATCAAGCCATTGAAGCCAAGGAGGGTGTGAAGGTAGAGGCTGCCACACAGACCTTCGCTACCATCACCCTGCAGAACTACTTCCGCATGTACCATAAGCTGTCTGGTATGACCGGTACAGCAGAAACCGAGGCTGGCGAATTCTGGGACATCTACAAGCTCGACGTGGTGGTCATCCCCACCAACCGCCCCATTGCCCGCAACGACATGAATGACCGCGTCTATAAGACCAAGCGCGAGAAGTACAACGCCGTGCTGGAAGAAATCATTGCCATGCGCGAACAGGGCCGACCCACTCTGGTAGGTACCACCAGTGTAGAAATCTCTGAGCTGCTCTCCAAGATGCTTACCTTCAACAAGATACCTCACCAAGTATTGAACGCTAAACTGCACCAGAAGGAAGCTGACATTGTGGCTCAAGCTGGTCAGAGCAGTACTGTAACCATCGCCACCAACATGGCTGGTCGTGGTACTGACATCAAGCTGAGCCCCGAAGTGAAAGCTGCAGGTGGTCTGGCCATTATCGGTACAGAACGCCACGAAAGCCGCCGTGTGGACCGCCAGCTGCGCGGTCGTGCCGGACGTCAAGGTGACCCAGGTTCGTCTGTCTTCTTTGTATCGCTTGAAGATAACCTGATGCGCCTATTCTCCAGCGACCGTATCGCTACGGTCATGGACAAACTGGGCTTCAAGGAGGGCGAGATGATAGAACACAGCATGATATCCAAATCTATAGAGCGTGCGCAGAAGAAGGTGGAAGAAAACAACTTCGGTATTCGCAAACGCCTGCTGGAATATGACGATGTGATGAACAAGCAACGTACCGTGGTCTATACCAAGCGGCGCCACGCCTTGATGGGTGAGCGTATCGGAATGGATATCGTCAACATGATCTGGGACCGTGCTTCATCTGCCCTGGAGACACCCACCTACGAAGATTGCAAGTTCGACCTGCTGCAATGCCTGGCCATCGAACCTCCCTTCAGCGAAGAAGAGTTCCGCGAGGGTAACCGCGAGAAACTGGCCGAAGCCGCCTTTGAAGCAGCCATGGTAGCCTTCAAGCGCAAGACGGAGCGCATGGCTCAAGTGGCCTACCCCGTCATCAAAGATGTCTATGAGAAGGCTGGACACATGTACGAGAATATACTCATCCCCATCACAGACGGCAAGCGGATGTACAACATCTCGTGCAATCTTAAGGCTGCCTACGAAAGCGAGTGCAAGGAGGTGGTCAAGGCCTTTGAGAAGAGCATCCTGCTCCACGTCATCGATGAAGCCTGGAAGGAGAACCTGCGCGAACTCGATGAACTGAAACATTCGGTGCAGAATGCCAGCTACGAACAGAAAGACCCGCTCTTGATTTACAAGTTGGAGTCAGTTAAGCTGTTTGATGCCATGGTAGAGAAAATCAATAACCAAACCATCTCCATCCTGATGCGCGGTCAGATACCCGTACAGGAGGCTCCGGCAGAAGCCCCTGCCGCACCTGCTGCTGCCCAGGGAGGCGCTCCTGCAAACCATGCTCCTCAGGGCGGAGTACCTGGACGTGGTCCGTTAGGTGGTATGCCTGGACGTGGTCCAGTAGGCGGAACGCTTCCGGGTGCCGGACAGCAACGTATCCCGTTGCGCCAAGCTGCTCCAGAGAAACGCCAAGACATGAGCAAATACCAGGAGCAGAAGGTAGATCTGAACGACCCGAACCAGCAAGCAGCTGCTGCCCACGACACACGCGAGCAGCCCAAGCGTGAGCCGATTCGTGCAGAACAGAAGGTGGGCCGCAACGACCCTTGTCCCTGCGGTAGTGGCAAGAAGTACAAAAACTGCCACGGTAGAAACGTCTAAATAGACATGAGAAGTATTCAGTGATTAGAAACCACAGATTCTGACGGAAAGGAATCTGTGGTTTCGATGCTAAAAATTGGAATGAATGAAAAATAATCTGTGGCTGTCAGCCTTAGCAGTAGGCCTGCTCTCAGCTTGTCAAACCATCGAGCCGCTCACGATTGACTACATGATACCTGCTGAAGTGAGCTTTCCAGAGTCCTTGAAACGCGTGGCTGTAATCAACAATACACCCGTAATCAAGCCCGAACAGCTCTTGATTGAGGAGAACGAACTGGAGAAGAGCTATTGGGGTGACGGAACAAGAGCTGCTGAAACGTTGGCCAACACACTGGCTGAAGCCAACTACTTCGATGAAGTGGTCATCTGCGACTCGTTGCTCCGGGCCTCGGATGCGCAGATTTCTGCACACCCTCTCACCGTTGAGGAGATAGATTTACTGACGAGGAAACTCGATGTGGATTTTCTTATCTCTCTTGAAGCCTTGATTATCAAGAGCAAGCGTAATCTTCATTACCTTCCTGGCTGGAACGTAAACTATGGGACCGTAGATGCCAAAGTGTATGCCACAACGCGTGTTTACCTACCTGGACGACAGAATGCCATGGCCACCATACACAGCAACGACAGTATCTTTTGGGAGGAAAGTGCCATCCATGAAAGCGAGATACGTCGCCATCTCCCCAACGAAGCAGAGGTGCGCCAGCAAGCTTCCGACTTTGCCGGAACACTGCCCGTGGAACGTCTGCTTCCCCATTGGAGAAGCGGCCAACGTTACCTGTATGGAGGTAGCAGCGTAGGATTCCGGGATGCCCTGATTTATGTACGCGAGAACGACTGGAGCCAAGCCATAACCTTGTGGCAAAAGGAGTTTGAGGGAAAAAGTACCAAGCGGAAGAAGGCTGCAGCCTACAATCTGAGTGTAGGCTACGAGATGCAGGACCAGATTGAGGAGGCAGTACGGTGGATTGGGCGTGCCATCCAACTGGCCAAACCAGAGAGCACCGAATATGTCATGATGAGCCTCTACGAACAAGAGCTCCAGCAACGGCTTAGCGGCATGCAACGCCTGCAAATCCAAACCAAAAGGCTCGCGGAATAAGGTCAAAGAAAAAAAATGAGGCCCGATGAAAAGATTTTCAGCCAAATCCTTGCATGAATCCAACAAAAATAGCTACCTTTGAACTGTAATTTTTAAAGCCTGACAACATGATATTAAGTTCACAGTCATCGAAACAAATAGAACAGACCATTCACAAAGCGCTTGAACGCTTCAGCCTGGCTGAAGAAAAGACGTATATTACAGATATTCACCTGCAACCGAACCAAACGTCCGGCGAGTTTTTTATCTTTGATGATGACGATAAGCTATTGGCTGACACCGTTATTGAGGAATGGATGACCTACGCTGGCGATGACTTTGAGGTTGAGGTAGGCCGCTCCTTGACCTCTATTCTCGACAAAATGAACCGAGCAGGCAACTTTACCAATACCAACATCATCAAGCCCTACTCCTTCGTGCAGGTGGATGAAGAAAAGGAGACAGTCAACGAGTTGCTCCTAATTGACGACGACACCATGTTGGTCAACGATGAACTACTCAAAGGGCTCGATGAAGAGCTCGATGCATTCCTCAAGGAGCTGCTTGAGAAGTGAGGCATATAAGAGTTTCTAACCCAGATATCATCTAAGTAGCAAGGGCGGACCTTTAAGGCCCGCCCTTGTACTTTATAAATGGATTGAATCCAAATCTCTTAAGAGGAAATTACTTGATTTCCCAACCCAAAGCACTAGCACCCAGCACAGCTGCATCAGCATCTTTCAGCTCAGACATCAAGAGCTTGGTCTTTCCACGGTAGATGGTAAGGATGTTCTCATCAATAGCCTTCTGAATGGGCTTGAAGATGTACTCACCTGACTTAGCCAGACCGCCGAAGAGCACGATGGCCTCAGGGCTGGAGAAAGCGATGAAGTCAGCCAAAGCCTCACCAAGCACCTGACCCGTGAACTCAAAGATGTCCAAAGCCAGCTTATCGCCCTTGACAGCAGCATCATACACATCCTTCGAAGTGATGTTCTCAGCAGGAATAGAACGAAGCAAACTGGGCTCTGTGCTTGAAGTCAAGAATTCGCGAGCCGAACGAGTAACACCCGTGGCCGAGCAGTAAGTCTCCAGACAACCCTTACGACCACATCCACACATACGTCCATCGCGACGTACAATGACGTGACCAAGCTCGCCGGCAAAGCCGTCATGACCATAGACCAACTGGCCATTGATGACGATACCACTACCTACACCTGTGCCGAGGGTAATCATGATGAAGTCCTTCATACCGCGTGCAGCACCGTAGGTCATCTCACCGATAGCGGCTGCATTTGCGTCGTTAGTCAGTGCAGTGGGAATGCCGAGACGCTCCTCAAACATCGCTGCCAAAGGAATAACACCCTTCCAAGGGAGGTTGGGAGCAAACTCGATTGTACCACTATAGAAGTTGCCGTTGGGAGCACCGATTCCAATACCTTTCACTTTGTCCACGCCGCCGTTGGCTACAATGAGCGGAAGCAGGTTCTTGCAAACCTCATCCACATATTCTTCCACCTGGGCGTACGCACCAGTCTTAATAGAGCTACTTGCTACGATAGTTCCGCGTGCGTCAACAATACCAAAGACGGTGTTTGTGCCGCCTATATCTATGCCCACTACAAAGGGCTTTTCCATGTTAGAATTCATGATATCTACACTTTTTTATAGGTTAGTAATTAATTTACGACAACAAAATTGGTAATCTTTTCCGAAATAAAAAAGTTTTTTTCAAAAAAAATTCGTCTGGTATGCAACTTTTCATAGCAAAGGTACGTCTTATAGTACAAAAAAGGCACATTTTGCTGTGCAAATGAGAGTTTAAACAGAGTATTAACGAAAAAACAACAGAGATTGTGATTGATTTAAGAGAAATCAACAAGACCTACAACAATGGCACTCCGCTCCACGTTCTGAAGGGAATCAACCTCCATATCAACGAGGGGGAGTTCGTCTCCATCATGGGAGCCTCGGGTTCGGGCAAATCTACCTTACTAAATATATTAGGAATACTCGACAACTACGACACAGGAGAGTATCGCTTAGGAGGCACACTCATCAAAGACCTGAGTGAAAATCGTGCCGCCGAGCTGCGTAACCGAACCATCGGGTTCATCTTCCAGTCATTCAACCTCATCTCCTTCAAAAATGCCATGGAGAACGTTGCCCTGCCTCTGTTCTATCAAGGTGTGAGCCGACGCAAACGCAATGCCATCGCCCTGGAGTATCTGGATAAGCTGGGCCTGAAAGAGTGGGCCTACCACATGCCCAACGAGATGAGTGGCGGACAGAAACAACGTGTGGCCATAGCCCGTGCCCTGATAGCCAAGCCCAAAATCATCCTGGCCGATGAACCTACCGGAGCCCTTGACAGCAAGACTTCTGTTGAAGTCATGCAGATTCTTAAGCAGCTCCACACTGAGGGAATGACCATCGTGGTAGTGACGCACGAAAGTGGCGTGGCCAACCAGACGGACAAGATCATCCACATCAAGGATGGTATCATAGGCAGCATCGAAGAGAACATTGACCACAACGCCTCACCCTTCGGCCAGAACGGACTGATGAAATAACGAAACCTTATCCCTAATCATTAATCCCAAAAGAATAATGTTAGACCTTTGGCAAGAAATTTATGGCACAATGAAGCGCAACAAGCTGCGCACAGCGCTCACGGGGTTTGCTGTGGCATGGGGCATCTTCATGCTTATCGTGCTGCTCGGGGCGGGTAACGGATTGATTCACGCCTTCGAACAGAGCTCCAGCGAACGGGCCTTAAACGTAATACGTGTCTATCCGGGATGGACACAGCTACCCTACGATGGATTAAAAGAGGGACGCTTCGTAGAACTCGACAACCGCGACCTGACAGAGACAGAACGACTCTTCCCCGACGAGGTGATTGAGACAGGTGGCCAGGTGAACCAAGGCGGCATAACCATAAGCTACGGAGCGGAATACATCAGCAATACGCTGATTGGTGTATCGCCCGCACATATCAAGATAGAGGCCGTGAAGTTGATTTCTGGACGCTTCGTCAACGAGATTGACATCAACGAACGACGCAAGGTCATCGTACTCCACAAGAACTCAGCAGAGACCCTGTTCAAGCAACTCCATACTGACCCCGTGGGACAGTTCATCAACGTGGGAGCCTTCTCCTTCCAGGTGGTGGGCATCTACGGCGACATGGGCGACCAGGGGCAGCGCGGAGCCTACGTGCCCTTTTCCACCTTACAAACCATCTACAACAAGGGCAACAAGCTGAACTACCTTCTCTTCACCACACGCGGATTGAATGACGAGGAGAGCAACCTCGACTTTGAGGGCCGCTACCGCCGCGTGCTGGCTGGCATCCACCGCTTCGACCCCGATGATACGGGAGCCGTATGGATAGGTAACCGCATGCGCCAATACATCCAGTCGCAGAAGGCAATGGGCATACTGACCACAGCCATCTGGGTAATAGGCATCTTCACCCTGCTGAGTGGTATCGTAGGCGTGAGCAACATCATGCTCATCACGGTAAAGGAGCGCACCCACGAGTTCGGCATCCGCAAGGCCCTGGGAGCCAAGCCACGCTCCATCCTCTGGTTAGTCATCTCGGAGAGCATTGTCATCACCACCCTGTTTGGCTACATCGGGATGGTGGCAGGTATCGGCATCACGGAGTTGATGGACAGCTACTTCGGCGCTCAGACGATGGATGCGGGCATGTTCCAGCAAACCATGTTTACCGATCCTACGGTGGATTTGCACATCGCCCTGCAAGCTACGGTCACCCTCATTGTGGCAGGCACCCTGGCCGGCTTCTTCCCCGCACGCAAAGCTACCCACATCCGCCCCATAGAGGCGCTGAACGCGATATAAAGGCCCTAACTCCTTAAAAGAGAAGATAAAATAGGTCACTTTTACTGTTATACATTAATATAAAAATCCTATATTCATGAAACTTTACGACAGAGACACGTGGGAAGAGATTCTCGTCACCATAACGCGTAACCGCACTCGAAGTCTGCTGACGGCCTTCGGTGTATTTTGGGGCATCTTCATGCTGGTCAGCCTCATCGGAGGAGGTAAAGGAATGGAGCAGCAGATGCAACGACAGTTTGAAGGCTTTGCGCAAAACTCGGCCTTTGTGGTGGCACAACCCACTAGTGAGGCTTACAAAGGCTTCCGAAAGGGACGCTGGTGGTCGCTCGAACTCAAGGACGTGGAGCGCATCAAGGGCGTGGAGGGTGTTGACCTGGTCACCCCATCGTTTGCTCTCTGGGGCAAGAACGCCATCTACGGAGAGAACAAATACAGTTGCTGTGTGAAGGGACTTTACCCCGACTACGAGTACATCGAACACCAGGACATCAAATATGGGCGCTTCATCAACGATGTAGATGTGCGCGAAGCACGCAAGGTATGCGTCATCGGTAAGCGCGTCTATGAATCGCTCTTCAAGAAAGGCGAGGACCCCTGCGGGAAAAACCTCCAGGTGGACGGCATCTACTACCGCATCATCGGCATGAATGATGGTGAGGGCAACATGAACATCCAGGGACCGGCATCAGAAAGTATCGTCCTCCCCTACTCTACGATGCAACAAGCCTACAACGTGGGTAAGGATGTGGACGTGGTCTGCTTTACGGTCAAGGAGGGGGTGAAGGTAACCGCTGTTCAGCCACAGGTGGAAGCTGTGGTCAAGGAGCCACACCTCATCGCGCCAGACGATAAGCAGGCCGTGATGATGCTCAACGCCGAGGCCATGTTCTCGATGATGGACAACCTGATGAAAGGCATCCGCATCCTGATGTGGATGGTGGGGCTGGGTACCCTACTGGCCGGAGCCATCGGCGTGAGCAACATCATGATGGTGACCGTCAAGGAGCGCACTATTGAGATTGGCATCCGCCGAGCTATCGGGGCACGCCCCAAGGATATACTGCATCAGATACTCTCAGAGAGCATCGTGCTCACCTCTGTAGCGGGCATGAGTGGTATCTCGTTTGCCGTGTTTGTGCTTCACGTACTGGAGACGGCAGCCAATCCTCCAGGCGATATCCAGGTGCATTACCAAGTATCATTCTACATGGCCATAGGCACCTGCCTGCTCCTTGCCGCACTAGGTCTATTGGCAGGTCTGGCTCCCGCCTACCGTGCCATGGCCATCAAACCGATTGAAGCGATTAGGGACGAATGAGGAATACCCGATAAAAACGAAAAACTAAGAAAGAATTATGAAATACTAAGAAGAAAAGCTGAGGACTTGGGATTCCAAGTCTATATCAAACCAAGCAACATTAAAAACTCAAAACGATATGAAGGCAAAAAAATTCTTTAAAGTGGCTGGTCTTTGCGCTATTGGACTGGTCTTTGTATGGACCTTCGTCTTCCTGTATCAGAAGTCGAAGCCTGAAGTGAAAGTATATGAACTGCATCAGCCCGAGGTAACAGACCTGGTAAAGAGTACTGTAGCCACAGGCAAAGTTGAGCCACGCGACGAGGTGCTCATCAAGCCACAAATCTCTGGCATCATCGACGAAGTCTATAAGGAGGCAGGACAGAGCATCCGCAAGGGCGAGGTCATAGCCAAGGTAAAGGTGATTCCTGAACTCGGTACCCTCAACAGCGCTGAGAGTCGCGTGCGCTTGGCCGAAATCAGTGCCCGTCAGGCAGAAACTGACTTCCAGCGCATCAAGCAGCTCTATGAGCAGCAACTCGTCAGTCGTGAGGAGTACGAGAAGGAAGAGGTCACCGTCAACAAAGCCCGCGAGGAGCTGCAGACCGCCAAGGACAATCTTGAGATTGTCAAGGAAGGCATCACCAAGAGCAGCGCTTCATTCAGCAGCACCTTGATACGCAGTACCATCGACGGCTTGATACTCGACGTACCCATTAAGGTAGGTAACTCTGTCATTATGTCGAACACCTTCAACGACGGCACCACCATCGCTACAGTGGCCAACATGAACGACCTCATCTTCCGAGGCAATGTAGATGAGACGGAGGTGGGGCGCGTAAGCGAGGGGATGCCTGTGAAGCTCACTATCGGTGCCCTGCAGGGTTTGACGTTTGACGCCACCCTGGAGTACATCTCACCTAAGGGCGTGGAGAGCAACGGTGCCAACCAGTTTGAAATCAAGGCCGCTATCACTCCGCCGAGCGGCGTCACCATCCGCTCAGGCTACTCAGCCAACGCGGAAATCGTGCTTGAACGACTGGAACAGGCACTGACCATCCCTGAAGGATGTGTAGAATTCAGCGGCGACTCCACGTTTGTCTATGTGCTCACAAAGGCCGAGCCTCAGCAGTTTGAACGGCGCCCCATCCAGATAGGCATGAGTGATGGCATCAAGATAGCCGTAAAAGAGGGCCTGCAGCAAAACGAACAAGTGCGCGGCAGTGAAAAGAAAAAAAGCTAGTAAGTAAAGACTAAAAGAAAAAACTAAAAATGGACAGAACAACAACCATAGCCGTGACCCTGCTGCTGAGCTCGATGACAGCCACTACTGCACTGGCTCAGCAAGAGTCGCAAATCATTGCACAGTCTCAGGAATGGAGCCTGCGTCGGTGCATCGACTACGCCATTGAACATAACATCTCCATCAAGCAGACTGCCAATGCTGCCGAACAGAGCGCCGTGGAGGTCAATACCGCACGCTGGGCACGCCTGCCCAACCTCAATGCCTCAGCTGGACAAAACTGGAACTGGGGACGCACGCAGACCGCCATCAAGGATGAAGCCACAGGTGATTACTCTACCGTCTATGTCAACACCTCCAGCCACGGTACCAACCTCAACCTGGGTACTTCCATCCCCCTCTTCACCGGTATGCAGCTACCTAACCAGTACGCCCTCTCCAAGCTCAACCTCAAGGCAGCCCTGGCCGACCTGCAGAAAGCCAAGGAGGATATCGCTATCCAGATAGCGCAAGCCTATCTGCAGGTGCTCTATAAACAGGAGACCCATCAGGTGACGCAAGGACAGAGTGACTTGAGTCGTCAGCAATTAGCCCGCATTGAGGCGCTTCACCGACTGGGCAAAGCCTCTACAGCCGAGGTTGCCGAAGCCCGCTCACGCCTGGCACAGGACGAGATGAATCAGGTAGAGGCCCACAACAGTTACCGCCTTGCCCTACTCGATCTCAGCCAGCTCATCGAGCTGGAGAGTCCCGAAGGTTTCTACCTTGAGCACCCGGATGTGGGACTCAGCCTCAAACCACTCTCTCCTCCAGCCGAGATAGCACAGACAGCCTTTGCGCAGAAAGCGGCTATCCAGGCAGCCAAGTACCGCCTGGAAGGGAGCCGCTACGCTATTCGTGTAGCTCAGAGCGCCTACTATCCTCAGCTCTCACTCAACGGAAGCCTGGGCACCAGCTACTACTCCACCATCAACCGCACCTTCAGCCAGCAGATGAACGATAACTTCAACAAATATGTAGGCTTCAGCTTAAGCGTACCCCTATTCAACCGATTCTCTACCCGCAACCGCGTACGTTCGGCCCGCCTGCAGCAGCAGAACTACGCCCTGCAGCTAGAGAATACCAAGAAGTCACTTTACAAAGAGATCCAGCAGGCGTGGTACAGCGCCACAGCAGCCGAAGCCAAGTACGTGAGTTGCAAGGAAGCCTTAAAGGCCAGTACGGAGTCATTCCGCCTCATGACGCAGAAGTACGAGAATGGCAAAGCCAATGCCGTGGAGTACAACGAATCGAAGCAAAACCTACTCCGCGCGCAGAGCGACGAGCTGAATGCCAAGTACAACTACCTGTTCTGCACTAAGATTCTCGACTTTTACAAAGGCATTCCGATAGAATAGTCTCGTTTTATCACCAAAAATCTCTTTTTCTCATTTTTTTATTGTACCTTTGTCGGCAGATTAACCTATTTAATTATTACGTTATGATGAAAAGAAACATGTGGATTGCCGCGCTGGGCTTTGTTAGCTTGAGCGCCGTGGCACAGCAACAGCCCAAGGATGAAGGCTTTGTATTCACCACAGTGAAGGAAAATCCCATCACTTCGATTAAGAATCAGAACCGTTCGAGCACGTGCTGGAGCTTCTCCAGTGTGGCTTTCTTGGAGAGCGAACTGCTGCGTATGGGCAAGGGTACGTTTGACCTGTCGGAGATGTTCATCGTGCACCACACGATGATTGACCGCGCTGTGAACTACGTGCGCTATCATGGTGACAGTTCATTCTCCCCTGGCGGTAGCTTCTATGATGCCATCTTCTGCTTGAAGAACTATGGTCTGGTACCGCAAGATGCCATGCCGGGCATCATGTATGGTGAAAAGCTGCCCGTCCACAATGAGCTGGATGCTGTGGCTGGTGGCTATGTCAATGCCATCGCTAAAGGTCATCTGCGCAAACTCTCTCCCGTATGGAAGCAGGGCTTGAGCGCTATCTACGATACTTACCTGGGTCAGTGCCCCGAGACATTCACCTACGAAGGCAAGGAATACACCCCGCAGAGCTTTGCTGCCATGCTGGGCCTCAACCCCGATGACTATGTATCGCTCACCTCATACACCCATCACCCCTTCTATGAGAAGATGAATATCGAGATTCAGGACAACTGGCGCAACGGCCTCTCTTACAACCTGCCGATTGACGAGCTGATGGCCGTAATGGACAATGCAATCAAGACCGGCTACACCTTTGCCTGGGGTAGTGACGTAAGCGAGCAGGGCTTTACGCGCAACGGCATCGCTGTAATGCCTGATGCAGAGAAGGCTGCCGAGCTGAGTGGTAGTGACATGGCTCGCTGGACTGGTATGAAGCCCCAGAGCAATCGCGAAGAGTTGACCTCAAAGCCTCAACCCGAAGTAACCGTTACCCAGGAGATGCGCCAGGAGGCCTTTGACAACTGGGAGACCACTGATGACCACGGCATGCTGATATACGGCATTGCCAAGGACCAGACGGGTAAGGAGTACTTCATGGTAAAGAACTCATGGGGCACAGACAGCAAGTACAAGGGTATCTGGTATGCTTCGAAAGCATTCGTTGCTTACAAGACTATGAACATCCTGGTTCACAAGAATGCTCTTCCCAAGGATATCGCCAAGAAGCTGCGAATCAAATAAGGCTATAGTCAGCTGAAACTGACTACCCCCCCCCCATAAAAAGCAATCCCTCCATGAACAGCACTACGGCATTCATGGAGGGATTAATTTATGCTTCCAACCGTAAAAATGAGACGATTCACTACGTATCAAAACGACAAAATCCCACCCGGCAGATTGCCGGATGGGATTATTGAACAGTTGAGGTACCTGGCGGATTCGAACCGCCGTTGACGGTTTTGCAGACCGTTGACTAAGCCACTCATCCAAGGTACCAAAGTACGTTTGCAAGCGTTTGTTTCTCGATTGCGGTTGCAAAGGTAGTGCTTTTTTTTGAACTAACAACTATTTTGAGCACTTTTTCTTCAAATTATTTTTTCCTTCTCCACAACTACATCCCCTTTCCAGATAGGAATCCCTTAGTTTACAGTCGCTTGTGCAGTTTTCACAGGGATTATTATTTTTTCCTGCTGAGCGAAAAAAAAGTCTTATCCGCCTCAAAACTGCTAGTACAGCAACGGTCAGCAGCAGGACTACAGCTATATCTTGCCATCCCATGGTCAGAAGAACCAGCCTCCCACCTGGTGAATCATGAAGGTGATACCCCATGCCAGCAACGTAGTATATGCCGCTGCAAACAGCGCCCAGCGCCACTTCCCGGACTCCTGACGAATAGCTGCCAAGGTAGCAATACAAGGGAAGTAGAGCAGCACGAAGACCATATAGCAGAAGGCCGTGAGCGGCTCGATGGGAATGCGGTCAGACAGGGCTACGCTGTCGGCATCGGGTTCATTGGCATAAAGCACACCCAGCGTGCTCACCACAAGCTCCTTGGCACCAGCACCGCTCAATAAGCCGATGCCCATCCGCCAGTCGAAGCCCAGCGGTTCCAATACAGGCTCCATGGCACGGCCAATCTGTCCGATGTAGGAAGCCGACTGCTGCTCCTCCATGGTCATCCCTTCGGTACCACGCGGGAAATAGCCCAATGCCCAAATCAGGATGGAAGCCACCATGATGATGCCACCCATCTTGCGCAAATACTGCTCCCCCTTCTCCCACGTGTGACGGATAATGGTACGCCAGGTAGGCATACGGTATGGAGGTAGTTCCATAACGAAAGGTGTATCGTCACCCTTCACCAGGAAACGGCTGAAAAGGCGCGACATGAGCACGGCCAGCAAGATACCCAGCGCATAGAGAGCCAGCAGCACCAGGCTGGCATGATGAGGGAAGAAGGCTCCCACCAGCACAAGATAAATAGGTAGGCGCGCACTGCACGACATGAGCGGCACTACCAGCATCGTGATGAGGCGGCTCTTGCGGTTCTCTATGGTTCGCGTAGCCATCACAGCGGGAACGTTGCACCCGAAGCCCATAATCAGCGGGATGAACGACTTGCCGTGCAGCCCCATCTTGTGCATAATCTTGTCCATAATAAAGGCGGCACGGGCCATGTAACCCGAGTCCTCCATGATGGAGATACAGAAATAGAGTATCAGGATGTTGGGCAGGAAGACGATTACACCACCTACTCCGCCCACGATGCCATCCACCAGCAAGTCCTTCAGAGCGCCATCAGGCATGTATGTGCGTAGCATGGAGCCGATGCCATCTACGGCCCACTCAATGGCCTGCATGGGGAAGTCGCCCAGCACGAAGGTACCCTGGAACATCAGGTAGAGAAAGAGGAAGAAGATAGGATAGCCCCAGATTCGATGGGTTACGATGGAGTCGATGACCTGCGTGGTATGCTCCGTATCCTTTCGGTTCTCCACAAAGGTCTCCTTCAATGCCCCGCTGATGAAGCCATACTTCGCATCGGTGATGGCCTGCTCACTCTCCTCGTTGAGCACCCTCTTGAGACGCTCGGCTTCATTGTCGCGGATGGAGAGAATCTCCTTGCCGTTAGGCAGCTGCTCCACGAGTTGCTGCAGCTCAGGATCGTTCTCAAGCAGCTTAATGGACAGGAAACGGGTGGAATACTTGTGGCGTATCTGCTCGTTACGCCCAATGGCCTGCTTCACGGCATCGATGCTCCGCTCCAACTCAGGCCCGTGATTGATGTGGATATGGCGGTAAAAATTAGTGGATTTTCCCTCTTCCGAATGGCTGCCGAAGGCATGGTCAGGCACGTATTGCTGATGCCAATCCTTCAGGTCGTTCATTACTTCGGGCTTCACTTTACCGCGTTTATCCATGAAGTCACTTCCCTCGTAGATGCCGATGATGGTGTGAAACAACTGGTCCACTCCCCTCCCCGTACGTCCCACGGTGGGTACCATCGGCACGCCGAAGAGGCGTCCCAGCGTCTCGTAATCCAGCTTGCTGCCACTGGTCTCAAACTCATCATACATATTGAGGGCGATGACCATGCGCACGTCCATATCAATGAGCTGCGTGGTGAGGTAGAGGTTACGTTCCAGGTTGGAAGCATCAATGACGTTGAGGATGATGTCAGGCGTCTCGTCGATAATGTGACGCCGCACGTAGATTTCCTCGGGCGAATAGGCCGAAAGCGAATAGGTACCAGGCAGATCAACCAGCCGGAAGTGATAGCCCTGGAACTCAAAAAAGCCCTCCTTGGCATCCACAGTCACTCCGCTGTAGTTTCCCACATGCTCATGGGCCCCTGAGGCGATGTTGAAGAGTGAAGTCTTGCCGCAGTTGGGATTACCCACCAGGGCCACGTTGATAGTACGACGTTTGCCAAGGGCCATGCGTTTCATCTGCTCCTCTGAGAGATGCACCTCCTCGGTCAACCCTTCCAGAGGCGCGGGAGGAGCGGATTGGAGCAATGCCTCCTGTTCGCTCATCACCTCAATCATCTCCGCCTCTTGCCGGCGCAACGATATTTCATATCCCATCACACGATATTTGATGGGATCCCTCAACGGGGCATTGAGCACGACCTCCACACTCTTGCCCTTCACAAAACCCATCTCTACAATCCGTTTGCGGAAGCCTCCGTGTCCCATCACCTTGACGATGACACCCTTCTCACCTGTATTCAACTCTGACAGTCGCATAATTCACATCATTATTATCCGGCGCAAATATACAACGATTGTCCATAGCATACAAATTATTTAGATTGTTTTTAAATAAAGAGAGGCAAAAATGTTCAGCCGTGATGAGTTAACTGTTCACGGCTGAAGAGTTAACTGTTCACGGCTGGGGAGTTAACTGTTCACGAATGGGGTGTTAACTGTTCAGAACGGATGGATTCAACCTCAAAAAAAGTACGCCCAGTCCTGCAGAGGAAAGGGCGTACTGATTGATTCTAAAGAGAGAGCTACTTCATCTCCTCAAGCAGCAACACACGGCTAGCGTAGTCGTAGTGATAAGGCAAACGGTGATAGTAAGGCAACTCCAGGCCGTTGGCCATCAGGTAGGCTCCGCTGAAGGAGAGTCCTTCGAAGGGCAGCGCCTCCGGGTCAATGCGGTTGAGCTCCGTCACACGGTAGAGCTTATTAGGATCCAAGCCTGCCATGGGGATGCGCGACAGGTGCTGGTTGACGAACTGCTCCGTCTTCCACCAATAGAATACGGCGCGGTCTTTCTCTGGAGCCACATACATCAGCGAGGCAGCACCCTGCTTGTCGTATGGTGAAAGGAGACGGTAGATGTCACCCTGCTGCACGATGGGACGAATCTGCTTGTACTGTGTGATGGCCTTGCGGCAGAGCTCCTTCTCCTGCTCGGCCATGTTCTTGGGCTGAATCTCCATGCCGAGGCGACCGCTCATGGCCACATCTATACGGTACTTGATGGGAACTACACGCGAGGTCTGGTGGTTAGGAGCTGCACTGATGTGCGAAGCCATGGCAATGGCAGGGAAGAAGTAGCTGGTACCCCACTGCATATAGACGCGCTGCAGGGCATCGGTGTTGTCACTCACCCAGAACTCATCGAAGTAAGGCAGAACACCATAGTTAGCACGACCTCCACCGCTGGCGCAGGCCTGGATGGTGAGTTCGGGATACTTGGCACGGATACGTTGGCATACCTGCTCGAAGCCACGGTGATAAGCGATGTAGAGGTGACTCTGCTTGTCGGCAGGGAGGTATTGCGAGCCGTGGTTCATCACTGCCATGTTGGCATCCCACTTAATGTAATCGATGGCTGGATATTTAGTCATCAGTTCATCTACGAGGTTGAAGATGAAGTCCTGTACGGCAGGATTACTCAGGTCGAGCACCACCTGCGTTCCACCTCGTCCAAGTACCAGGTCACGACCAGGCGCCTTGATGACCCAGTCAGGATGCTTCTCAAAGAGTTCACTTGTGGTATTAGCCATCTCAGGTTCAATCCAGATACCGAACTTGATGCGATTGCGGTCAGCGGCATCAATCAACCCCTGGATACCAAGGGGAAGTTTACGCTGATCCACCACCCAGTCGCCCAGCGACGAGCTGTCGTTATTACGGGGATACTTGTCGCCAAACCAGCCGTCGTCCATCACAAACAGTTCACCGCCCATCGAGGCGATATCGGCCATCATCTGCTCCATGCCCTCCTGGTTGATGTCGAAATAGACACCTTCCCAGCTGTTGAGCAGAATCTTGCGCAGCTTGTTGCCATTGGCCAGCTTATGCTGACGTGCCCAACGATGGAAGTTACGGCTGCTTCCGCTCAATCCCTCATCACTGTAGGTTAGGGCCAGAGCCGGAGTGACGAAGGTCTCTCCCTTGGCCAGCAGATAGGATGAGTTTTCTTCGTTGATACCTGCAAAGAGATGATGGTACTCATCATCATGTGTCTCGATGCGCAGCTTGAAGTTTCCGCTATAGCAGAGGGCTGCACCGATGGTGCGTCCGCTGTTCTCCTGAGGCTTGCCATCCAGCGAGAGCATAATCTCGGCATGGTCGGTATGCGAGTTGCGCACGCCATCCTTGTTCTTAATGACCATCATGCCCGGGTTCAAGGGCTCCTGCGTCAGGAATCCCTCATTGGCCCATGAGCCGGAGAGATGCGATACCCATACCTTGCCGCGACGCACAGGCAGGTAGGCCGAGGCAAACTGCTGCAGGCGTACGGGCTTCTTCTCCTGATGAGAGATTTCGCTCCATGCCTCAATCACATCGGCATCCTTCCACGCCTTATAGAGCAATGAAACCTGGAAGGGATAAATCCGGTCCTTCAAGACGATGGTAGTCAGTACGTAGTCGGCCTCTTCACGCTGGGCACTCTGCTCCACGACAAGGTCGAGCGAGCAGTTGCCATCAGGGTGCTGCACCGCGAGGGCAGCCTCTACGGGGCAGTTCAATCCATAAGCGGGATAGGCATCCTGCGCCTGCTCTACACGGGCAACCATGTCGAGGTCGGTACCAGTGAGGCGGTTACCGTAATAGATGATTTTAGCTTTCTCTCCCTGCGGTGCAGAGAGCAAGAGCGTAGTGCGTGGCGTATGGACGGAGAGCGTCTGAGCCATCGCAGACAAAACGAGGCAGCAAAAGCCTGCCAATGCAATGAGTTTTTTTGTCATGGTGATGTTTTATTAATAGGTATAACAATTAGTTTCCTTCTCGGCTACAAAGATAGTACATTTCAGCCAACAGGATTACCAATATATTATCCAATTCTTTGCAAAACCTTCACCGAGGGATGATTCATGCCCCAACAGTCTTATCTTCTTGTTCTGTCACGAGACCTTCCTATCTGCAGAAGGGGTGTCTTAACCAATGTGCCGAAGTAGCCTGTGGAAAGACACTTGTAGAAGTCACAATATTCCTTGATGAACTGTGGCGTATCGTCCGTGAGTTCCTTCACCTCCGGCAATCCACCCGCCAAAGCGTATGTGCCCATTTTCCGTGATGGAATATGTTCGTACCAAGTCCATTATTTCTTAGTCCTTCTATCTTGCACATGTGAATCTGCCTGCCACACGCGGACAAAGGTACAAATTAATCATGAAAAAATAATGCAACAAATACAGGAAACTGTATCTATTGCATTATTTCGTCCTGATTCATTCACCAGCGCACCATCTTGACGGGCTCCTCTTCGCCATCGTCGAGTGGACGGCTGACGTAAGGCGTGCTACTGAAGTCGATGCTGTGCAGGTCGATGCAGCGGATGGTGCTCTGCTGTGCCGTGCGGTAATAGACGCGCAAGGCGGTCAAGTCAATTACCGATGTCCATTGTGTTGCGCTCAGCAGGTCGGGACTCTCATACATCGGATGCTCCAATCCAATGGGTACATCGAAGCTGTTGAGCAGGTGAAAACAGAGTCTTACAGCACTCCATCCATCAGGCTGAATGGGCGCAGTCTGCCGCAACATGGCTGCCCGCACGAAGCGACTGGGCGAGGTCATATCGCCAGGCAATCCCAGCATACCCGAACTGCCACTGATGGGACGGATGGTGAAATTACCTACCATACCTATGGGAGCATCTCCAGGATAGAGGTTGACGTAATTGTTGAGGTTGGTCAAGTGCCAGGCAAAACCTGGACCATTGGCCAACACGCCTACTGTATTGGTAAACCAATGCTGCTCGCCGCCTACAATTTCAAGCACCTCTTGCCTGCCCTCAGCATCGGCCAGTCGCCAATGAATGACTGACCCTTCGTTCAGCCCTACGATATGGAGGTGCAGGAGTCCCTGCTTCACCTCATCAATGGTGGCACATTGCGTCAGCATCCAGGCCGTGAGCTGCAAATCGCCTATCGCTTCGGCTGTCCGTTGTGGCTGATAGGTTTCGTAGCTGCCGTAGCGGGGAAAGAAGAAGAGCCCTACAGAAAGCCCTCGCTCGTTGATTCCCTCAGCAATAAAATCCGGTTGACTCACTGCCAACCCCACAGCACCCCATTGCGCCTTCAGCGTGGAGCCTGCCTTTCCATCTGGCAACATCATGCGCATCTCGTGTCCGCGCGGGATACATACCGCATAGCTCGGCAACCGCTCGCGTGCCCACTCAATGGTGCGTCCCTGCACCCTACTTCCATCCTTTGCCACTAAAGCAATACCGGTGCATCCCCAAGCAGCAGATGCCCCACCCTGTGCTGCACAAAGCATCAACAGGCCAATCATCCATTTCTTCATAACCATTCTCCTTAATTTATTATGTATATCAATCTTCAATCATACAACAAGGTGAGGCATGTATCTGTTCACGGGAAAAGCGGAAATAGATGGGCACCAATAGATAAAAAAGAGGGGCAACCCATTCCGTCGCTTCACGTAACAACGGACGGGCTGCCCCCTATGAATCAAAAAGGATACGAGTTATGCCAATTTATGGATGATGAGTCCACTGCGCAGCTTAGGCTCAAACCATGTCGTCTTGGGAGGCATGATGTTGCCCGTATCGGCAATGTCCATCAGCTGCTTCATGCTGACGGGATAGAGCGCCAAAGCCACCTTCATCTCTCCACTATCTACACGACGCTTCAACTCACCCAGGCCACGGATACCGCCTACGAAGTCAATGCGCTTGTCGGAACGGAGGTCCTTGATGCCCAGAACCTGGTCGAGAATAAGGTTGGACGAGATAGTCACATCGAGCACACCAATCGGGTCATTGTCATCATACGTACCTGGCTTGGCGGTAAGGCTGTACCATTTTCCCTCCAGGTAGAGAGAGAAGTTGTGCAGGGCTACGGGTTTATAAATCTCCGTACCTTTCTCTACTACGTCGAAATGCTCAGCCACAGCCTTGAGGAACTCGTCTGCTGTAAGGCCATTGAGGTCTTTCACTACGCGATTATAGTCGATAATGGTGAGCTGGTTGGCAGGGAAGCAGACGGCCATGAAGTAATTGTACTCCTCATCACCCTTATGGTTGGGGTTCTGCTTGGCCTTCTCCGCACCTACCAGGGCAGCAGCTGCACTGCGGTGGTGACCGTCAGCAATGTAGAGCGCAGGCATCTTAGCAAATTCAGCTGTGATGGCTGCAATGTCTTCTGCCTTGTCAATGATCCAGAAGGTGTGACCAAAGCCATCACCTGGAGCAATGAAGTCATAGACCGGTTTTTCAGCCGTATAGCGGGCAATGATGGCATCGAGTG
>JBJEKT010000154.1:0-1842 GCA_051878775.1 Bacteroides sp. | reverse complement strand
TTCAAAGAATAATGTGTAATTTTGCAGCCGGAAATTTTTTAAGATAAGAGATTGTTAAATTTATGGCACAAGAATTACTAACCCCCGACTATGTGATTGAAGCTAGTTGGGAAGTGTGTAATAAGGTAGGAGGTATCTATACGGTGCTGTCAACGCGTGCAAATACGCTGCAAGCTAAATTCCTTGACAGACTGGTTTTTATAGGTCCTGACTTTTGGAAGGGGAAAGAGAATCCCCTCTTTACTGAATATGACAACCTGTGTGCAGCTTGGAAGCAGCACGCAGTAGAAGAAGAAAAGCTGCAGGTTCGTGTAGGACGTTGGAACATTCCTGGTGAACCCATCGTAATCTTGGTTGATTTCCAGCCTTTCTTCCCCATGAAGAACGAAATCTATACCGAAATGTGGAACAACTACCAGGTGGATTCGCTTCATGCTTATGGCGACTACGACGAAGCCTCTATGTTTGCTTATGCTACCGGCAAGGTGGTCGAGAGCTTTTACCGTTTTAACTTGACTGAGAATGACAATGTGGTCTTTCAGGCCCATGAGTGGATGACTGGCATGGCGGCCCTCTATCTGCAGAAGGCTGTTCCGCAGATTGCCACCATCTTTACTACGCACGCTACGTCGATAGGACGTTCCATTGCAGGCAACAATAAACCCCTTTACGATTATCTTTTCGCTTACAATGGCGATCAGATGGCGCGTGAGCTCAACATGGAGTCGAAGCACTCCATCGAGAAGCAGACTGCGCACAACGTGGATTGTTTCACCACCGTGAGTGAGATTACCAATACCGAGTGCAAGGAGTTGCTCGACAAGGAGGCCGACGTCATTCTGATGAACGGCTTTGAGGACGACTTTGTCCCCCAGGGTACCACCTTCAATACCAAGCGCCGCAAGGCTCGTCAGAACCTGCTCCATCTGGCTAACTGCCTGCTCGGTCAGCAGATTGACAACGACGTGCTGATTATCGGAACCAGCGGACGCTACGAATTTAAGAATAAGGGTATCAACGTCTTCCTGGAGACGCTCAACCGCCTGAATCGCGATAAGAACCTGAAGAAGAAGGTGCTGGCCTTTGTCAATGTGCCCGGTTGGGTAGGGGAGCCCCGTGAAGAGTTGAAGAAGCGTCTGGCTAGCAAGAAGACGTACGACACGCCCCTGGAGTGCCCCTTCATTACCCATTGGCTCCGTAACATGACCCACGACCAGGTGCTCGACATGCTGAAGTACCTCGGCATGAACAACAGTCCCGAGGACAATGTCAAGGTCATCTTCGTTCCCTGTTACCTCGATGGCAGGGATGGAATCATCAACCTGCATTATTATGATATCATTCTCGGGCAGGACCTCAGCTGCTATCCTTCATACTACGAACCTTGGGGTTACACTCCGCTGGAGAGCGTAGCCTTCCGTGTACCCACCATCACCACCGACCTGGCTGGATTTGGCCGCTGGGTCAAGGGGTTGAAGCTGAACGGCGGACTCAAGGATGGTGTGGAGGTAATTCACCGCTCCGATTACAACTACAGCGAGGTGGCCGACGCCATCAAGGATACCATCTCCGAATTCTCCGGAAAGAGCGATAAGGAGGTGAACCTGATACGTAAGCACGCTGCCCAGGTAGCTGAACAGGCCCTGTGGAAGCACTTTATCATCTACTACTATCAGGCTTACGACGTGGCTCTTCGCCATGCTGCTCAGCGCTTGCTGCGGAGCAAGTAAGAGTTACGAGCTACGAGTTATAAGTATATATAAGGAATAATAATTAATCAACAATTAATATAATATGAAGATTAAAGTTAGTAATGTAAACACTCCCAATTGGAAAGACGTG
>JBJEKT010000153.1:0-7928 GCA_051878775.1 Bacteroides sp. | reverse complement strand
ACAATCTCTTATCTTAAAAAATTTCCGGCTGCAAAATTACACATTATTCTTTGAAAAATAACCTTTTAAACGAGTTTTTTATAAAAAAGAAACGCAAACGAGATTTTCGCTTGCGTTTCTTGACTCCAAAAGGCGCTGAAAGGGGACATTTGCCATCCCCACATTTCAGCAGCCAGATGCACGAAATTTTATACCAAGAAGGTGGCTACAAGGGCCAAGATGGCGTAGAACTCGGGCAGAGCGGCATAGATCATGGTGTTGGTCTGCACGTCGTGACCCTGAGATACTCCTACAATACCGTTGGCACAAACCTGACCCTGACGGATAGCGGAGAAGAGGCATACCAGACCTACGCCGATACCTACACCACCCCACAACAGAGGATTTTGTGCCACCTTACTGAAGTGCAGGAAGAAAGCCAGAAAACCGTAAAGACCCTGTGTAGCAGGAAGAGCAGAAAGAATCATGTAAGCAGCTGACTTGGAGGGATCTTTCTTCAACGCCCCTTCTGCAGCATTACCACCAATGGTAGTACCATAGCAACTTCCTATTCCAGAGAGGGCCAACATGAGGCCCATACCCAGATAACCGAATAATTCGTTCATAATGTTTTTTGTTTTTAATGTTTCGTTATTACTTTGTTTTTTTCTTGTTTCTTATTTTTTGAAGGGTTTATATTCTACGCCCTTGCCGTCGTAACCAGCATTCTTGAAGTACTCCACGAAGGTAAGACGCAGCGGGTGTACAAAGGCACTCAGGCAGGACATCGCGATGTTGAGCGTATGCCCCACGAGGATAATCAATCCAAAGCCTATCCACCCGAAGACCAAACCGATGCCTTCCTGTCCATCGACCACCATCAGCGCCAGGCTGTTGAAAGTTTGTCCCAACATAGCACCAGCCAAGCCAAGGGCAAACAGACGGACATAGGAAAGGATGTCACCCAACAGACCGGAGGCCATGTTGTAGGTATCCCACAAACCGGCACCCACGTTAACCAATACGCTGCGGTGGAGGTTATTGAGCAGGTAGATGCCAATGGCAGCTACGCCACCCACTCCGATGAAGGCCCACTTGGACACCTCGGCAGGAATGACGCTGAGGAAGCTAAGCGTACCGACCACCACGCTGCCCACGATGAGCAACCACCAGCCCCAGGCGCTCAGCGACTCCTTAAAGCCGTAGAACACGGTACTGTTGATGGCCTTCACGGTCATGGCAATGGAGATATGCACCACACCGATGCCCAGCGCAAGAATCATCTGCTTGTCGTACGTCGAGCCGAAGAGCTCTACGTTGCCGGCAATGATGAACTGCTTAATCTGCTGGGGCAGGTCTGACTGGAGCAGGTTCATGCCGAAGAAGGTACCCAGCACGGCTCCAAACACCGTAGTGAAGATACCCAGTGTAATCACCAGGTTCATCATACCGGCCATATCCTTGCCCAGTTTTTTCTTGAGGAAGAAGCCCAGGGCAATCAATGCCAAACCGTAACCGGCATCACCCATACAGAACGCAAAGAAGAGCGAGAAGAAGGGTGCCACTATCGGTGTGGGGTCGAAGTCGGTAAAGCTGGGCATACCGTACATCTTGGTCAGCACCTCGTACATGCGGGTGAAAGCGTTGTTGCGCAGCTTGACGGGAGGATTATCCTCCCTGCAGGCCGGACGCATCTCGTAATAGACCTCCTGAGCTTCAAGCAACTGCTTGACCGGATCTACCGCATCCTCGGGCACCCACCCTTCGAGCAGCACCACCGCACCCTCTGCCAGCGCCTCACTGCTGAGACGTACCTGCATCAGGTCGATGTCGTTCTGCAGACGCACACTGGCCTCGGCCAACGTATTGTAGTATTTCTGGCAGAACTGCTTGAGCGTAACCTGCACATCTGTCAGAGCCTGCTTGGCATCTTCCAGCTTCTGCACGAGTTGCGAGAGGCTTGATGCAGGCAGACGGAGCGGTTCCAGCCCCAGATCCATCAGTTCATGACTGACGCTTACGAAGTAGATATGGCCACTCTCGCGGCGCACCACTACGACCTGGTCAGCCCACTCCTCCCGGAAGTCCTTCTCCGAGCAGTTGTAGAAGCGAATCAGCCAGCCGGCCTGCTCCAACTGCTTGAGGCGGGCCCAGTCGAACTCACCCCACACCTCCATCTGGTCTATCTCCTTACTGATGGCAGGAATCTGCTGCTGGAGCTCCATGATGCGGTTCTGCAGGGCTTCGTACTCCTTGACAAGTGCTTCGGAATCCTTCTCCTTATTATATATATGTGCATCGTGCTGTTTTTCTGCCAGTGCATCCATCTTCTGAAGCATCGACTTGTATTGCGACCGCTTCAGGAAAGCCTGCTGCAATCCGGCATCGGGCTCACCACGCTGCTTCTCCACAATGTGTACTACGCCCAGTTCGCGGATCTGGTCCAGGAACGTCTCATACGCCTTGTGGTAGATCAGGAAAGTAAGTTTCTCCATTCTGGTAATCATGCCTCGGCCTCCTTTCTTTTCTCCTGATGTGACTTCATGATCTTCTGCGAAGACTTGGAGAGGTTCTCCTCATCCTCCATGAATCGTTTGATTTTTCGCAAAGCATCCTGATAGCCAGGTATCTGCACCTTCTCGAAGAGGTTCACCTTCTGCGTGGTCTTCTTGCGGGCATGCTCCAGCAGGTTCAGCTTGGCTACCATGAACTCGCGTTCGATGGCAGTCAGGGCCAACTCCTTGAGCAGCTGGATGCCGTCAGCATACCACTTGGGGGCGTTGAACAGGCTGTAGGGCTTCACCTCAAACTCCACCTCGTCGAGCTGGGGCACCCTGACGCCTGCTATCTTCTTCACGTTGAGATGGACATCGCCCACCCGCAGCAGCGAAGCGTCAAACTCATTCCAGAGGGCAAACATGGCTTCGTAAGCTTGGATACTTCTTTCCAACCTCGCTTCATACTCCGATGCTTCGGTCTTGCAGCGCTTCACCTCCATGCGCAAGGCACTCTCCTTGTTCTTGATGATCGGGAGCGTGCGCTGGCGCACCTTGAGCTGCTTCTCAAGTTGCTGGAGCGAGGTCTTGTTATATTGAAACTTAATAGCCACTTTATTCGTGATTTATCGTTAGTGAATCGGGGTTATGCTTTCGGCCAGTACTGATCGACAAGTTCCTTCTTGATGTTAACCTCTTCGGGCTTGAAGTACTTGCCAAACAGGCTCCAGGCTACGTCGAGCATCTCAGTGGTATCGAGGTTGACGTCGATGGCCAGCAGCTGGTTGGAGTAATCCTTAGCAAAAGCCAGGGTACGTTCGTCGTAGTTGGTCAGGTCGAAACCGTTCTCCTGCTTGGTCTTGGCGTTGGCGGCATCGGCATAGAGGCGCACGGCAGCGTTCATCACCTGCGGGTGGTCCTTACGCGTCTTCTTGCCGGTAACGAGCTGTTTCAGACGTGACAACGAGCGGAACGGATCAACGATAACTTTACCGATATCACTGTCGCGGCGCAGGAAGAGCTGACCCTCGGTGATGTAACCGGTGTTATCAGGCACAGCATGAGTGATGTCGCCGCCCGACAACGTGGTCACGGCGATGATGGTAATAGAGCCACCCGAGGGGAACTGCACCGCCTTCTCGTAAATCTTGGCCAGGTCAGAATAGAGCGAACCGGGCATAGAGTCCTTCGAAGGAATCTGGTCCATACGGTTGGACACGATGGCCAGGGCATCGGAGTAAGAGGTCATGTCGGTGAGCAGCACGAGCACCTTCTCGTTCTTCTCCACGGCAAAGTATTCAGCAGCGGTCAGGGCCATATCGGGAATCAGCAGACGCTCAACGGGCGGGTTCTCAGTAGTGTTCATGAAGCTGACGATACGGTCGAGCGCGCCGGCGTTGGAGAAGACGTTCTTGAAGTAGAGGTAGTCGTCGTTGGTCATACCCATACCACCCAGGATAATCTTGTCCGTCTCAGCACGCAGGGCCACGTTGGCCATCACCTGGTTAAAGGGCTGGTCAGGGTCGGCGAAGAAGGGAATCTTCTGGCCCGATACCAGCGTATTGTTCAGGTCGATACCGGCAATACCGGTAGCAATCAGTTCAGAGGGTTGCTTACGGCGCACGGGGTTCACTGACGGACCACCAATCTCCACCTCCTGTCCCTCAATAGCCGGACCGCCATCGATGGGGTCACCAAAGGCGTTGAAGAAACGTCCAGCCAGCTGATCGCTCACCTTGATGGTAGGTGCCTTGCCCAGGAAGACCACCTCAGCATTGGTAGGGATACCCTCGGTACCCTCAAACACCTGCAGAGTCACTTCGTCACCGGCAATCTTAACCACCTGGGCCAGTTTGCCGTTCACGGTGGCCAGTTCATCATAACCCACACCGGTAGCCTTAAGTGAAAGCGTAGCCTTGGTAATCTGGGTTATCTTGGTATATATCTTTTGGAATGCTTTTGTTGCCATCTTCTTTTATGCTTTACGTTCGTCAATAAGAGCCTGCAGCTGAGCCTTGAAGCCGTCATACTTTTCCGACTTGTAGGGAGAGTAGTTCATCTGCTTGCAGACGTTAATCATCTTTTTGAAGTAATCCATCACTTCGTTGAAGTTGTCGAAGTTGAATTCTGTATGACAGATGTCGATGACCATGTTCAGAATATCCTCCTGACGCTCCATCGGCGTAACGGCATCAATCTCATCGAAGGCATCCTGCTGCAGAATCACGAAGTCAATCAACTCCGACTTCCAGAAGATGACATGGTATTCTACGGGTACACCGTCGTCACCCAGGATGTTAATCTGTTCGGCAATCTCCTTACCGCGCTGCAGGCGGGTCTTGATTTCGTTCACCTTGCCCAGCCACTGATCATTAATCAATCCACTGATATATTCCTCAAACTCAGGATATTCGATATATTTCGAGTAGGAGTCAATGGGGTTCACGGCAGGGTAGCGCTTCTTGTCGGCACGATCCTGCTCCAGGGCGTAGAAGCAGCGAGCCACCTTCTTGGTGTTCTCCGTCACGGGTTCCTTCAGGTTACCACCGGCGGGTGATACCGTACCGATGAAGGTGATGGAGCCTGTCGATCCGTTGGCCAACTTCACATAGCCGGCACGACCGTAGAAGTTGGAGATGATAGACGAGAGGTCCATGGGGAAGGCATCGGGTCCAGGGAGTTCCTCCATACGGTTGGACATCTCACGCAGTGCCTGTGCCCAACGTGAAGTAGAGTCAGCCATCAGGAGCACCTTCAGACCCATGCTGCGGTAGAACTCGGCGATGGTCATGGCCGTATAGACGGAAGCCTCACGGGCAGCCACAGGCATGTTTGACGTATTGGCGATGATGATGGTACGCTCCATCAGCTTGCGGCCCGTATGGGGGTCCACGAGTTCAGGGAATTCGGTGAAGATTTCCACCACCTCGTTGGCACGTTCACCGCAGGCAGCGATGATGACGATGTCGGCCTCTGCCTGCTTGGAGATGGCATGCTGCAGCACCGTCTTACCCGTACCGAACGGGCCCGGGATGAATCCCGTACCGCCCTCTACGATGGGGTTGACGGTATCAATCACGCGCACACCCGTCTCAAGCAGCTTGAAGGGACGCGGTTTCTCCTTATAGTTTGTCATGGCACGCTTCACGGGCCATTTCTGAATCATGTTCACCTTCACCTCATTACCTTCTTCGTCAGTCAGCACGGCAATGGTATCCTCTATCTTGTAGTCGCCTTCGGCCACGATTTGCTTCACGGTGCATACCCCCTTCTGCTGGAAGGGCACCATAATCTTGAGCGGCTGGAAGTTCTCATCCACCTGTCCGAGCCAGTCGGAAGCCACCACCTTATCGCCTACCTTAGCCAGGGGCACGAAGTGCCACACGCGCTCTTTGTCCAGCGGATAGGTATATTGTCCTCTTTTCAGGAATACGCCCTCCATCTTATCCAGGTCGTTCTGCAGTCCATCGTAATTCTTCGACAGCATGCCGGGTCCCAGGGTCACCTCCAGCATGTGGCCAGTAAATTCGGCTTCAGCACCCACCTTCAGTCCGCGTGTACTTTCAAACACCTGAACATACACGTGCGAACCAACCACTTTAATCACCTCCGCCATCAGCCGGTCGCCACCAGTCGAGATGTAGCAGATCTCGTTCTGAGCCACCGGGCCATCCACGGCGAGGGTTACCATATTGGCTATAACACCACTAACAGTTCCTTTTGTTGCCATATTCTAATTTAAATTATTATTCTTATCTGAATTCCGCAGGTATCTTCACTTGGTCCTTCAAGTTGGCGATCAGCTGACGGAACATTTGGTTGCCCTTCTCCTTGTCCAACGTAATCCAGCGCTCTATCATCTCAATCTGCATGAGGAAGACGAAGAGACGCTCCACGCTGAAGTAGCAGAAGCAGCTATTTTCCTCCATCCATTTCCAACGCAGGAGGTCAGCCTTACGCTCCTTCTCCACCAGCTCCTCGGTCTCGCCTATCTTCATCACGGCATCAAGATAGTCCAGTTCGGCACTCAGTCCGAAATCGCGTGCTGTAGAGGTACGCAAGGCTTCGCAGACAGCGGTATCACCCACGATGCACGAAGCCACGTCCCACTTATACTTGCGGGCAGCCAGTGCCACCAGGCAATTGTTCACCGTCAGGTTGAACTCAAACCATTGCGCCACGAAGCGGTTCTTACACTTCATGGCATACGCATAGTAGAGGCTGGCCAGACGGTCCTCAGGGAGCAGCTGTCCAGCAGGGGCATCCTGCTGGAAATAGCCTGTAATGAATTCCGAGAGATAGGAAGGGAAAACGGCGTCGGGCAAAGTATCTCCCTCCTTCAAGGCCTTAATATACTCTTCCAGCTGTTCGGCAGAGAAGCACCCGCGCGGGTCGAAAGCCTCTTCCTGCCGGAGCATGGCCAGCACGTTGGCGTTATCAAACTTGAGGTAGTGTAAGTTGACAAGCTTCTGGTCCTCCGTCGAGAGAAAAGGATAAAATTCCGTCTTGAAGTCAGCCACAGTATAGCTGAGCTTGTTGTCCTCCAGCGAGAGCTCAGGCAACCCGGCCACCAAGTAATAATATTTGCTCGTCATACGCAGGAAAGTTTAAAAGAGCATTTCCACCAGTTGCGGACGCAGGAAATCCTTGAAGTAGCTCATGAACTCCTCCTCACCGAAGCTTACCTTGTAGGAGCCGTCGGCAGGCGAGATGGTAAAGAGAGTCTTCAGTCCATTGACCTGCTCAATCTTGACCTTACCATCAAGAAGTTGCTTGGCCTTGGCGGCGAAGTATTTCTTCAGTCCCTCAGCATCGGCAGTAGCAATCACGATAGGCTCCTCCGTGCTCCATTTCGAAGCGAGGGCCACGATAAAGGCTTGCAGGTATTCTTTATTGGAGGCGAAAGCCTTTACATCAGCAGATACCAGCTTATCGGTGATGACCGTAGCAATCTCTGACTTCAGGGCATTGACAGCCTGACCGGCAAAAAGCCGGAGTTCTGACTTGGTATTTTCTGCCAACTCGTCAGCCTGCTTACGTGCAGCAGCCAGGATATTTTCAGCCTCCTTGCGTGCGTTATCCACAATCTGATTGGCCTCTTCCTGAGCTTTAGCGACCAGTTTTTTAGCTTCTTCGTTACCTTTCTCTACCCCTTCGCGGTAGATTTTGTCGGTAAGCTCTTGAATTTTATTTTCCATATTGAAAGGAGTTATATTAATTAAATGAATTCAAATCTCAGATTAGCGCCCAAAATTACGAAATAACCTTGGATTAAAGACCAAAAAAAAAGAAAAAAAACAAGATTGGATAAGAAAATCTTCTTTTTATAACAAAAAAAGCCCTTCATAGGCTCTATTCATATGACAAAATGACGAATAGAAGGAGTAAGAGTAAGGATAAAAAAAGAGCCTCGCAGCGGAATTTGCTGCAAGGCTCGGGGATTGAAAACGGCGA